>JANMCG010000012.1:0-2235 GCA_031361075.1 Novosphingobium sp. | reverse complement strand
GCCGAACGCCATCACCACGTAATGATCGCCCGACATTCCGGGCATTTCCATCCCTGGTGAGCCCATCGGCATTCCGGCCACCGCCAGCCCGGTGACGCCCTTGGGACGCGCCGCGAGCAACCGTTTGATGTCGGCCAGCGGAACATGGCCTTCGAACACATACCCATCGATGATCGCGGTGTGGCACGAGGCGAGCGCGGCGGGCAGCCCGGCCTTGCGCTGCAGCGCCAGACGTGCAGGATCGTCGATAATCTGCACCGCGCAGCCAAACCCGGCCTTGATCTGCGCGGCCCATTTGGCGCAGCAAGAACAGCCCGGATCGCGGTGGACCACAATCTCGCTTGCCGCCAGCGCCGCTGCCGGGACGGTCAACAGCATGGCGGCCAGCGCCAGTTTCAGTCGGTTGGTCATGGCACGGTTCCTTCAAATTGTGCTGCTGTGTCGCTGACTAGAACCAGGTACGCAAGCCGATTACCAGACTGGCCGAGCTGACCCGCTCGCCATCGGCGCGGGCGAATCGTGCCGATCTGCCAACCTTGGCGTCGTAAGACACCCCGATGTATGGCGCAAATTCGCGGCGTATTTCATAGCGCAGCCGCAGGCCCAGTTCGACATCGCTGAGCCCGGCGCCGATGCCGTTGTCGCGCACGTCCTGGGCTGCAAAGTTGAGCTCGGCGCGCGGTTGCAGGATCAGTCGCTGGGTGATGCGTTGGTCGAACGAACCTTCGGCCCGCGCCAGCACATCGCCGCGATCCGACACAAACAGCGCGCCGCCCACTTCGAACATATACGGCGCCAGCCCCTCGATCCCGATCGTGAGATAGCCGCGCGACGGGGTGGGGCGAATGTCATAGCGCACCCCGCCTTGCAGGTCGAAATAGGGTCCGATCGCGCGTGAATAGAGCGCCTGCACTTCGGCCTCGCCGGTTTCACCGCGAAAATCGCCGCGGCCTTCGGATTTGACGACGAACCGGTTGATATCGCCGCCAAACCACGCTTCCGCGTCCCAGCGGTAGCTTTCGCGGCCTTTGCGGACCTGCACTTCAGCCAGATCGAACATGACCTTGTGATATGTTGCGCCGCCCATTTCGCTGGCCATCGCGGCGCGGCTTTGCGCCAGCTCGGCTGGATCAAACAAGCCATCGGCGGCATGGTCGTCTGGCGGCGGCGGTGCGGGCTGATTGCCCACCTCGTCCTCGGTTTTGGCCATGTCCGACATCGCCGTCCGATCATGCCCGGCGTGCGGATCATCGGGTTGCGGCGCGGGTTGTTGAGCAGGCGCCGGTTGGGCCGGCCTGTCCATCCCCGGCATATTGGCCATTTGCGCGGCCGCGGGCGACGCAAAACCCATCGCGGCAGTCAGCGCGGGCAACAGCAGTCTCATGCCGCAGCCTCCTCGCGCCGCACGGTCACCACGCGAAACATTCCGGCGTGCATGTGCAGCAGCATGTGGCAGTGGAACGCCCAGTCGCCATAGGCGTCGGCGGTCAGATCGAACGCCACTTTTGCGCCGGGCAGCACGTTGACGGTGTGCTTGCGCGGGTTATGCCCCGGATTGCCGGTGACCACTTCGAAGAAATGGCCGTGCAGGTGGATCGGGTGCGGCATCATCGTATCGTTGATCAGGTTGACCCGCACCCGCTCATTCAGCCGGAACGGCAGCGGCTCGGTTGCCGCGCTGTAGCCCTCGCCGTCGAACGACCACATATAGCGTTCCATGTTCGCGGTCAGATGCACGTCCAGTTCGCGGGTGGGCATGCGCCGATCGGGATTGGGCTCAAGCGATTTGAGGTCTTTATAAGTCAGGACGCGGTGATCCACCTGTTCCAGCCCGGTCGGCCGGTCGCCGGTCCGGTCAGCCGGGGCGGGCGACAGCATCTGCACCCCCGGACCCATCTTTACCTGCGGCGCAACCGAGGGATCGCGCATGTTCATCGCGCCCATATCATGCCCGCTCATGTCCATCTTGCTGTGGTCCATCCCGGCCATGTCGCCCGGCATAGCCATGCCGCTCATATCGCCCATGCCCATATCGCGCATGGTCAGCAGCGGGGGTTCACGCATGGCGGGGATCGCCGCGACCATGCCCAGCCGCGGCGCGAGCGTGCCGCGCACTTGCCCCGAACGATCGATCGATTCTGCGATCAGGCCATAGGCCGCATCGCCAACTGGCTGCACGATCACGTCATAGGTTTCGGCCACCCCGATCTGGAATTCATCGATTTCGACCGGCTG
>JANMCG010000257.1:0-25175 GCA_031361075.1 Novosphingobium sp. | reverse complement strand
TCGCGCTGTTCCAGACATTGGGCGCGCCGCCGAGCCGGGGCAGCGCCATCCGCGCCACCATCGGCTGCACGAGGAACAGCAGGAAGCTGCCGGTCAGGATCGTAACGGCGAACAATACGCGCGCCGGACGGCTGGCGGCCTCGTTCACTGCCCGGTCCAGTCGCTGCGCTGGAGCGAATAGGCGACATGCGGGCGCAGCCGCTCGCCTTCGGCAATCCGCGGGTGATCGAAATCGAGTTCCGGGTGGTGCCGCATACCCAGCCGCTCCATCACCGCGCGGCTGCGGACATTGCCGGTGTTGGTGATCGCCCACGCCGCATCGTCGGACAAGTTGGCGAACAACCAGTCGGTGGTCGCGCGCGCCCCTTCGCTGGCATAGCCGCAGCCCCACGCATCGAAAGCCAGTCGCCAACCGATCTCGGCCATGCCCGCGACCGGCCCCGCATCGCCGCGAATCACCCCGCACCAGCCGATCAGCGCGCCGTCGCTGCGCCGCTCAAGCGCCCAGAAGGTATGCCCGTCAGCGGCTTCGCGGGCTTCCACGCGGCCCAGCAAGGCATCGCTGCCCGTGCGGTCCAGCACCGGGCCAAGCGTCGCCATGACTTTCGGATCGGCACAGATCGCAGCAAACGGGGCCCGGTCCATCGCGCGCCACGAACGCAGCACGAGCCGCTCTGTCTCCAGCCGGAACTCAGCCACCCAGCAGCCGCGCCGCGTGCGCTGCGTGATAGGTCAACACCCCCGATGCCCCGGCGCGCTTGAACGCCAGCAGCGTTTCCAGCACCAAGCCGTCGCGCTGCCCCGCGCCCGCCGCCACCGCCGCCTCGATCATCGCGTATTCACCGCTGACCTGATAGGCAAACACCGGCACTTCGAAACGTTCCTTCACCCGCCGAACAATGTCGAGGTAGGGCAGTCCCGGTTTGACCATTACGCTGTCGGCGCCTTCGCGCAGATCAAGCTCAACCTCGCGCAGCGCTTCCTCGGCGTTACCCGGGTCCATCTGGTAAGTCTGCTTGTCGCCTTTAAGCAGCCCGGTCGAGCCGACCGCATCGCGGAACGGGCCGTAGAACGCGCTGGCGTACTTGGCGGCGTAGCTCATGATCTGGGTGTTGTGATGCCCGGCGTCTTCAAGCGCAGCACGAATCGCGCCGATCCGTCCGTCCATCATGTCCGACGGGGCGATCACGTCGGCCCCGGCCTTGGCCTGGTTCAGGCTCTGCCCGATCAGAACCTCGACCGTGGCATCGTTGCTGACATACCCGGCGCTATCAACCAGCCCGTCTTGCCCATTACTGGTATAGGGATCCAGCGCGACGTCGGTCAGCACGCCCAGCTGATCGCCGCAGGCCGCCTTAATCGCAGCGATTGCGCGGCACATCAGGTTGTCGGGATTGAGCGCCTCGGCGCCGTCGGCGCTGCGCCGGTCGAGCTGCGTATTGGGGAACAGCGCGACGCACGGGATGCCCAGCGCGACGGCTTCCTGCGCGCGCGCCACCACCAGATCGACCGACCAGCGCGAAACACCCGGCAGCGAGCCGATCGGCTCTTCCACCCCGCTGCCAGCAGTAACGAACAGCGGCCAGATCAGGTCGGCCGGGGTAAGCAGCACTTCGCGGTGCAACGCGCGGCTCCAGGCCGAGGCGCGGGCGCGTCGCAAGCGGGTGGCGGGATATTGGCCGGTCATGGCTGCCCGGTTAGCCGCAATTGGCGATCGGGGGAAGCGAGGCTGTTGGGCTATCCCTTGATCCGGTCGATCTCGCGGCGCGGCGTTTGCCCCACCGCCGCCTGACGCGGCGCGAGGCTGGTCATCGCGGCGCCCGCCTTGACCTGTTTTACTTGCGCCAGCCGCGCCTTGTAAGCGGCCAGTTCGGCCGGATCGACCTGATTTGTCACGGTGAAGCTGACCGTCATCGGATTGACCGGCACCCCGCCGCGATAAAGTTCGTAATGCAGATGCGGCCCTGTCGACAGCCCGGTTGAACCGACGTAGCCGATCACTTGTCCGGCGCGGACCCGGCTGCCCGGCGTCACGGCGATCCGGCTCATGTGGCCATAGCCGGTACCGAACCCCCCGCCGTGCGCCAATTTGACGAAATTGCCGTGGCCGCCATGCCACCCGGCGAACGTCACCGTGCCGTCGCTGACCGCGTAGATTGGTGAGCCGTAAGCCGCGCCGAAATCGATCCCGGCGTGCATCCGGGTATAGCCCAGCACCGGGTGACGCCGCGCGCCAAAGCCTGAGGTCACCCGTCCGCCAACCACCGGCATGATCAACCCGGTACGCTGCTGGCCCATGCCCGAGGCTTCGAAAAACTGCCCGTCTTTGCCCCAGCGCAGCAGCTGCGCCTGCGGGCGGCCATCGCGTTCGAGCCCGGCGTAAAGCAGCTCGCCGACCTGGCTTTCCCCGCTCGCTGCGCGGCGATAGGAAATGATGATGTCGAACGTATCGCCCGGCTCGATCGCGCCATCCAGACTGAGGTGCTGGTCGAGCACTTCGAGATATTGCTGGATCGCCTCGATTGGCGCGCCGGCAGCCCGCGCCGACAGATAGACCCCGTTACCGACCGTCCCGCGGATCCGCAGCGGGGTGGTATCGACTGCAATCGTCTGCTGCTGCAACTGCAGCTGCCCGCCGCTGCGCGTCACCGCCAGATCGAGATCGAACCGCGCCCGGAAGCTGAGGTGTTCAAGCGCCGCAACGCCGCCGGCCTGGCTGCTCAGCGCAAGGTCGAACTGGGTGCCCGGTGCAATCTGCCCGGCGGGGATGACCGCGCTTACCAACCGGCTGACCGCAGCGCTGTCGCTGGCGGTGACCCCGGCTCGCGCCAGCATTCCGGCCAAGCTGTCGCCTTGGCCCAGTGTGGCAATGAATTGAGTCCGGTTGTGCTGCGGCGCCCCGACTGCGCCCGACATGGTTGCTGCCGACGCCATGTGGCGGCCGCTGTCGGCTCCCAGTGCGAGCGGCTGAATCATCTGGCTGCGGAATTCTTCGCGCGCGATCGGATCGACCGGCATGGCAGGCGGCGCGGCCAGCGCAGTCGTATCGGGCCACAGCGCATAAGCCGCGGCAATCAGTCCCAGCAAGGTCGCCAGCCCGCGAAACCAGCGGCGGCTGCCCACAGCTTCGGCCAGATCGGGCGCCCAATCGATTTGCGCCAGATCGATTGCTTTGATGCGGGCGATCAATTGCCTCAGCGCAGGTCCGGTGGGCACCGCCGCGACAGGCGTCAGCGCGGCGGCTGTCGCCGCAGGGCTGGCGAGGCCGAATCCGGTAAATTCGCGCGGCTTGAACACGTCCCACCCCCTGCGCGAAAAAGCCCGGCAAGCAGGCGTCGCTTTGCACCACGGGTGGTTAATCTTCGCCTAAGGCCGGGTGATATTTGCAGCATTTCAAAGCGCTGCGGCTTGCCGGGCAAGCGCCGCGCTGGCACAGTTGTCCCGGTCATGCCTCAGCATCCCGGTTCTGCAGATTCCTCGCGCATCAAGGCGGTGCTCGGCCCGACCAACACCGGCAAGACGCACCTCGCGATCGAGCGGCTGGTTGCACATTCCTCTGGTGCAATCGGCTTTCCGCTGCGGCTGCTGGCGCGCGAGGTTTACGACAAGGTGTGCCAGATTAAAGGCGCGGGCCAGGTCGCCTTGATCACCGGCGAGGAACGGATCGAGCCGCGCGACGCGCGTTACCTGCTGTGTACGGTCGAGGCGATGCCGATTGCCGCCGATCTGGCATTCGTAGCGCTCGACGAAGCGCAACTGGCGGCCGATCGTGAGCGCGGGCATCTGTTCACCGACAGGTTGCTGCATGCGCGCGGGCGCGAAGAGACAATGCTGCTTGGCTCGGCGACGCTCGAACCGCTGGTCAAGGCGCTGTTGCCAAGCGCCCAGATCGTGTCTCGGCCGCGTTTTTCGACGCTCAGCCACAGCGGCGCGCGCAAGTTGTCGCGGATCCCGCCGCGCAGTGCAATCGTCGCATTTTCGGCCGAGCAGGTTTACGCGGTGGCCGAAATGCTGCGCCGGTTTCGCGGCGGTGCGGCGGTGGTGATGGGCGCGCTTTCGCCCGAAACGCGCAACCGCCAAGTTGCCATGTACCAATCGGGCGAGGTCGATTATCTGGTCGCGACCGACGCGATCGGGATGGGGCTAAACCTCGATATCGATCACGTCGCGTTTGCCGGGCTGTCCAAATTCGATGGCCAGCGCCAGCGGCGGCTGACCACGGCGGAAATGGCGCAGATTGCCGGGCGTGCGGGACGCCACCAACGCGACGGAACCTTCGGCACGCTGGCTGGCAGCGGCAATCATGACGCCGAATTTACCTCCGAAGAAGTTTACGCGATCGAGGAGCACCGCTTTGCTCCGCTGACCAGGCTGTTCTGGCGGCAACCCGAGCCGGGGCTGGGGTCGCTCAGCGAATTGATCGCCGATCTGACCCGTCCTCCGACCCGGCCCGAACTGGCCCCTGCGCCCGAAGCGGTCGATCTGGGGGTGCTGCGACGGTTAGCCGAGGATCCCGAGATTGCGCCCGGCGTGCGCGGGCCGCGTCAGGTCGCGCGGCTCTGGGAGGTGTGCCGCTTGCCCGATTTTCGTGCGCACGGTGCCGAGGTTCACGCGCGGTTCGTGGCGCGGCTGTGGCAGGACTTGCGCGGCGGGATGCTCGGCGGCGATTATATTGCCAAGGCGATCTCCGACTTGGATAATCCGGCGGGCGATATCGACACGCTGCAGATGCGGATCGCGGCGATTCGCAGCTGGGCCTATATCGCGCAGCGCCCCGATTGGGTGCTGGCGCGCGAGGAAATGGCCGCGCGCGCCCGCGCTGCCGAAGCCCGGCTGTCCGATGCGCTCCATGCGCGGCTGACCGAACGCTTCGTCAATCGCCGCACCACCGTCTTGATGAAAAAAGTCGGCGCAGACGCAGCGCTGCTGCCGGTTACGCTCGCTGGCGACGAGGTGCAGGTTGACGGCGAACCGATCGGGCAGCTCGCCGGGTTCCACTTTCGGGTCGATCCGGCGGCGCGGTTGGCCGATCGCAAAATGCTGCTGGCAGCGGCCGAGCGGCATTTGCCAGCATTGCGGGCCGATCGCGCTGCGCAGCTGGTTACCGCGTTGGCAGGAGCGGCGCCGAGGCTGGCGCTTAACGGTGCCACGGCGGAATGGGACGGCGAACCGGTCGCTCGGCTCAGCACCGGCAAAAGGCTGCTGCTGCCGCGGCTGACACTGGACCCGGCGCTGGCTGGGTTGGCGCCCGATCTGCGCCACAGCCTGACCGCGGCCCTGGAGCAATGGCTGGCGCGCGCGCTGGCCCCGCTCGCCCCGCTACGGCGGATCGAGACTGCGGCGAGCGATGCAGCGGCGGGCCCGGCGTTGCGGGCCTTAGTGATTCAGCTGGTCGAGGCCGGCGGGATGCTGGAGCGGAGCGGTTCGGGGCTCGACCGGCTAAGCACAGAACAGCGCGACTATCTGCGCAAGCTGGGGGTCAGGGTCGGCGCGCTCGATCTGTTTGTGCCCGATATGTTGAAGCCGGCGGCGCTGGCGGCGTGGCGCACCTTGTGTGCAGCGCGCGGAACCACGTTGCCCGCGCCGGTCCCGCGCATGCCCGCGGTCATCGCCTTGGCCCCGGCCGCCTTGGCCCCAGCCGCCGCGCTCCCCCCCGGATACCGCCGCCTCGGCGCGCAGGCCGTGCGGCTCGACGTCGCTGAAAAACTGCTGTGCGCGGCGCATGACGTGCGGGTGGCCGCCAAGGGCAAGCCGTTCGTGATCGATCCGGCGCTGGCAGTTTCGACCGGGTTGACCACCCCTGCTTATGCCCAGTTGCTGCGGCTCGGCGGGTTCAAACCGATCATGCCGCGGCCGCTGCGCGCCGGGCAGTTCGGCCCTGCCGCTGCGCCGCGTTGGCGTTGGCAGCCCGACCGGCGCGAGGATCAGACTGCGGCAACACCGCCGTCCGCACCGCGCCGCGGCAACGTGTTCGCCGAATTACTGCGCTAATGCGGATCGATCAACTGGTCTGGTTCCTGCGGTTTGCGCCAAGCCGCAGCGCCGGGCAGAAATGGATCGAAGCCGGGCATTTCCGGCTGAATGGGCGGCGCGTCGAAAAGCCCGGGCACGCTGTCAAACCGGGCGATGTGCTGACTTTGCCGTTACGCAGCCGGGTGCTGGTGATCGAACTGGCCCACTTGCCTGCGCGGCGCGGTCCGGCGCAAGAAGCGCAATCGTGTTACCGCGTGCTTGACGAGCGCGGCGCAAATCCCATAGCACCCACCCCAGCACATTTGCCTTAGGGGACCGATTGCCATGACCTATGTCGTCACCGACGCCTGCATCAAATGCAAATATATGGACTGCGTCGAGGTCTGCCCCGTCGATTGTTTCTACGAAGGCGACAATATGCTGGTGATCAACCCCAGCGAATGTATCGATTGCGGGGTATGTGAGCCCGAGTGCCCGGCCGAAGCAATTCTGCCTGATACCGAGAACGGGCTAGAGCAATGGCTCGAGTTAAACACCAAGTTTTCAGCCGAATGGCCTAACATCACCACCAAAAAGGACTCGCCGGCCGATGCCGATGAATTCAAGGGGGTCGAAGGCAAATTCGAGAGCTATTTCTCGGCCGAGCCCGGCGAAGGCGACTGATTTCGCGCGGCTGCCCGCCGCTTAACGCACGGCCGATGGCAGCAAACCAGCAGCGTGCTTCGCGCCTCTGGTAATTTTGTTGCGAGTACGCTATATAATCCCCACGACATGCGGGATGCTGGTCCCGTGGGAACAAGGCAACCAGACCTGACGGGATTCTAGACAGCGGTTAATGGCATGCACGAACCGGGGCTACGGCCGCGCTTCGCAGCACACAACGATTGACCGTATCCCGCCCTGCAAAAAACAATCGGCCGGGTCGCTCCGGCGAACGAAAGGACGTTACATGGTTATCAAGGCGCAGGCCTTCGATGTTGGTGATTACGTCGTCTATCCCAAGCACGGGGTTGGCCGGGTGATGGAACTGCTTGAGCAGGAAATCGCCGGAATGCAGCTGGAACTATATGTGTTGCGGTTCGAAAAAGAACGCATGACGTTGCGGGTTCCGGTCAGCAAGGTTGAAGCGATCGGCATGCGCAAGCTGTCATCGGACAAGACCCTGCGTGAGGCGCTTGATACGCTGACTGGCAAGCCTAAGGTCAAGCGGACCATGTGGAGCCGCCGCGCGCAGGAATACGAAGCGAAGATCAATTCGGGCGACCTGGTGTCGATTGCCGAGGTTACTCGCGATCTGTTCCGCGCCGACGATCAGCCCGAGCAAAGCTATTCCGAACGGCAGATTTTCGAAGCCGCCTCGTCGCGCCTGGCGCGCGAACTGGCAGCGATGGAAAAGACCGACGAGCCTTCAGCGCTGCAAAAGATCCTCGCGATTCTCAACGAACATGCACCCAAATATTACGCCGAGGCGGCTGTTACCGTCTGAGCTGTGTCGCCAGCAAATTCATCAAGGGCCGTCCCCTCGGGGGCGGCCCTTTTTGCAACGATGCACCGCACCCTCTTGCACAAGCCCCGTTGCTGTATTAGATCATTAACACACAGCATTGGAGGCAAGTGATGAACTTCGGTCAAATCTTCAAACGGTTAGCGCCCATTCTGGCGGTGGCGATGGCTGCCGGCGTTTCGGGGTGCGACGATGCGAACGTGACGATCAATGGCGAGCGTGGCAAAAAGCTGGCAGAGCTTGACCTGAGCGGCCCGGCGCCGCCCGATCTGGCGATGTTTGGTCCCGATGAAGTGCAAATTACCCAAGGCGACAAACTTGCGATCACCGTCGATGGCGATCCCGCCGAAGTCGATAAAATGCGGTTCATGCTCAAGGATGGAACGCTCGGCATCCTGCGCGAAGGCAAGTTGTGGTCTGCCGGAAGCAAAACCACGGTGGTTCGCGTCACCATGCCCGCGCCCAAGGATGTCACAATGGGCGGATCGGGCAAAATCAGCACGCCGGCGCTGGCACCCGGTGCCAAAGTGACCATTCTGGGTTCGGGGCGAATCGATGCGCAAAACGTCTCGGGCGACAAACTCGAAGTGACCTTGCCCGGATCGGGCAGCTTCAGCGCAGCGGGCAAGGTCGGCACGCTCGATCTGACCATTTTGGGCAGCGGTTCGGCTGATTTGGGCGGGGTTTCTGTTGGCAGCGCGAAAGTCAACGTGCTCGGTTCGGGCGGCGCGACTTTCGCGTCGGACGGTGATGTTGATGCGACCATCGTCGGTTCGGGTTCGGTTACCGTCAAAGGCCGTGCGCGCTGCAAAGTCAGTGCAGTGGGATCAGGCAAGCTGATCTGCGAAAACGGGGTCACTGAAAGCGACAGGGAAGATGCGCCCGGCAGCGGTGCGCCAGCCGCCCCCGCCGCACCGCCGCCGCCGCCCAAGCTTTAAAGTGTTACGCCGCTGCGCGCCGCAGCCGGTCGTTAAGCGCCGCGCCGAGCCCGGTCTCGGGCAGCGCAGCGACTGCGATGCGCGGCCGCGAAGCCGCGGCGGCGGTGTGCAGCGCGGCGTAAAGCCGCGCCGCTGCTTCCGCCAGATCGCTGCCAGGCGACAAGTTATAATCGCCCCCCACCGCGCCAAACCCGATCAGGAATTCGTCCGGGCCAGCTTCGGCGGCGTTCAAGCGTAGCGGTTTGCCCGGCGAATAATGGCTGGCAAGCTGTCCCGGAGCTTCGATCGCCGGGCTTACCATGACGCCAGACTGCGGGCCAAGTAACGCGGCAAGCTGCGCTGCGGTGATCGGCCCTGGGCGCAGCAAATGCCACGATCCATCGCTGCGCAGCGCGACAATCGTGCTTTCCAGACCGGCCGCGCAAGCTCCGCCGTCGAGCACCAGGTCCGCCCGCCCCGCCAGCGACCTGGCCACATGCGCCGCGCTGGTTGGGCTAACCCCGCCGCTGGCATTGGCCGACGGTGCGGCGAGCGCCAGCCCCGTCGCGCCGAGCACTGCGCGCATCACTGGATGCGCCGGACACCGCAGCGCAATCGTTGGCAGCCCGGCGGTCACCGCTGGCGCAATGCCAGCGTCGGCGCGCAGCGGCACCACCAAGGTCAGCGGCCCCGGCCAGAACGCTGCGGCTAGATTTCGCGCGCGGTCATCGAACGCCCCCAGCCGCTCCGCTTGGGCCAGATCGGCAACGTGGACGATCAGCGGGTTGAACCCGGGGCGGCCTTTGGCGGCATAGATCGCCGCTACGGCAGCGGACGAATCGGCCCGAGCAGCAAGGCCGTAAACGGTCTCGGTTGGCAGCGCGACCGGGGTTCCCGCGCGGATCAGCGCGACTGCTTGCGCGATCCCGGCCGGATCGGCGGGACGGACTAGCGGGCCGAGATGCTTGCCGGACATGCCGCCGCGCTATAGGCGATATGCCGCAAAGCCAAGGGAAAGCGCGAGCACAGACTATGGAATTCACCGCCGCTACTGCCGATCAAGTCCTCGCTATCCGGGTCAACGCCGGAATTACCGAGATTGCCGCACATCCGCGCTTCGCCGCGGCCAGCCCGGATATGGTCGAAGCGATTGTTGAAGGGATCGGGCAATTTGCCGCCGGCGAGTGGGCTCCGCTGAACCGGATCGGCGATCAGCAAGGCGCGGTGCTGGCCAATGGCACCGTCAGCTTGCCTGAAGGATTTGCCGCAGCATATCACCATTACGTCGAGCAAGGCTGGAACGCGATTGCGGGCGATCCGGCCTATGGCGGGCAAGGGCTGCCGTTTACGCTGTCGGCCAACGTGATCGAAAATCTCGGCTGCGCCAATATGGCATTCGGCCTGCTGCCGATGCTGACCGTCGGCGCGATCGAGGCGATCAGCCACCACGGCAGCGCGGCGCAAAAACAGCTCTATCTCACCAAGCTGATCAGCGGCGAATGGTCGGGGACGATGAACCTGACCGAGCCGCAGGCCGGATCCGACGTCGGCGCGCTGCGCAGCACCGCCACGCCGATCAGCGATGGCGCGCAGGCCGGGCGCTATCTGATCAAGGGCACCAAAATCTACATCACTTGGGGCGATCACGATCTGGCTGCCAATGTCGTGCATCTGGTCCTAGCGCGCAGCCCCGGCGCGCCCGCCGGAACGCGCGGCATCTCGCTGTTCGTGGTGCCGAAATACCTGGCCAATCCCGATGGCACGCCCGGCGCGCCTAATGACCTGCGCTGCGTCAGCCTTGAGCACAAGTTGGGAATCATGGCTTCGCCGACCTGCGTCATGAGCTTTGGCGATAACGACCAGTGCATCGGCGAATTGATCGGGCATGAGAACGAGGGCCTGAAGGCCATGTTCACTATGATGAATTCAGCGCGGATCAATGTCGGCAGCCAGGGCGTACAGATCGCCGAACGGGCGTTGCAGGCGGCGCAATACTACGCGCGCGAGCGGGTGCAGTCAGCCCGCGCCGGATCGGCCGACAAGGCTCCGGTGGCAATCGCCGAGCACCCCGATGTGCGGCGGATGTTGCTGCGGATGCGCGCGCTGACCGAAGGCGCGCGCGCGCTGCTCTATTACACCGCCGGACAAGTCGATCGCGGGGCCTTGGGGATCCCCGGCGCCCAGGCCCGCGCCGACTGTCTGGTGCCACTGATCAAGGCGTGGGGGACCGACATTGGCTGCGAAGTGGCCAGTATCGGCATCCAGGTTCACGGCGGAATGGGTTTCATCGAGGAAACCGGCGCGGCGCAGCATTACCGCGACGCGCGGATCGCGCCGATCTACGAAGGCACGAACGGGATTCAAGCGGCCGATCTGGTCACCCGCAAGCTGGGCTATGAGAATGGCGGCGTTGTGGCGTCATTGTTCGCCGAAGTCGCCCGTGATTGCGCGGCTCAGACCGAGCTGGCCGGATTGGCGCGGGATTGCGCCGAAATCGCCAGCTGGATGTCCGGGCACGCCAGTCTGGACGACAAGCTGGCGGGCAGCACCGCCTTTTGCACAATGGCCGCGGTGGCAGTGGCCGGTTGGCAATTGCAGCGACAGGCCGCTGCGGTCAGCAGCGACGATGGCCCCCTGGCGATGAGCAAGCCGGTGGTAGCCCGCTATTTCAACGAGCAGCTGGTGCCCGAGGCGCGCGGACTGAAAGCAGCGGCACTGGCCGGGGCTGAACTGCTTTACGCGCTCGATACCGCAGCGCTGGCCGGATGAGCGGGCAGGACGCTTTGCTGGCGCGGATCGCCGCCGCGCTTGAAGCGCAAGTGGCAGCCAAGCCAGCAGCGCCCGATTGGCTCGCCGCGCCAGCTTATGTGTGGGACGGCTGCGCGCGCGCGGTCGCCGTGATTACTTCCCCGCCGCTCGATCTGCTGAGGGGCATCGACGTGCAGAAGGACCGGGTCAGCACCAATGTGGCGCGCTTCGCAGCGGGCCATGCCGCTCACGATATGCTGCTGTGGGGCGCGCGCGGCACCGGCAAATCGGCGCTGGTTCGCGCCGCAGTGGCCGATGCGCAGCGCGCCAATCGCGCCGCGCTCGCACTGGTCCAGGTCGCGCCCGAAGCATTGGCCGGCCTGACCGCGTTGTTCGCGGCGCTGAGCAAAACCGAGCGCAGATTTCTGGTGTTCATCGACGATCTGGGGTTCCAAGACGGCGACAGTACCGGGCCGCGCACGCTGCGGTCATGGCTCGAGGGCGGGGTCGAGGCGCGACCGGGCAATGTCCGGCTCGCGGTTACCTCGAACCGCCGCGCCATTGTGCCGCGGCACTTGTCCGAACAAGACGATCCGATCAACCCGCGCGATGCGCTTGACGATCAGCTCGCGCTGGCCGACCGATTCGGGCTGTCGCTGGGGTTTCACGCCTGTAATCAGGACGAATATCTGGCAATTGTGGCGGGCTATGCCGCCGCCCACGGTCTGGTCTGGCACCCAGCCGACGCACTCGAATGGTCAAAGCGGCGCGGCGCGCGGTCTGGCAGGGTCGCGTGGCAATTTGTCACCGAACTGGCCGGAGCTGCCGGGCGAGCGATCTGAACCGCGCGCCCACGCTGACGACTATTGCTGTTTGACCAGCGAATCGTTTTTGAGCTTGGCGGTGTAGCGCGCCTCGGGGTCGCTGATCAGGCTGCGCTGCGGCGGGATCCGCTGTGATACCACCGGAGCGATTGCCGAGGCGGGGGCGGCGCCGGGCGCGGTGACTCGCCAGATGATCCCGCCGGTATCGTCGCTGACCAGCAGAGCGCCATCCTTGGCAAATGCCACCCAGGTCGGACGGCCATGCGTCGTGCCCTTGCCGGTCAAGAATCCGCCGAGCAGCGGCAACGGCAAGCCCACGGGGTTACCCTTGGCGTCGAACCGCACGAACACCACGTCATACCCCGACAGCGGCGTCCGGTTCCACGAGCCATGCCGCGCGATCACTGTGCCGTTGGCAAATTGCGGCCCAAGCAGCGCTCCGCCTTGGACAAAGGCCAGCCCCAGCGGTGCCACGTGCGCGCCCAGCGCGTATTCAGGCTTGCGCACGTAATCGTCGAAATAAGGCGGCGGCGGCGCGGTAACGCGTACATCGTTGTGAATTTTCCACCACACCCAAGGCCAGCCGTAATGCGCACCAATCGGCACGTTGGTCAGATAATCGGGAACCAGATCTGGTCCGAGCTGATCCCGCTCGTTAACCACTGTCCACAGCTCGCCGGTCGATGGATTCCACCCCATGCCGTTGGGATTGCGCAGCCCCTGGGCAAATGCGCGCGGATAGCCGGGGGCGCCCAGCACCTTTTCCCAGATCATGGCGCGGCCCTTTTCGGCCTCCATGCCGTTTTCACCGATGTTGCTCGACGATCCGACTGCGGCGTAAAGCCGCTTGCCATCGGGGCTGAGCAGGATGTTGCGCATCCAGTGGTTGCCGGCACCGACCAGATCCATCACTTTGCCCGGCTGACCCGCCAGCGTGGTTTCGCCCAGTTGATAAGGGAAGCTCAGCACAGCGTTGTGGTTGGCGACGTACAGCGTGCCGTCACGCCACGCGAGGCCGGAAGGCGAGGCGAGGCCATTGCCCTGCCGCAGCACGAATCGCTGGTCGGCCTTGCCATCGCCATTGCTGTCGCGCAGCAGCACCAGCGCATCGGGTGAACCCTGGTTGGCCCCGGCGCGGTTCATCAGAAATTTGCCGATCCACGCGGTCAGCCCGGAGCCCATGTTGCCCTTGGGCGCATCGGCTTCGGCTACGATCACATCGCCATTGGGCAGCGGATAGATCACCCGCGGATGATCGAGCCCTTCGGCGAACCGCGTGACTTGCAGGCCTTGCGCCGCGGTAGGCGCCTCGGCAGCGCCCCAGCCAACCACTTTGGCAATTGCCACCGATGGAATTCGCTCAGCCCGGGGTTCAACCAGCACCGGATCTTTACCCGACAACTGATCGAGCGTGTGCTGGGCCGGGGTGCCGCGCCAGATCCAGTAGAACAACCCGCCAAAGACGAGCAGGAACACGGCAAGGGCTACGAGCAGTTTGCGTTTGGTCGACATGATGCCAGACCTAGGGCCAACCCGGCTATGCGGCAACAGTCCACTGCGCTATTGGCGAAACGATGTATCGTTTTGCTCCCGATCCGGACCAGACCAAGCCCGAACTGTACCGCGAGCTGGGCGAAGCCGCCGCCGCGCTGATTGCGGACGAGCCCGATGGCATTGCTAACATGAGCAACCTGGCCGCGTTGATCTGGCAATTCGTGCCGCGGCTCAACTGGGCCGGGTTTTACCGGATGATCGATGGCCAACTGGTGCTCGGCCCGTTTCAAGGCGGCCCGGCCTGCATCCGGATCGCACTGGGCCAAGGTGTGTGCGGAACCGCCGCAGCCAGCGGGGCGACTCAACTGGTACCCGATGTTCACGCATTTCCAGGGCATATTGCCTGCGATGCGGCAAGCGCGTCCGAACTGGTGGTGCCGGTGCTACGCGGCGGCGCGGTGATCGCGGTGATCGATCTCGACAGTCCGGATCGCGCGCGGTTTGGTGCCGAGGACGCTGCCGGGATCGAGGCACTGGCCGCAATAATCGCCGCGGCGATCTGATCCGGCCCTTGGGTTAAACCCCGCCGCGCAGCCTGCTCCGATCTGGGACAGCGCAATCTAAACGCGGCAAGGCGCTTGGAGTTGCGCGCCGCGCGATGCTAAATTGCGGGTTAACGCCGGATGCACCGGCTGCGTTCAGGGGATTGCCATGACATACCGTTTCGTCCGATTGCCGCTGCTGGCGGCGCTGTCGCTCGCGCTGGCCGCCCCGGCGCTGGCGCAGAGCGGGCCGCCAATCCCGCCGCCGGGTGCCCCGCCAATGGGGGCGGTCGATGCCGACGGGCGCTATTACGGTAACGGCATGCCCGATCCACGCCCCGAATGGCGCGGTCCCGATGCGCGTCCGTACCAGCAGCAGCCCGGGGGTTACGATCAAGGCCAATACCA
Organism: Novosphingobium sp.; assembly: GCA_031361075.1. Lineage (GTDB taxonomy): Bacteria > Pseudomonadota > Alphaproteobacteria > Sphingomonadales > Sphingomonadaceae > Novosphingobium. Next base: position 10,765 of record JANMCG010000257.1, on the reverse strand, counting down.
GCAGATGCGCGCCGATTGGCTTCACGAATGCCGCCGCAACCGTAGCAATGGCAAGACGATCGGCGGCGCGGTGATCGGCGGATTGCTGGGCGGAGTGATCGGTAACCGGATCGGCGGGCGCGGCAACAGGATAGAGGGCACTATTGCCGGCGCCGCGGTTGGTGCAGTCGCTGGCGGCGTGCTGGGCAGCGCCGCTGACCGGCGCAACGCGGGCGATTATTGCGAGCGCTATCTCGATCAGCATATGGGCCAGCAAAGCGGCTACGCGCCGCAAGGTTATGCGTACGGTTATCAGCCGATGACTGTGATGGTACCGGTGTTGACCCAGGCTTCTGGCGGCGCGCAGCGCGAATGCACCACCACCGTCACGACTGAAGAATTCATCACCGAAACGCCAAGCCGCGCGCATCGGCTGATCCCGCCGCGCCGCCCGGCCTTGCGCCGCGCTGCGCCCGTGGCGCATGACAAACGCGTGCGGGTGAACTGACACCAGCGATTGTGACGATCAAAAAAAGGGGGCCCATACGCCCCCTTTTTCTTGTGCGGATTACAGCTTTCGGCCGATCAATTCCTTCATGATCTCGTTCGTCCCGCCAAAGATCCGCGTGACCCGCGCCGAGCGCCAGGCGCGCGCGATCGGATACTCGTTCATATAGCCCGCACCGCCGTGCAGCTGCAGACATTTGTCCATCACTTCCCACTGCAAGTCGGTGTGCCACAGCTTGGCCGCCGCGCCTTCCTCAGCAGTCAGCTCGCGCTTCAGGTGGCGGGCCAGCGCCCAGTCGAGATGCGCCCAGCCAACCTGCAGCTTGGCCTTTAGATCGGCCAGCACGAACCGGGTATTCTGAAAATCGAGCACCGGTTTGCCGAAAGCCTTGCGCTCACGGGTGAACGCGACCGTGTCGTCAAACGCGCGCTGCGCCGAAGCCTGCGCCGAGACCGCGATCGACAGCCGTTCCTGCGGCAACTCGCTCATCAAATAGATGAAACCCTTGCCCTCTTCACCCAGGCAATTGGTAATCGGCACGCGCACATCTTCAAAGAACAGCTCGGAGGTATCGGCTTCGTCCTGCCCGATCTTGTCAAGATTGCGCCCGCGTTTGAACCCGTCGCGGTCAGCTTCGACCAGCACGATCGATACGCCCTTCCAGGCCGGCTGAACTTCGGTATCGGTTTTGACGCAGACCAGGATCAGATCGGCATTCTGGCCGTTGGTGATGTAGGTTTTGCTGCCATTGATTACGTAATGGTTGCCATCTTTCTTGGCGGTGGTGCGCATTCCCTGCAGATCGCTGCCGGTGCCCGGCTCCGTCATCGCAATCGCCGTAATTACTTCGCCCGCGACCATCTTGGGCAGCCACTTGGCTTTTTGCTCATCCGAACCGTACGATACCAGGTAGTTGCAAACGATGTCGCTCTGCAGGGAGAACCCGGTGGTGACCCGGCCGTAGTAAGCGCTTTCTTCATCGACCACGGCATTGTAGCCAAAGTCAAGCCCGAGCCCGCCGAACTCCTCGGGCACGGTTGGGCACAGCATGCCCAATTCACCCGCCTTGGGCCACAGCGCTTTGGGGACAATCCCGTCGTCAGCCCATTTGGCTTGGTTGGGCGCGACTTCGGCTTCAAGGAACCGCCGCACGGTCTGGCGGAAGGCTTCGTGATCTTCGGTGTAGGCGGTGCGCGCCAGCGAATCGAGCGACATGGTGAAAACCCCTCAACAAACGAGTGTGGCACGCGGCCTAAAGCGCACCGGGGGTTGGGGTCAACTGCTATCTAATCGGCCGGTTAAACGGTGCGGAGCACGTTAGTCAGCTTGTGCCAAAGGCGGCAGCGGGCGTCGGTTTTCCAGCTTGATCCGCCCCAGTCGCTGTGAGGCGTGCGCGTGATCGATCCGCAGTGCGCGACTGAAATCGCTGGTCAGATCAAGCGCGGCAGCGCTCGCTGCGCCGATCCGTAAGCGGTAATCACCATAAGGCACGCTGTCGAACAGCACATAACCGTCAAAATCGCTGGCGGTCTGATAGAGCACGTGCCCAGCCGGATCGGTCAGTTCGACCGTCACCCCGCCTTGCGGTTCACCGTCGCCGCCAAGCAAAATTGCCTCGATCTCCCCGGTCGGGGCCAGTGGGAGCAGCACCTTGGCAGCAATCCCGGGACGCGGCACCACCACCATTCCCTGGCCTTTTGGCTGCAGCAAGGGATCGGGCAGGCTGCCGCTGTCGATCGAGACCAGCACCGGGACATAAGGCAGCAACCCGTCGATCACCGCGCGCCCGGCTTTGTTAGTCGGCTTGTTGCCGTGACGGAATCCCGCTTCGACCGCGACGCCTTCAACGGCGGGCTCGCCAGCTTGCTTGACGCCATCGCCATTATCATCGCGGAACACCTCGATGCTCGCCTGGCCTTGCTGAGCCAGCTTGTCGCGCGACATCCGCCACCCGCCACCGGCCGGATTTGGCCCGAAACTCAGTGCCAGCGTCAGCCCGGCGCCGATATTGCCGCGGTTATCGAGCGTTGCATCGCCGCGTAATGCAAAGCGCTGAAATTGCTTTACAAATCCTAACGATGCAGTGCGCCGCTGGCTGGGTCCATCGATGTCATATCCGGCGCGCGCGGTCATATCGCGGCCCAGCGGGGTTTCAGCGACCAGCTGAGCCTGCTGGAAACCCGGTTGGTTGCCATCGAGTCCGAAGCGCGCCTGACCGCGCAGCCGCAGCCGGCCAAACCCGGTGTTGCCGATCATGGTGACAGCGTTACCCTGCGCCTCGCTGGCCAGCAGCGCGGGCGGTCCGGTAACTGCGCGGTGCAGCAGTTCGACTGTCAGCGTCGCACGGCTGAGTCGCAGCGAGCCATGCGTCAGCAATTCGGTGATTTTTACTCCATCGCGCGAGCGGCTTTGGCGCGCGCCCAGTTCGACCGGCAAACTCCATCTGCCAAGCTTGAGCTGGCCGCCCAGCCGCACTTCGAACTCGCTGCGCTGACGCGCGCTGACTTGCTCGCTGTCGAATTCGCCATCGACCCACAGCGCGTGTGCAGCGAACCGCAGCCCGCCCAATTTGCCGATTGCTTCGCCGCGCAGCGCCCGCCCGGCACGCAATTGCTGCGCGCCCGAAATTTCGACCAGCATCGGCCCCAGCGCGCGGCGCAGCGTGCCTTCCAGGTAATGTCGCCGCCGCCCCAGGACTGCCGCGCTGTTATACGCCAGTCCGACGGTGGTGCTCCGGTCAATTCCATGTTCCGCGCCAAAGCCCCAACGCCAACCGCTAAGCGGATCGGGTCCGCCACGTGGCCGGCCAATCAGATCCCGCCCCTGATCGACAACGCCACCCCAATACCAGGTTTTGCCGGCCGGAAGGTTGTCGATCCCGACCGGCATCACCGATCCTTCGTGGCGGATTTGGCCTTGCGGACCATACAGCACCACATCGAAGTCGTTATCGCCAAAGACCAGCTCGATATCGGTAAATTCATACCGGCCATCGCCCCGATCGGCCTGATAAGCGCGCAATTCCCCATTACGGTAAAGCTCCACGTCCCAACCGGCCGGCAATTCTCCGCGCAGGGTGGTTACTCCGAAGCGTGAAGGGAGATTGAGCGGCCGGTTGGAGACAAATGTCCCGCGGCCATAAGCGCTTTGGGCCGACAGCGCGGTCGGCTGGGTTTCGACATCGCCGATTGCAAACCGCGTTGCCTTGAGCGGACCCAGCAAGTTCCCGGCGGGATCGTTGCGGAACAGCCTGACCCGCAACGAATCCGGCAGCGGGCTGTTGTTGCCTGCGACGCGCGCCGAATAGCTCAGCCCCACAATCTCTCCGCTGGCAAGCGCTTCGTATTGGATTTTTGTGCCCGAATGCTGGCTCCATTGCGCCTGAATCTGGACATCGACCGACGGTGTGCGCCAGGTCCGATACGGCGCGTCGGCGTGCGGCAGGCTGGCGAGATCAAATTGTTGATCGCGCGGCTTGCGCAGTCGCGCTGCGCGACTTTTCCGCTCGATTGCTTCGAGAAAGGGCAGTTTCTTCTCAGATTCGAGCTTGATGGTCATGCTCGACAATTGCGGGATCAGCCGCACCCCCATCCAGTCGGACAGCGCGGCCAGGTCGATGCACCAGCCCTCTGGCGTGTCGAGGATTGAGCCAGGGGCAATTGCCTGCTTACCGTTCACGTTTTGTACTGTATTGGAATCACGGTCGATGACGAGCTTCTGCGCTTCGGCGAATAACCATCCAGTTGCGCGGCGCGACTTCTTGTCGACCCGCATCGGCAGATCGAGCGTCTGGACCAGATCGGCAAAATCAACACAGACACCCGCCGGGGTCTGATAGCCACGCAGCGCATCGCCGATCTTGTACTGGCTGGTGTGCAATTCGAGCAGCAGGCCATCATCTTCGCCGGGCTGCCAGGCTGCTGGTTGCACCTGCCCCTGCGCTGGCCCAGCCCAACCAGCAACAGCCGCAGCAACGAGTGCAGCGGCTTGGCCGATCGCTAGGAGCGGGCGTTTCATGACGTCAGAAAGGTGCTAAAGTCCTGATTCTACAGCGCGATCAGGGAAACACTGCAGCGGTTTCGGCGATCAGCGCGCCGCCATTCTCGGGCAATTCGCGGTATTCGATTTTGATCGGACCTTTGAGCTTCGGCAGCTGTTCGGCGCTAATCGGCACAGCCACCGTGCGGCGAGTGATTTCGGCATAAACCGCGATTCCGCGCAAATCGAACAGCACGTCACCGCGCGGCGATTTCCCGATCAGCTCACCATAAACCGAGCGTTGCCCCGAGCGGGTCATGTCAAGCGCGACGTAATTACCGGTCGGTGCGGTGATCAGATGCGCGTTGGCGATGGTCGCAGCGGCATCGAGCCGCCCGCGCCGCACAAACACCGGGATGGTGATGCCATAAACCGGGGTCAACTTGATCGAAACCCCGGCCGCAGCGGCACTGGCGGCGGCTTCGGGTTTGAGCGCGGGAGGTACTGCGCGGAAATTGAGATGCACCCGGTACTCTGCGTCAACCAGCCCTTCGGGCGGACGAATCGAAACCCGCACCGATTGCGGCTGGCCGGGCAGCAGTGTGATGCGCCGCGGAGCATAGCTGACCATCTGCAATGCCGCGCGTTCAGCCGGGGTAGCGTCCGCTTCGCTGACTTCGCTGAAATCGCCGGTTTCGCTCATCCGGCGCAGTTCGGCCGAGATCCGGTACGTGGCCGGTTCGGAGCCGATGTTGCTCAGGATCACTTCCGAGCTGCCGCCCTGGCTGATGATCACGCGGGTCGGGGCAATCAGCAGATCGCCTTGCGCTGCGGCCGGCCCACTGGTGCACACAGCGGCAATGGCAGCGCTCGCCAGAAACAGACGGCGAACATGGGAATTGAGCATCGGCGGGGTCCTCTGAGCCAAGCCGCAAACGCGCACGATCGGCGGCTGCGGGAAACTACCTAAAGGTCTAGCCAAAGAGGGTTAATTTCCGGCTAACCACCGCGCCGTCTGCACCACAACAAGGAAACCGCACCCGCTTGAAGCGGATGCGGTCCTTGTTTCTCGTCCGGGTCGGGACGCGAAAGTGCTTATTGATATTCGACCGACACAGCGAAGGTACCGGTGTACACGCCGGCAACCTGACCCGAAGCAACGGTCAAGCGGCCGCCAACGTCAAACTGGGCTTTGCCCGTGGTGACATCGAGCTGGAAACCAGCAGCCGGGTTCACGCTGAATGTATCGAGCGTCATCTTGTTAGCCGAGGTCGTCACGCCGCCCAGATACAGGGTCGATGCGACGGTCGGCAGGGTCACGACGATTGCAGCGCCCTTCGAACCCGTAGCGGTGAAGCCAGCCGGAACGCGCGTTCCGGTCCACACCAGCGAACCGGTTTGCGACACGGTGCTGTCGGCCTTGATCGTCACAGTGCCGCCGGTGTTGGCTGCAATCTGCCCGAAATCCAGCGCGGTATCGGCGGTCAGCGTCAGCGACTGCAGAATTTCAGCGGTTGCATTGGCGGTTGCCGAAGCAGCAGCCGATGCCGAAGTAGCGAATGAAGCGCCGGCGAGTGCGGCAGCGACGGCGACAAAACGGAGCGAATTACGCATGATAGACCTGGTCCCTTCAAAATTGCCGGCAGCTCGAACGATGCTGCCCCCGAATGGTTGGCAATTCCCCCCATTCGTTGAAGCCTATGTAGGAACACTGTGTTCAGGCTTTACTATTTTGCTTGGTTAACAAGGGCCTAGGATGCGTTAACGCTTGGTCCGGGCGCGCTCGCCATGAAGCGCCAACAATGGCTAAATTCCGCCGCCGGTGAGCCGTTGGCAGATCAGATCAAGCTGATCCAGCGTGCGGTACCGAATAGTTACCGCGCCCGAGCGCGGATCGGCGTCGGTGTTGATTCGAACCGATAATCCGAGAAGCTCCTCGAGATGGCTCTGCACCGCGGCAATATCGGCGGTGGCTTCGGGATCGCGGCCGCCGCGCGCCCGGCGCGGGGCGGCGCTGGCCGGCGCTGCACCGCGCCGAACCAGCCGCTCAACCTCGCGCACGGACAAGTGCCGCGCCGCTGCATCTTGCGCCAGGGCCAGCGCATTGTCGGCTCCGATCAAGGCGCGGGCATGCCCCATCGACAACAGACCCTCCTCGACCAGTGTCACAACCGCTTCGGGCAGGGTCAGCAACCGCTGCAGGTTGGCGACATGGCTTCTGCTCTTGTCGACCAAGGTGGCGATCTCGGCCTGCGTCATCCCGTCGTGCACGCTGAGCCGGTGATAAGCGCGCGCTTCCTCGATCGGATTCAGATCTTCGCGCTGCAGGTTCTCGATCAGCGCCAGCGCGGTAATCTCGCGGTCGCTCAGCTCGCGGATGATCGCGGGAATTTCATGCAGTTGCGCCCGCTGCGCGGCGCGCCAGCGCCGTTCGCCCGCGACCAGTCGCCATTGCTGCTGGCCCTGTTCCGAACGATACGGGGTCACGATCACCGGCTGGATTACCCCGCGCGCTGCGATCGAAGCGGCCAGTTCGCTCAGCGCGGCTTCTTCGAACCGCCGCCGCGGCTGGCCCGGGTGCGGCACAATGTCGGCAATTGCCAGCATTGCCAGACCCGCCGATGGCTGCGTTCCAGCGGTGGGCACCCCCGTCACCAGCGGCTCCTCGCGGCGGCTTTCGCCCAGCAAGGCACCCAGCCCGCGCCCCAACGGCAAGCGTTTGGTCGACATGCGAATCACCGAATCGTCGCTCATGCCGCTTTCCTTTGTTCGGGCAGCCGGGTGATCAGCTCGCGCGCGAGCGCCATGTAAGCCTTACTGCCCGAGCAGGTATGATCGTAAACCAGCGCGGGTAACCCATGGCTGGGCGCCTCGGACAGCCGGACATTGCGCGGAATCACCGCTTCGAACACCAGATTGCCCAGGCACGAACGGACATCGTCGGCGACCTGATCGGTCAGCCGGTTGCGCCGGTCAAACATCGTCAGCGCAATCCCGATGATCCCCAGATCCTTGTTAAACCGCTGCTGCACCCGCTCAACTGTCTGTAAAAGCTGGGAAAGTCCCTCAAGCGCGAAGAATTCGCATTGCAGTGGCACCAGCAAGGTATCGGCCGCGCACAGAGCATTGAGCGTCAACAGGCCAAGCGACGGCGGGCAGTCGATGAAGGCAATATCATAGCCGTGCTCTCCCAGCAGCGCCGTGCGCAGCCGATCGGTTCGGGCGTCGACCCCGACCAGTTCGATTTCCGCGCCGGACAGATCGACCGTTGCCGGAACCAGATCGAGCCCCGGAATCCGCGTCGGCATCACGCATTGTTTAAGCGGCACCTGATCGACCAGCAGATCGTATGACGATGCGGTACGCTCGCTCGCCGATACGCCGATCCCGGTCGATGCGTTGCCTTGCGGATCGATGTCGATGAGCAACACCTTCCAGCCAGTTGCGGCCATCGCGGTGGCGATGTTGATCGCTGTGGTGGTTTTACCCACTCCGCCCTTCTGGTTGGCAATCGCCACGCGAATCACGACTTTTTCCCCTTGGTTCCAGCCAGTTCACCAACGATTATGCCGGCCTCGGCGTCGCTGATCGAATGTTCCACGTGGAACGCGTGCCGCCACTTGGTAAGCTCTGACAGTTCCTGCGCGGCAGAACGCCCTTTGGGCAACAGCCAGCGCGTGTGACTTGTGGAAAATCGTGCGGACAATTGCAGCAATCTGGGCAGCGGTGCAAAGGCGCGAGCAGAAATGACCCGAAATGGTTCGGTCGGGAGCAATTCCAGCCGTCCTGCGAAAACTTGTGCATTGTCCAAGTTAAGCATCTGGCGGACTGCTTCGAGCCAGTGGGCACGTTTAGCCCGCGACTCGGCCATCACGAGGCGAAGTTCTGGCCGCAGCACAGCGATGACCAAACCCGGAAAGCCCGCGCCGGTCCCAAGATCCAGCCACGGATCCGATGTTTCACGTGGAACAAACTGCAGCAACTGCGCGGAATCAACGATATGCCGCAACCAAACCGCCTCCAGGCTCGCGGCGGACACCAGATTTTGCCGCGCATTTTCGCTGCGCAACAAGGCGGCAAGTTGCTCAAGCCGGTCTTGCGCGACCGGGTCCCATTCGGGCAGCAGCGCCAGCCAGGCCCGGGCTTCGGCTTCGCTGGTCAGGATCATGCTGCGCGGCGCCGCGCGTGCACCAGCAAGGCCGCAAGCGCCGCCGGGGTCACGCCAGGCACCCGCCCTGCCGCAGCGAGCGTACCGGGGCGTACCGCGCTGAGCCGCTCGATCATCTCGAGCGACAGCCCGGGGATCGCTGCATAGGGAAAGTCATCGCCCAGTTGCAGCCCCTCGCCCGCGCGCAGATCGCGCAGCTCGGTGTCTTGCCGCGCCAGATACGGCGCATAAGCCGCATCTTCAGCCAATTCCTCGGCCAAAACGGGATCGTCGGGCAGTCCGCCTTCAAGCCACGGCGCTAGCTGCGCCAGGCCAACGCCGCCAAACCGCAGCCATTCGCGCAGCGGCAGCCGTCCCGCCTCGGCCCGCACCGGCAGCCCGGCGGCAACCAGTTCGTGGCCGGTAACCTCGCGGTCGAACGCGTGCTCGTACAGCACCCGGCCCTGCTCTCGCCGAGCAAACCAGTCGCTACGCTCAGCCCCGATGCAGCCCGCGGCCAGCCCCAGCGGGGTCAGGCGCGATCCGGCGTTATTGGCGCGCAATCGCAAGCGGTACTCAGCCCGCGCGGTCAGCATCCGATAGGGTTCGGACACCCCATGCAGGGTCAGGTCATCGACCATGACTGCCATATAGCTATTCGCACGGTCGAGCGCCGGCGCAGCGCGGCCGAGTACCGCCGCGGCCGCGTTCATGCCAGCGACCAAACCCTGCGCTGCAGCTTCTTCGTATCCGGTGGTGCCGTTGATCTGCCCGGCGCAGTACAGCCCGGGCAGCGCGCGCAATTCAAGAGTGTTCCGCAATGCCCGCGGATCGAGGTGGTCGTATTCGACCGCATAACCTGGAACCAGCATGTCGACCTGCGCAAGCCCGGCCATCGTCCGCAGCATAGTCAGCTGAACATCGGCCGGGAGCGAGGTGCTGATCCCGTTGGGATAGACCAGCGGGGTATCGAGCCCTTCGGGTTCAAGGAACACCTGGTGCCCCTCGCGATCGGCAAAGCGATGGATCTTGTCCTCGATCGACGGACAGTAACGGGGGCCGGACGCTCCGATTGCGCCGGAAAACAGCGGGCTACGGTGCAGATTGGCGCGGATCACATCGTGGCTGGCCGGGTTGGTCCGGGTGATCGCGCAGAACACTTGCGGCAGCGGGCGCGCCCTGGTCAGTCCCGACATGGTCCAGTGCTCGCTGTCCGAAGCTTGCTCCTCTAGCTGCGCCCAATCGATCGTTCGTCCGTCAAGCCGGGGCGGTGTGCCGGTTTTGAGCCGGGCCAGCGGCAGCGCCGCCTCGCGCATCTGCGCTGCCAATCGCTGCGCCGATTGCTCGCCGATCCGCCCACCGACGATCTGCTCCTCGCCGCGAAACAGCACCCCGCCAAGGAAGGTGCCGGTGCACAGAACCACCGCCGCCGCATCAAGCGCACTGCCGTCGGCCAGATCAATCCCGCTGACCCGGTCGCCGCTCATGCGCAGTGCCGCTGCCTCGGCTTGCACCAGGGTCAGATCGCCCTGCAGCGCAAGCAGGCGCTGCACTTCGGCCTTGAAGCGTTTGCGGTCGGCCTGCACACGCGGCCCCTGCACCGCGCTGCCTTTCGATCGATTGAGCATGCGGTAATGGATCGCACCCGCATCAGCGGCGCGCGCGATGATCCCGTCGAACGCATCGACCTCGCGCACCAGGTGGCCTTTACCCAGTCCGCCGATCGCGGGGTTGCAACTCATCGCTCCAATCGCTGCAAGATCGAAACTGACCAGCGCAACCCGCGCGCCCATGCGGGCCGCGACCGCCGCCGCCTCGACCCCGGCGTGACCGCCGCCCACCACGATGATATCGAACCGTTGCATCACGGCACGCGCCTTAGCGCAGGCGTGTTCCACGTGGAACAATCATTTGCCGATGCAGAACCGCGCGAACAGCTCATCAAGCATGTCTTCGGTGGTGCTGTGGCCCAGCAGCGCATCGAATGCCACCCGCGCGATCCGCAATGCTTCGGCGATCAACAGCGGATCATGTTCGTGCCGCGCCGCTGCCAGCGCACGCTGCGCGTGGCGCAACTGGGTATGCTGGCGCTCGTTCAAGGCCGCCTCACCCGGCTTGGGCAACGCAGCGCGCGCGGCCGCGATCAGATCCTC
>JANMCG010000256.1:0-2474 GCA_031361075.1 Novosphingobium sp. | reverse complement strand
TCCGCGTCACGATGCACGGTGGCAAGGACCGATGCGGCCTGCTCCCCGCCCATCACCGAAATCCGCGCGTTGGGCCAGCTGAACAGGAAGCGCGGGGAGTAAGCGCGGCCGCACATGCCGTAATTGCCCGCGCCGAAGCTGCCGCCGATCAGCACAGTCAGCTTGGGGACAGTTGCCGTCGCGACGGCGGTGACCAACTTAGCCCCGTGTTTGGCGATGCCCTCCGCCTCGTACTTGCCGCCGACCATGAAGCCTGAGATGTTCTGCAGGAACAGCAGCGGGATGCGGCGCTGGCAGGCGAGCTCGATAAAGTGCGCGCCTTTGACCGCGCTTTCGCTGAACAGCACGCCATTGTTGGCCAAGATCGCGACCGGCATCCCCCAGATATGCGCAAACCCGCAGACCAGCGTGCTGCCATACTGCGCCTTAAATTCGTGAAACTCGCTGCCATCGACCAGCCGTGCGATCACTTCGTGTACATCGTAAGGCGCGCGAACGTCATCGGGCACCACTGCGTAAAGCTCGTCCGCATCGTACTTCGGCGCGCGCGGTTCCTTAAGCGGCAGGCCGTGTTCGTGGCGCGGGCCGAGGTGGCTGATGATGTCGCGGACGATGGTCAGCGCGTGCTCGTCGTTCTCGGCAAGGTGATCGACGACGCCCGATTTGCGCGCATGCAGCTCGCCGCCGCCCAGATCCTCGGCGCTGATCTCCTCGCCGGTCGCGGCCTTGACCAGCGGCGGTCCGGCCAGGAAAATCGTGCCTTGCCCGCGCACGATGATGCTCTCATCGGACATCGCCGGGACGTAAGCGCCGCCCGCGGTGCAGCTGCCCATCACGCAAGCGATCTGCGGGATGCCTTTGGCGCTCATATTGGCCTGATTGTAAAAAATCCGCCCGAAGTGGTCACGGTCGGGGAAGACTTCGCTTTGGTGTGGCAAGTTCGCCCCGCCGCTGTCGACCAGATAGATGCACGGCAGGCAATTGGCCTCGGCAATCTCTTGCGCGCGCAAATGCTTCTTGACGGTCAGCGGGTAATATGTGCCACCTTTGACGGTCGCATCGTTGCACACGATCATGCACTGGCGGCCCGAAACGCGGCCAATCGCAGTGATCAGCCCCGCGCCGGGGACCTCGCCCTCATACATATCGCCCGCCGCGAGCTGCCCGATTTCGAGCAACGGTGAACCTGGATCGAGCAGCCGTTCAACGCGCTCCCTCGGCAGCAGTTTGCCGCGCGAGGTGTGCCGCTCGCGGCTCTTCTCGTTCCCCCCCAACGCTGCCGCTGCGACCTTGTCGCGCAAATCGTGCGCCAGTGCCCGGTTATGGGCCGCGTGAGCCTGCGCTTCGGGGCTATCGGAATTGAGGGTGGTCGCAAGGACGGGGGCGCTCATGACTGGGATATCCCTCTGCGGGCTATTCGCCCCCCAAGTATCGTGAGCAGCATACCGATTTGGCTAAGCTGCGGGACCAAGAATGCCAGTCCGACGCAAATCGCGGCTGCCACCGCCGTCACCGCTGCGCGGCGGGTATTGATCCGGTTGGCTGGCCGGTCTTGTGAGAGCCTGCCGACGACGACGGCCAGCCGCCATTCGGCCAGTCCGCAAGCGAGCAGGCTGCTGTTATAGACCAGCGCAGGAACGAACCGGTCGCCGTTGCTGCCCATAAATGCGGTGGCAAAGGGCATGAACGCGATTGCCATCAGGAACAGCAGGTTCGGCCAGACCAATTTTTCAGAATAGTGCGTTGCATCGGCGAACAGCCGGTGGTGGCCCATCCAGAACATCCCGATCACCAGAAAACTGAGCGCGAAGGCAATCAGGCTGGGGAGAAGATGCGCCAGTTCGATTGCGAAGTCATGATCGGTGGCCTCACCGGCCAGCCGGGGTACATGAATTTCGAGCACCAACAGCGTGATCGCGATGGCGAACACCGCGTCGGAAAAGAACACCAGCCGCTCAAGCGACAAGGCTCCTCCGGCTGCGGTGTGGTTCTGCTTGCTCATGCGCGCCCCTTTTTGCGAATGAGATATTGATAGACGCCAATCAGGTTGATGACGAGCATCAGAATGTTCTGCGCGCCGATCCCTTTGGCATCGGGCTGGACGAACCCCCAGCCGATCAGCGCGATCGACGAGGTGACGAACAGCACGAACGCCCAGCCGGTGATCCGACGCCCCAGATCAAGCGCCACCAATGCGGCAGCGATGACACTCGCGCCCGCGCCGTACCATTGCATGACTTGGAGAAGAGTATCGCTCATGCCGCTCCTATCAACTCTCTACCGATCAGCATCCGCCTGATCTCATTCGTCCCTGCGCCGATATCGAGCAGCTTGGCATCGCGCAGATAGCGCTCGACCGGCCAGTCCTTGGTGTAGCCCGCGCCGCCCAGCGCCTGAACCGCCTCCCCCGAAACGCGGAAGGCGTTTTCGCTCGCCAGCAGGATCGCTCCGGCCGCATCGAAGCGGGTGGTGAG
>JANMCG010000214.1:0-2230 GCA_031361075.1 Novosphingobium sp. | reverse complement strand
GGCGGTGGCCATCGGCGCGGACGGGATAATCGTTTCAAACCACGGCGGTCGGCAACTCGACGGCGCGGCCTCGACCGCCTCGATGCTGCCCCGCATTGCCGACGCAGTGGGCGATCAGACCACGCTGCTGGTCGATGGCGGGATTCGCTCGGGGCAGGACCTGGTCAAGGCACTGGCGCTTGGTGCCAAGGCCGCGTTGATTGGGCGGCCGTGGGTGATGGCTTTGGCGGCGGGAGGAGAGGCCGCGCTGACGCGGATGCTCGGGCTGTACAAGCAGGACATGCGGACGGCGCTGGGGCTGACCGGGGCGGTCAATGCACGGGATGTGGGGCGCGGGGTTTTGTTGGGGGAGTAGAGCGCAAACGGCTGCTTTGAGGTGGAAAGCGGACATTAACTCATATACGCTATCGCTATATTACGGGCACGGAGACGCACAGTGGACGACACGAAAGCCATTGAGAAGACTCCGAACACTGACGCCATCAAGCTAAGCTGCGCGGCGCTGTGCATACTTTCCTTCGCGTGCCTTTCGTGGGAAGAGCCTTGGCTTGCGATCCTTCCGTTCATACTGTTCGCGGGCTTCTTAACATCCATCATGACCGGAAACACGTTTTACATCAAAGTTGCTGTCAGGATCACCCAAACCGCCGCGGTCGCGATCCTGGCGGGACTTGTCGTGTACTTGGAAACAGCTGAAGGTATGATAATCCACCAAAGGGTGCTTGTATACGTCGCATTTACCAGCGGGGTTGTTGTTGGAATATTGTTGTTAAACTACCTTTTGCTGAATCCATCGAGGCGGTTTATCCCTGTCATCCGGGGATGGGCACTGGCAAACATAAGCAAGCGAGCGTCGAGTCCAACAGCGAAAATCATATCGCGCGACTCATTGGTGAGTTTTTCTCACGCCGATGAGCTTAAAAAGTGGAGCGGGCTATTCGCTAATGGTACTATTTCCGAAGAAGAGTTTGCCCGAGTTAAGAACAGATTGCTAGGCAACCAACCGTAGGTCACTGACCGGAGAACGACTTAACGTCTGCAATCGGGTTGTATGCAAGGCTACCCCAACACCTTCCCCGGGTTCAAAATCCCCTTGGGATCGAGCGCCGTTTTCAGCGTCCGCATCAGCGCCAGTTCCTCGGGCGAGCGCGTCAGGTGCAGCCACTCGCGCTTCTCCAATCCAATTCCATGCTCCGCCGAAACCGAGCCATTGTATGGCACCAGCGCCCGGTAAACTATCTCCTCCGCGCGGTGCCGGGCCGCTGCATCATACGGGCGTGGGCCGATGATCAGGTGGAGGTTGCCATCGCCGATGTGGCCGAACACCACCAGCTTGGCCGCATCGCCCCATTCGGCGCGGACCGTGCGGGTGACTTCGGCGACATAGGCCTCCATTGCCACGATCGGCAGGCTGACGTCGAAAGTGACGCTCGGCGCGGCGTAGGCGAACAGGCCTTCGATATCGTCGCGCACCCGCCACATTGCGTCGGCCTGTGCGCCGCTGCTGGCGATGGCGGCGTCGGCGATCAGGCCCTGATCGAGCGCGCCGCCCAGCACCGCCTCGAACCGCGCGGTGTCAGCCTCAGGATCGGTGCCGCTCGCCTCGAGCAGCACGTAGTGCGTATGGCCGCCCAGCAGCGGCGGGGTGTGGCGGCCCGATTGCACTGCCAGCGGCGCGTAGAAATTATCCCACATCACCTCGAACGCGGTCAGGCCAGAGCCGAGCTTTTGCCCCAGTTCGACAAACAGCGCCTGCACGCAAGCAAAGCTGTCCAGCGCCAGCAGCGCCGTCTGGGTCGAGAGCGGCGCGGGGTGCAGCCGCAGCACCGCGCGGGTGACGATTCCCAGCGTCCCCTCGCTGCCGATGAACAGCTGTTTCAGATCATAGGCGGCGTTGTTTTTTAGCAGCACGTTCATGCTCGAAATCACCGTGCCGTCAGCCAGCACCGCCTCGAGCCCGAGCAAGGATTCGCGCATCATTCCGTAGCGGACCACCGAATTACCCCCGGCGTTGGTCGCGATCCCGCCGCCGATGGTGGCGCTGCCGCGCGCGCCCCAATCGACCGCAAACTTGAGGCCGTGTGTGGCGGCGGCTTCCTGCACCGATTGCACCACCGCCCCGGCTTCGACGATGATCGTCCGCCCGACCGGGTCAATCGCGCCGATAGCACGCATCCGTTCGAGCGAAATCTGGATCTGGTCCGGCGTGCAATCGGTGCCGTGGACGAGG
>JANMCG010000200.1:0-3925 GCA_031361075.1 Novosphingobium sp. | reverse complement strand
GGTGACTTCAACGTTGATGGGCCTCGGTGCCTTCCCGGCCGACCATTCCGACTGGCTCGGGATGCTGGGGATGCACGGCACTTTCGAAGCCAACATGGCGATGAACCGGGCTGACCTGATGGTCTGCATCGGCGCGCGGTTTGATGACCGGGTCACGGGCCGTCTCGATGCTTTTTCGCCCAATTCGACCAAGATCCACATCGATATAGACCGCGCCTCGATCAACAAGACGGTGCCGGTCGATCTTCCGATCCTGGGCGATTGCGCGCTGGTGCTCGAGCAACTGATCGAGGCCTGGGGCAGCCGCAAGCCGCAAGAGCTGACCGAGTGGAAAGCGCGGATCGACGGCTGGCGCGCGCGGCAAAGTCTGGCTTATCCCGCCAACAAAGAAGCCATCATGCCGCAACTCGCGGTCGAGCGGCTGTTCGAACTCACCAAGCACCGCGACCCGATCATCGCCACCGAGGTTGGCCAGCACCAGATGTGGGCGGCGCAGTATTTCCACTTTTTCGGGCCCAACAAGTGGCTTACTTCGGGCGGGCTCGGGACGATGGGCTATGGCCTGCCCGCCGCAATCGGGGCGCAGTGCGGCAACCCCGACGCGCTCGTGATCGATATCGCCGGTGACGCTTCGATCCAGATGAACATTCAGGAGCTCGGCACCGCGAGCCAGTTCCGCCTGCCGGTCAAGGTCTTCATTCTCAACAACGAATGGATGGGCATGGTGCGCCAGTGGCAGGAGCTGACCTATGAGAGCCGCTATTCCGAAAGCTATTCCGACAGCCTGCCCGATTTCGTCAAGCTGGCCGAGGCCTATGGCTGGAAGGGCATCCGCATCAACGATCAGGCGGGGCTCGATGCGGGCATTCAGGCGATGATCGACCATGACGGCCCGGTGATCGTCGATTGCCGCGTTGCCAAGGAAGCCAATTGCTACCCGATGATCCCCTCGGGCGCGGCGCATACCGACATGATCCTCTACGGCGACCGCGTCGCCGGAACGATGGACGATGCCGCCAAGGCGCTGGTCTAAACCCATGATGAAGATGAAGAAAGAAGCGGCCGAGCGCCATGTGCTGACGGTGATCGTCGATAACGAGGCGGGGATTCTCGCCAAGATCGCCGGGCTGTTCACCGCGCGCGGGTATAACATCGACAGCCTGACCGTGGCCGACATTACCGAGAACCACACCGTCAGCCGGATCACCATCGTCACGCACGGGCCGCCCGCGGTGATCGACCAGATCCACGCCCAGCTCGAACGGCTGGTCCCGGTCCACAAGGTGATCGACCTGACCGAAGCGGGCGATCACGTCGAGCGCGAGCTGGCCTTGGTCAAAGTGGCTGGCACGGGCGACGCACGGGTCGAGGCGTTGCGCCTCGCCGAAGTGTTTCGCGCCAGCGTGATCGACACCACCACCAGCAGCTTCGTGTTCGAATTGACCGGCGCGCCCGACAAGATCGACCGCTTCATCGGCCTGATGCGCGAACTGGGGCTGGTCGAAGTTGGCCGCACCGGCGTGGTCGGATTGATGCGCGGGGCCGAAGCAGCCTGAGTTTTTTCTAATCGAATTGCACAAGGAAGTACGATGAAGGTTTATTACGACGCCGACGCCGATCTCAATCTGATCACCGGCAAGAAGATCGCCATTGTCGGTTACGGCAGCCAAGGCCACGCTCACGCGCAGAACCTGCGCGACTCTGGCGTCAAGGATGTCGCAATTGCGCTGCGCGCCGGTTCGGCCACCGCCAAGAAGGCCGAGGCTGCGGGCTTTACCGTCATGTCGAACCAGGATGCCGCCAAATGGGCCGACATCGTGATGATCCTTGCCCCAGACGAACATCAGGCGGCAATCTGGGAGAACGACCTCAAGGCCAACATGAAGCCCGGCGCGGCGCTCGCCTTCGCCCACGGCCTCAACGTCCACTTCGGGCTGATCGAGCCGGGCGCAGACCTCGACGTGATCATGATCGCGCCCAAGGGCCCCGGCCACACCGTGCGCAGCGAATATGTCAAAGGCGGCGGCGTGCCGTGCCTGATCGCGGTACATCAGGACGCCAGCGGCAACGCGCATGACATTGGCCTCGCCTATGCCAGCGGTGTCGGCGGCGGCCGCTCGGGGATCATCGAGACCAACTTCAAGGAAGAGTGCGAAACCGATCTGTTCGGCGAGCAGGCGGTGTTGTGCGGCGGGATCACGCATCTGATCCAGGCCGGGTTCGAAACGCTGGTCGAAGCGGGTTACGCGCCCGAAATGGCCTATTTCGAATGCCTCCACGAAACCAAGCTGATCGTCGACCTGCTCTACGAAGGCGGGATCGCCAACATGCGCTATTCGATCAGCAACACCGCCGAATATGGCGACATCACCACCGGCCCCCGCATCATTACCGCCGAAACCAAGGCCGAGATGAAGCGCGTGCTGGCCGATATCCAGTCGGGCCGGTTCGTGAAGAACTTCGTGCTCGATAACCGCGCCGGTCAGCCTGAACTGAAAGCCGCGCGCAAGGCTGCCGAAGCGCATCCGATCGAAAAGACCGGCGCCCAGCTGCGCGCGATGATGCCGTGGATCGGCGCGAACAAGCTGGTCGATCAGGCCAAAAACTGATTTCCCTCTCCAACTTTAGCTAGGCCGCTGCGCGACCAAGCCTTCGTATCCTCCCCCGCGAGGGGGATGAATTGCGCCGTTTAATCCTCCCCCCTAGCGGGGGAGGATAGCGCAGCTTGGCGCTTTAGCGGCTAGCGCAGCTTGGAGAGGGGGCTCACTTCATCAGCGCAAACGCGGTCCTGAGTTCGCGCACAAACGCTTCAGGTTGCTCCCACGCGGCGAAATGGCCGCCCTGCTCCAGCTCGCCCCAGTGGACGAGCTTGGGGTAATTGCGCTCGGCCCACTTGCGCGGGGTCGGCAGGATTTCCTTGGCGAACGCGCTGACCGCCACTGGCAAATCAATCTGCTGCGGGGCGAAGCCGCCAAAGCTCTCCCAATAGAGCCGCGCCGATGACGCCCCGGTTGCGGGCAGCCAGTACAGCATGAGGTTGTCGAGAATGGCATCGCGGCTGAGCGCGTCGAAGGCGGAACCGCTGTTGTCGGTCCACGCCCACATCTTCTCGAAAATCCAACCCGCCAGCCCCGCCGGGCTATCGACCAGCCCATAACCCACCGTCTGCGGCCGGGTGCGCTGCTGGGTGGAATAGCCTGCATCCCAGTCCTGATAGTATTTGAGCGCGGTCAGCGCCTTGAGTTCGGGCGGAGTTGGATTGGCCATGTCCTCGGGCAGAGGCCGCCCGATCGGCATGTTGAGGTGAATTCCGGCGCAGCCCGGCAGCGCCTGCACGCCGATCGCCGTGGTCACCGCGCTGCCCCAATCACCGCCCTGCGCAACCCAGCGGGTGTAGCCAAGCCGCGCCATCAACTCGCCCCAGGCTCGGCCGATCTTCTCAACTCCCCAGCCGGTGCCAGTGGGCTTGCCTGAAAACCCGAACCCCGGCAGCGACGGCGCAACTACGTGGAACGCGAGGCTCCCATCAGTGGGATTGGCCAGCGCCTCGATCACCCCCATAAATTCGATCACCGAGCCGGGCCAGCCGTGCGTCATCACCAACGGCAGCGCATTTTCATGCGGCGAGCGGTGGTGGATGAAGTGAATATCGAGCCCGTCGATCTCGGTGGTGAATTGCCCCAGCGCGTTGAGCTTGGCCTCGCACACACGCCAATCGTAGCCCGTGCGCCAGTAGGCCAGCAAATCCTGCAGTATGGCAAGCGGTGTGCCTTGCGACCAGTCAGCCACCGTCTCGCGCTCCGGCCAGCGCGTCGCAGCGATCCGCGCGTTAAGATCATCAAGCCGTGCCTGCGCGACTGCCAGCGAGAACGGCCGGACTTTGTTCAAGCGCTCGCCTCCAGCGCGGCGGCCGAGGCGGCTTCGA
>JANMCG010000154.1:0-1539 GCA_031361075.1 Novosphingobium sp. | reverse complement strand
AGTTCAGCCCGCAAGGCACGCTGGCTGAACGGATGCGCGCGGGCGGCGCAGGGATCCCGGGGTTCTACACCAAAACCGGGGTGGGCACGCTGGTGGCCGAGGGCAAGGAAGTGAAGGCGTTTGCGGGTGAGGATTACATCGTCGAAGCCGGGATCTTCGCCGATCTCGCCTTGGTGAAAGCGTGGAAGGCGGATGAAACCGGCAACGTGATCTTCCGCAAGACCGCGCGCAATTTCAACGTGCCCGCGGCGCACTGCGGCAAGGTCTGCGTGGTCGAGGTTGAAGAGATCGTGCCGGTCGGCAGCTTCGATCCCGACTGCATCCATCTGCCCGGCGTTTACGTCCAGCGGCTGATCGTCGGCAGCCCTTACGACAAAAAGATCGAATTCCGCACCACTCGCGAGCCTGCGATATCACAGGGGGACGCCGGCTGATGACCACGCACGACCGAATCACCACGGGCTGGACCCGCGACCAGATGGCGGCGCGCGCGGCCAAGGAGCTGCGTGACGGCTATTATGTCAATTTAGGCATCGGCATCCCGACTTTGGTGGCGAACCACGTTCCGCCTGAAATGACCGTCACGCTGCAGAGCGAAAACGGCATGCTTGGGATCGGGCCGTTCCCGACCGAGGACGAGATCGATGCCGACCTGATCAATGCGGGCAAGCAGACGATCAGCGAACTGCCGCACTCGGCCTATTTTGACAGCGCGGCGAGCTTTGCGATGATCCGCGGCGGGCACATCGACTTGACCGTGCTGGGCGCGATGGAAGTTGCCGAGAACGGCGACATTGCCAACTGGATGGTGCCGGGCAAGATTATCAAGGGCATGGGCGGGGCGATGGATCTGGTCGCCGGGGTCAAGCAGATCATCGTGGTGATGGAACACTGCGCCAAGGATGGTTCGCCCAAGTTCATCCCCGCCTGCACCCTGCCGCTGACGGGCAGGAACGTGGTCGATATGGTGGTTACCGATCTGGCGGTGTTCCAGCGGGCGGATCATGCTGCGCCGTTCAAGCTGATCGAACTTGCGCCGGGGGTTACGGCTGAAGACCTGGCCGCCAAAACGACCGCGCATTACATCAGCTGACTTGCTCCGCTGCGCGGCGCGTTCCATCATCTCCTCAACGGGAGAGAACAATGAACAACCAGGTATGCCGCCTGACCGGCTGCGAATTTCCGCTGTTTGCCTTCAGCCATTGCCGCGATGTGGTGGTCGCGGTGAGCAAGGCGGGCGGGTTCGGGGTGCTCGGCGCGACGCGCTTCACGCCCGAGCAGCTTGAGGAAGAGTTGGCCTGGATCGACGAACATATCGACGGTGCGCCGTACGGGGTCGATGTGCTGGTGCCCGAAGTGGTCGATCCGCGGGTTGCCGGAATGGCCGACAACGACGCCCGCGCCCTGGCAATCTCGGCTGAACACCGCGCTTTCACCGCCGATCTGCTCGGCCAATACGGCATCGCCGTGCCGCCCGAAGAAGTGGTCGGCTGGCAGGGACGCTCGGGCATCACGCCCGAAAACGGCTATGCGTTGATG
>JANMCG010000144.1:0-12228 GCA_031361075.1 Novosphingobium sp. | reverse complement strand
CTGCAAAATCTTCAGCATCGTTTTGCGGCTTCTTGGTCCGGTTGTGCCGGTTTGTTGCCCGCCTGGACCGCTTTGTGCCGCCGCTGTGCCACTTTGTGCCAAAACTGCTTAATTCGGCTTTACCCCAAGCCGTAAGCCGCGCTTCACCGCGCCGCGCACATTGATAACGCGGCCACGGACCATGCCGATGGAGCAACACCCATGCGTTATGTCTTATACGCAGCTGCCGCGCTGCTTGCGGTAACCGTGTGGTTCAATTCGAGCCACCAGGGTTCACGGATCAAGCGGCAGATGACCGAACATCCAGCCGACCCGGCGCTGCTATACGGCAGTTAGCGCCGGTCCGCTTTTCATGCCATGATAGCGGGCAGGTCGAGCCCTGTTTCCCGCGCGCAATCGAGCGCAATTTCGTACCCCGCATCGGCGTGGCGCATCACCCCGGTGGCGGGATCGTTCCATAACACTCGCTCCAGCCGGCGCGCGGCATCCGCCGTGCCGTCGGCCACGATCACCATGCCCGAGTGCTGCGAATAGCCCATCCCGACCCCGCCGCCGTGGTGCAGCGACACCCAGGTTGCCCCGCTCGCACAGTTGAGCAGCGCGTTAAGAAGTGGCCAGTCCGACACCGCGTCCGATCCGTCCAGCATCGCCTCGGTTTCGCGGTTGGGGCTGGCGACCGAGCCCGAATCGAGATGATCGCGCCCGATCACCACCGGGGCGGACAGCTCGCCCGAGGCGACCATTGCGTTGAAAGCGAGGCCCAGCCGGTGGCGATCGCCAAGGCCAACCCAGCAGATCCGCGCGGGCATCCCCTGAAACTTGATCTTCTCGCGCGCCAGATCGAGCCAGCGGTGCAGCGCCGGATTGTCCGGCATCAGTTCCTTCACTTTGGCGTCGGTCTTGTAGATATCTTCCGGATCGCCCGACAGCGCCGCCCAGCGGAACGGGCCGATCCCGCGGCAGAACAGGGGGCGGATATAAGCCGGGACGAAGCCGGGGAAGGCGAAGGCATCGGCCACGCCCGCGTCGAACGCGACCTGGCGGATGTTGTTGCCATAATCGGTGGTCGGCACGCCCCGGCGCTGGAATTCGAGCATCGCCTCAACGTGCCGGGCCATGCTCGCTTTGGCAGCCTTGGCCACGACCTCGGGTTCGCGCTCGCGCTTTTCCATCCACTCGGCGACGGTCCACCCGGCAGGCAAGTAGCCATTGACCGGATCGTGCGCGCTGGTCTGGTCAGTCAGCAGATCGGGCAGAATTCCGCGCGCGAGCAGCTCGGGCAAAAGTTCCGCAGCATTGCCGAGCAGGCCGACCGACACCGGAACCTTGCTGGCCTTGGCCTCGTCAATAATCGCCATCGCCTCGTCGATCGTTGCGGCCGACCGGTCAAGGTAGCCGGTGCGCAGCCGCATCTCGATCCGGCTGCGCTGGCATTCGATCGCGACGCAGCTCGCCCCGGCCATGACTGCGGCGAGCGGCTGCGCCCCGCCCATTCCGCCCAGCCCCGCGGTAAGCAGCCAGCGCCCCGCCAGATCGCCGCCGTAATGCTGGCGGCCCATCTCGACAAAAGTCTCGTAAGTACCCTGCACGATCCCTTGGGTGCCGATATAAATCCAGCTCCCCGCGGTCATCTGACCATACATCGCCAGGCCCTTTTTATCGAGCTCGCTGAAGTGTTCCCAAGTGGCCCATTTGGGCACCAGATTGGAATTGGCAATCAGCACACGCGGCGCGTCGGAATGGGTCTGGAACACCCCGACCGGCTTGCCCGATTGCACCAACAGCGTCTGATCGTCCTTAAGCCGCCGCAGTGTTTCGACAATCGTGTCATAGCTTTCCCAATCGCGCGCGGCCCGCCCGATCCCGCCGTAAACCACCAGTTCTTCGGGCCGTTCGGCGACATCGGGATGAAGGTTGTTCATCAGCATCCGCAGCGGCGCCTCGGTCAGCCAGCTTTGCGCGGTCAGCGTGGTTCCGGTGGCGGCGCGGATCACGCGGCTGTTATCAAGGCGGGTCATGCGGTTCCTTCGGCAAAGGTCAGGCAGGCGCGGATCACTTGGCGCAGGACCGGCTGCACGGGTGGTGCGGGATAGATTGCGCTAGGCCAGTTCGACTCAGCGGGAACAAGCGGCTCATCAAGATAGCCGCGCATCGCCAGTTCCATTTGGATCGCATGCACCCCGCGATCCGGATTACCGTAATGCCGGGTGGTCCAGCCGCCCTTGAACCGGCCGTTCACAACCCCGGTCCACGCATTATCGCCCTGATGGAACAAGGATGCGTCGACGACCGCTTCGGTCAGCTGCGGCGCGCAACTAGCGCCCGAATTTGTGCCAATGCTGAAGTCTGGCAGCGCGCCATCGAACAGGCGCGGGATGCGGCTGCGGATCGAATGGGCATCGTACAGCACCACGCGCGGATGAACCGGCCGCAGCCGCGCCAGTTCTGCCGCCAGCGCGGCGTGATAAGGATCGAACCAGCGCGCGCGGCGGCCGGCAATTTCGGCTGCGCCTGGCGCAGCTGCGGCATACAGCGGGTCGCCGTCGAAGGTGGTGGTGGGGCAAAGTTCGGTGGTCGCCTGGCCGGGATAAAGCGAGGCCTCTGAGGGATCGCGATTTACGTCGATCACCGCGCGGCTGATCCGGGTGGCCACGGTGGTCGCGCCCAGTCCGCGTACAAAATCGTACAGCTCCGCGATGTGCCAATCGGCATCGCGCCGCGCCAGCCACGGCGAGGCGAAGCGCGATTCAAGTCCGGCCAAATCGCTGCCACCGTGCGGGAACGCGACCACCAGCGGCGCATCGCCTCGCTGGATGTCCAGCCACTCGTTCACTCAGCCAATCCTGGCAAATCGCAACCTACCGCAGCGACCACTGCGCCCGACCGCACCAGCCGTTCAGCCGCCTGCATATCGGGGTAAAAATGCCGGTCTTCGCCCAGCGGCGGCACCGCTTGGCGCAGCACCGCGCGCGCCCCCTCGAGCGCGGGCGACGAGGTGAGCGGCGCGTGGAATTCGCAGCCCTGCACCGCCGCCAGCAGCTCGATCGCCAACACCGCCTCGGCATTGGCGAGCATCGGTGCAAGCCGCCGCGCGCCATGCGCCGCCATCGAGACGTGATCTTCCTGATTGGCCGAAGTCGGGATCGAATCGACCGATGCCGGATAGGCCGACTGCTTGTTTTCCGAAACCAGCGCCGCCGCCGTCACTTGCGGGATCATAAAACCCGAATGCAGACCGGGGTGCGGAGTCAAGAAGGCCGGCAGTCCCGACAGCGCGGGATCGACCAGCATCGCAATCCGCCGCTCGGCAATGCTGCCGATCTCGCACAGCGCCAGCGCGATCATATCGGCGGCGAAAGCCACCGGCTCGGCGTGAAAGTTGCCGCCCGACAGCGCCTCGTCAGTTGCGGGGAAGATCAACGGATTGTCCGACACCCCGTTAGCTTCGGTCAACAGCGTGGTCGCCGCCTGACGCAGCAGATCGAGCACCGCGCCCATCACTTGCGGCTGGCAGCGCAGGCAATAGGGGTCTTGCACGCGCGGATCGTCGGCGGTGTGACTGGCGCGGATCGCGCTGCCTGCCATCAGCCCGCGCAAGGCCCCGGCCACCTCGATCTGGCCGCGGTGCCGCCGCAGCGCATGGATGCGCGGATCGAACGGGGTGTCCGAACCTTTGGCGGCCTCGGTCGACAGCGCGCCGGTGACCAGCGCGGTGCGCAGCAATTGCTCGGCTCCGAACAGCGCGGCCAGCGCATTGGCGGCCGAAAACTGCGTGCCGTTTAGCAACGCCAGCCCCTCTTTGGGGCCGAGTACGAGCGGCATCAGCCCGGCGCGGGCGAGCGCCTGCGCCGCGGGAACCTGAGCGCCATCGACCCAGAATGCGCCGACCCCGATCATCGCGGCGGTCATATGCGCAAGCGGGGCCAGATCGCCGCTCGCCCCGACCGAACCCTGGCACGGCACCACCGGAGTCAAGCCATTGGCCAGCAGCGCTTCGAGCAGCGCGACCGTGGCCGGTCGCACTCCGCTCGCCCCGTGGCCCAGACTGGCAAGCTTGAGCGCCAGCATCAGCCGCACCACCGGGACCGACGAGGGCGCGCCGGTGCCAGCCGCGTGGCTGAGCACGATATTGCGCTGCAGCGCCGCGAGGTCAGCATCATCGATCCGGACCGAGGCGAGCTTACCAAACCCGGTGTTGATCCCGTAGACCGGGGCTCTCTTGGCCAAAATCCGTTCGACTGCAGCAGCGCTGGCGGCAATCCGCGGCGCGGCGGCCGGTTCCAGCCGGGCGGCGGCACCGGCGTAAATTGCTTGCCATTGGCTAAGCGAAACCTCGCCCGCTGCCAGTTCCACTAAACGCATCGGCCCCTCCACACCCGGGCATGGAGCGGATTTGCGCCCATCCGGTAAACCAGTTCAGCTGGTTCCTCGATATTCCAGAGTGCCAGATCGCAGCTTTTGCCCGGAGCGAGCGAGCCGCATTCATGCGCCAGCCCAAGGGCGCGCGCCGCGTTCAGCGTTACTCCGGTCAGGCATTCGGCCACTGTCAGCCGAAAGCAGGTCGCGGCCATATTCAACGCCAGCAACAGCGAGGTGAGCGGGCTGGTGCCCGGGTTGCAATCGGTCGCCAGCGCAATCGGTACGCCCGCCGCACGCAAAGCCGTTACCGGCGGAAGGTGCGTCTCGCGGCAGAAATAGAACGCACCGGGCAGCAGCATCGCTACGGTCTGGGCTGCGGCCATTGCCGCTACTCCCGCCTCATCGAGATGTTCAAGGTGATCGGCGGACAAGGCGCCATACCGCGCCGCCAAAGCCGCCCCGCCAAGGTTCGACAGCTGTTCGGCGTGGAGCTTCACTGGCAGCCCGAGCGCCTTGGCAGCAGCTAGCACCCGCTCGATCTGCGCAGGCGAAAAACCGATCCCCTCGCAGAAGCCATCGACCGCATCGGCGAGCCCTTCGGCGGCAATCGCAGGCAGCATCTGATCGCAGACCAGCGCGATGTAGCCATCGGGATCGCCGGCAAATTCGGGGGATAGCGCGTGTGCGCCAAGGAAGGTTGTAATTACCCGGACAGGGCGCAATTCGCCCAGCCGCCGCGCCGCGCGCAGCATCTTGAGCTCGGCTTCCAGCTCGAGCCCGTAACCGCTCTTGATCTCGATCGTCCCGACCCCCTCAGCAAGCAAGCCATCAAGCCGGAGCAGCGCGCTGGCAACCAGCTCGCCTGTGCTGGCCGCACGGGTGGCGCGCATGGTCGAGACGATCCCGCCGCCGCCGCGCGCGATCTCTTCATAGCTCGCGCCTGCCAGCCGCAGCTCGAACTCGCGCGCGCGATTACCGGCGTGGACTAAGTGCGTGTGGGCATCGATCAGCGCCGGAGTGACCCAGCGCTGGCCGCAATCGATCTGCTGGGCGGGGAGAAAGGCCGGCGCATCGGTGCGCGGCCCGGCATAGTCGATCCGCCCGTCGCTGGCCGCAATTACCCCATCCGCCACCGGCGCTGTACCGGGAATCATGGTCAGCAGCCGGGCATTCAGCCAAAGCGTATCACAGCGCATTCGTAGCCTCTTCGCGGGAACGGACGCAGATATGTACAGACAATTAAACGCGCCTGTATAGACTTTAAAATCGAAACCGCGCCGTGAGGTATCTGTGACCACCAGCCTGCACTTTGCCGAAGCCTTGCTGCCCAATGGCTGGGCTCGTGACGTTCGCGTTGAGTTGGCGGACGGGTGCTTTACGAAGGTTTCCCCCGATACCGCGCCGCAGCCTGCCGACCAGTGCTATACCGCGGCGCTGCCGGGTCTACCCAACCTCCACAGCCACGCTTTCCAGCGCGGGATGGCGGGGCTGGCCGAGCGGCGCGGGGCCAGCGGTGACAGCTTCTGGACTTGGCGCGAGACGATGTACCGCTTCGTCGATCAAATCCGCCCCGACGATCTGCTGGCGATCGCCGCGATGGCTTACGCCGAAATGCTCGAGAGCGGGTTCACCCGGGTGGGTGAGTTCCACTATCTGCACCATGATCCCGCTGGTGTGCCCTATACAGGCGCGCCTATGGCCGAGGCGCTGGCCGCCGCAGCGGCGGAAACCGGCATCGCTTTGACCCTCTTGCCGGTGTTTTATGCACACTCGGGTTTTGGCGGCGCGGCCCCGGGGCCCGGCCAGCGCCGGTTTGTGTGCCGCGTCGACCAGTTCGCCCAACTGCGCGAGACAAGCCGCGCGGCACTGGCGGGGCTGCCCGACGCTGTGCTTGGCCTCGCCCCGCATTCGCTGCGCGCGGTAACGCCCGAGCAATTGTCCGACCTCATTGCGCTCGACCAGACATGCCCGGTCCACATCCACGTCGCCGAACAGCAGTCCGAAGTTGCAGATTGCCTCGGCTGGAGCGGCGCGCGCCCGGTCGAATGGCTGCTCGGCAATGCCGCAGTTGGCAGCTGTTGGTGCCTGATCCATGCCACCCATATCACCGCGCAGGAAAGCGGCGCCTTGGCCGCATCGGGCGCGGTCTTGGGGCTATGCCCGGTCACCGAGGCCAATCTTGGCGACGGTTTGTTCCCCGCGCCCAGCTATATTGCGGCGGGCGGACGGTTCGGGATCGGCAGCGATTCGAACGTGCTGATCGATGCCGCAGAGGAATTGCGCTGGCTCGAATACGGCCAGCGCTTGTCGGCCCAGGCACGCAACCTGTTCGCTAACGGACCTGGCGCCAGCACTGGCGGCGATCTGCTGCGCGGCGTGCTGGCGGGCGGCGCGCAAGCGCTGGGCGCGGCAGCGCAGATCGCAAACGGCCGCAGCGCTGACTTTGTGACGCTCGACCCACACCACCCCTCGTTCAACGGAGCGCGCGGCGATGGCTGGCTCGACGGGTGGATCTTCGCTGCCGGCCGCGCGGGCGTCGACAGCGTCTGGCGCCGCGGGGCGCAAGTCGTGGCCGGCGGCAAGCACATCGCCCGCGCAGCGATTATCGCGCGCTACCGCCGCACCCTCACCCGGTTGCTGGCATGACCGCACCAGCGCTAAGCGAACGGATCCGCCGCGAGATCGAAGCAAAGATACTGTCGGGCGGGTGGCCGCCAGGCACCAAAATCCCAGGCGAGGTGGCGCTGATGGCGCAATACGGCTGTGCCCGGATGACCGTAAACAAAGCGCTCTCAGCGCTTGCCGGGGCGGGCCTCGTCACCCGTAAACGCCGCGCCGGAACGATTGTGGCGCACCCCCGCGCACAATCGATGGTGCTGGAGATAACCGATCTGGCGGGCGAAATCGCGGCGCGCGGTCAGGTTTACGAATGGCGCCTGCTGCGCCACGCCGAGCGGCGGTCGGACCATCCCGAAATGCCCGGGACTGTGCTTGAAACAGAGGGCGTGCATTACGCCGATCACGCCCCGCTGGCTTTCGAACAGCGCTTGATCAGCACCGCGCAAGTCCCCGAAATATTGGCCGCTGATCTGGCACAAACCGCGCCAGGCACCTGGCTGCTGGCGCATGTGCCGTGGACCGAAGCCGAGAACCGCATCACCGCCGCCGCCGCCAGCCCTGCGCTGGCCCACGCGCTTGAAATTGCGCCAGGCGATCCTTGCCTGATCGTCACCCGCCGCACTTGGCGCGCTGCTGCGCCAGTGACGCTGGTCACCCAGCATTTTGCCGCCACCCGGCACGAATTGGTCGCGCGGTTCGGCGCGACCAATCGCTGATGCAAGCGAAAGCGGAATGGTGCTGCTGGGGAGGATTGAACTCCCGACCTCAGCCTTACCAAGGATGCGCTCTACCACTGAGCTACAGCAGCACACCATTCCGCCAATGCCCGCGCCGCAACAGGGCGTCCGGACAGGGGCGCGCTATTGGCCGGGGGGCCTTGCTTTGTCAAGCGACTGGCTCGATAGCCGCAACAGATTGCCAATGAATGAAAAGCCGCTCCTCTCGCCGCGCGAACAGCGCCTGGCCGCCGCGCTGCGCGAGAACCTGAAACGCCGCAAGGCGCAGGCGCGGGCGGGCGGCGCCGTTCAGGCGCTTCCCAAGGATAACCAGAGCCGCTAGGG
Source organism: Novosphingobium sp. (assembly GCA_031361075.1). Classification (GTDB taxonomy): domain Bacteria; phylum Pseudomonadota; class Alphaproteobacteria; order Sphingomonadales; family Sphingomonadaceae; genus Novosphingobium. The sequence goes on along the minus strand of JANMCG010000144.1, from coordinate 4,189 downwards.
GCGAGAGCCTGTTTGCCCCCCCGCTTGGAGCCAATGCTTGCCCAGACTGATCCTTGTCCGCCACGGCCAGAGCCAATGGAATCTGGAAAACCGTTTTACCGGGTGGTGGGATGTCGACCTGACCGCCAAAGGCGAAGCCGAAGCGCGCGCTGCCGGTGAACTTCTCGCAGCCAAAGGTATGCTGCCCGACATGGCCTTCACCAGCCTGCAGACCCGCGCGATCCGCACGCTGCATCTGGCGCTTGAGGCTGCCGGACGGGTATGGATTCCCGAGACCAAGGATTGGCGGCTGAACGAACGGCACTATGGCGGGTTAACCGGGCTCGACAAGGCTGAAACCACCGCCAGGCACGGCGAAGCGCAAGTCAAAGTATGGCGGCGCAGCTTCGATATTCCGCCGCCGGCGCTTGCGGACGGCAGTGCGTTCGATTTGAAAGCCGACCCGCGTTATGCCGGGATCGATATTCCTGTGACAGAGAGCCTGAAGGATACGATTGCGCGGGTGCTGCCTTATTTTCAGGCAGCGATTGTCCCGGTGCTGCAGACCGGACAGACCGTGCTGATCGCGGCGCACGGCAATTCGTTGCGCGCGCTGGTCAAGCACTTGTCGGGAATTTCGGACGAGGAAATTACCGGTCTCGAAATCCCGACCGGTCAGCCGATTGTCTATGAGCTCGACTGCGATCTGAACGCTGCCGAGCGCTATTATCTGGCGGAGCGTTGAGATGAGCCCACCCCTCTCCGCCCCGGTCGCAATCGTCATGGGCAGCCAATCTGACTGGGCGACGATGCAGTGCGCCGCGCAGGCGCTGGACGCATTGGGAGTGGCTTACGACGCGCGGATCGTGTCGGCGCACCGCACCCCGCAGCGGCTGGTTGAATTTGCCCAAGGTGCAGCCGTTCACGGCTTCAAGGTGATCATCGCAGGCGCGGGCGGCGCGGCGCATTTGCCCGGAATGGTGGCAAGCATGACGCATTTGCCGGTGCTGGGCGTGCCGGTGCAATCCAAAGCATTATCGGGGCAGGACAGCTTGCTGTCGATAGTGCAGATGCCCGCCGGGGTGCCGGTCGGGACCTTGGCGATCGGCGAAGCCGGAGCGACTAACGCGGGCCTGCTTGCCGCGTCAATTTTGGCACTGAGCGATGCCGCGCTGGCCGTGCGGGTCAAGGCTTATCGCGCCGCGCAAAGCGCCGGCGTGGCCGAGCGGCCGGTCTGAACCGGTGATTTTGCCCGGCTCCACCATTGGCATTCTGGGCGGCGGGCAGCTTGGGCGGATGCTGGCGCAGGCGGCGGCGCAGCTGGGCTACCGTGCTCACGTCTATTCGCCCGAACCGGCCAGCATCGCGGGCGAGGTTTGCGCAGTGCAGACCTGCGCGGCGTGGGACGATGCAACGGCGATGGCGACATTTGCCGCCGGTTGCGCGGTGCTGACGTACGAGTTCGAAAATGTCCCGGTCGCCCCGCTCGCCGCGCTCAGCAGCGCGGCGCTGTTCCCGCCGCTGCACGCGCTCGAAGTGGCTCAGGACCGGCTGAACGAGAAGCAGTTCGTGGCCAGATTGGGCGGTTTCACCGCGCCGTTCATGGCGGTCGATACGTCCGAGGATTTGCAGCAGGCGCTGACCCGGATCGGCACACCCGGAATCCTGAAAACCCGGCGCGAAGGCTATGACGGCAAGGGCCAGCGACGCATTGCCTATGACCACGAGGCTGAGGGCATTGCGCTGGGCGGACAAGCGATGATTTATGAAGGTCTGGTCGCCTTCAGCGCCGAATTCAGCGTGATCCTGTGCCGCGGGCAGGACGGCCAGGTGGTATTCTGGGACAGCGCCGAGAACGTTCACGAAGCCGGCGTACTGGCGACCTCGGCCGTGCCCGCATCGGACACAGTGCTGGCGCAAGTCGACGTAGCGCGCGCGCTTGCAGCGCAAGTGGCCGCCGCGCTGGGCTATGTCGGGGTGGCGGCGTTCGAATTCTTTGCCACTGCGCAAGGCCCGGTGTTCAATGAAATGGCACCGCGGGTGCACAATTCCGGCCACTGGACGATCGAGGGCGCGCTGACCAGTCAGTTCGAAAACCACATCCGCGCGATTTGTGGCCTGCCGCTGGGCGACACCCGGCTGGCGGCGCGCGGCGTGCTGATGCACAACCTGATTGGCGCGGCGGCAGACAGCTGGCCAGCGTTGCTCGCCAATCCGGCCAATCACTTGCACCTGTACGGCAAGGGCCCCGCGCGCGAGGGGCGCAAGATGGGCCATGTCACCCGGCTTACGCTGTGAACCGCAACGAGGTGTTCATTGTCGCGGCGGTGGCGGATAACGGCGTAATCGGCGCAGCTGGCGCGATACCCTGGCACATTTCAGCGGACTTTCGCCGGCTTAAGGCGCTGACCATGGGCAAGCCGCTGGTGATGGGCCGCAAGACCTTCGAATCGCTGCCCGGGCTGCTGCCCGGACGGCGGCATATCGTGATCACTCGCGACCCCGAGTGGAGCTCCGAAGGCGCCGAGCCTGCCGCCTCGCTGCCCGCTGCGCTCAAACTTGCCAACGCCCCGCACATTGCGATTTTCGGCGGTGCGGCGATCTTTGCCGAAGCGTTGCTGCTGGCCGACCGGATCGAGTTGACCGAAGTGCACATCAGCCCGGCGGGCGACACCCGCTTCCCCGATTTTGCCCGCAGCGACTGGCGCGAAGCGTTCCGCGAGACGCACCCCGCACATGATCGCACCCCGGGGTTTGATTTCGTCACATTGCTGCGTAAACCGGCGGCCTGAGGGGAAGCAGGCATGCGTAAACGGATCTGGATCCCGCTGGCCGCATTGGCCGCCTCGGCGCTGGTTTTTTTCGGGCCATTGCCCGGCTGGGCCGAAGCGAGCATGAACAAGGTCGACGGTGAGCCGCTGCTCGCGGTTTCGCCCGAAGCGGCCGCGCTGCATCGCAGCTTGCAGATCGTCGATCTCCATTCGGACACGCTGATGTGGAACCGCGAGCTGACGCAGGCCGCCGCGCGCGGACACGAAGATTTGCCGCGGCTGACCGCGGGCAATGTCACGCTGCAAGTGTTCTCATCGCCGAGCAAAACCCCGCGTGGGCTGAATTACGATAGCAATCCTGCCGATTCGGACGTCCTGCCGGCACTGCTGATCGCGCAGCGCCAGCCAATCGCGACCTGGACTTCGTTGCTCGAACGCTCGCTTTATCACGCCGCAAAGCTCGACCGGTCAGTCGGGCTGGCGCAAGGTCACTTGCTCAAGGTGACTGACCAGGCCGCGCTTGACCGGCTCCTCGGTCAGCATGCCTCGGCGGGCGGTCCGGTGGGCGCGTTGCTGTCAATCGAGGGGCTGCACGATCTGGATGGCAAGGCGGCCAATCTCGACAAATTGTATGCCGCCGGGTTCCGCATGGCCGGGCTGACGCACTTCTTCGACAACGAACTGGCCGGATCAATGCACGGCGAGAAAAAGGGTGGGCTAACCCCGTTCGGGCGGCAAATCGTCGGGGCCATGGAAGGCAAAGGCATCATCGTCGACATCGCGCATTGTAGCCACACTTGCGTAAGCGAAGTGCTGGCGATGGCGCGGCGCCCGGTGGTCTCAAGCCACGGCGGGGTGCAGGCCACCTGCAAGGTCAACCGCAACCTTACTGACGAGGAAATTAGAGGCGTGGCGAAGACCGGCGGGGTGATCGGGATCGGCTATTGGGACGCAGCCGTGTGCGATACCAGCCCCCGCGCGGTGGCACGCGCGATCAAGTACGTCCGCGATCTGGTCGGGATCGGCTACGTCGGGCTCGGTAGCGATTACGACGGTGCCACGACCGTCCGGTTCGATACTTCGCAGCTGGTGCAAGTGACCCAGGCGCTGATGGATGAGGGCTTCACCCCGCAGCAGATCCGCGCGGTGATGGGCGGCAATGCGCTCAGGGTAATCCGGGCCGGGATCGTCCCACAGCCGCTCCCGCCGGGCACCGGGCACGACATATGATCCCTCGGCTCGATCACCGCGAGGCCATGCCCGAGGCGCTGCGCGGCGCAATCATCGCGCTGGGGAATTTTGACGGGTTCCACGCCGGGCATCAGGCGGTGGCCAAGGCCGCGCTCGATTGGGCGCGGGCCGAGGGCCGCCCCGCAATCATCGCCACCTTCGATCCGCATCCGGTGCGCTATTTCGCGCCTGACACTCCGCCGTTCCGG
>JANMCG010000137.1:0-8600 GCA_031361075.1 Novosphingobium sp. | reverse complement strand
CGCGGTGCGGCGACTGGTGTGCGCGATCGGAGCCGGTTCGGGCGGATACATGGTCATCGTTATCTCCTTGATTTCGCACCGAGCCTAACGCGGTTTCGTGACAGAGCAATGTCAGTGTGATGGCTCAAAGACAAGCAGACTTGACAAAGTTCGTGTAATGTGACAAGTTAGCTTTACTTAGTTACAAGGACACTTGACCATGACCAATCTCCGCACCAGCGTGATCTGGACCGCCGCCTTCGCGCTGCTCGCGCTCGCCAACCGCTTCGGCTGGATCGCCGATACCAACGCGACGACCATGTTTGCCGTGTTGCCGGCGCTGTGGGCGGCGAGCGGCGGGTGGAGCCGCTCGTGCCGACGAAAGGCTGCGGCGTGAATGGCAAGCGCGCCGCATCGCGGCTGGCCGGAACACATCCCGCCAGCTGGGGCGCGCTGTTCGGCGCAGGGATGATACTGATCGCCTGGCTGGAAAAAAGTCACCGGATTGCCTGGCCGTGGAACCTGGTGCTGGTGGCGCTGGTTTCGTCCAGCCTGATCCCGCTCAGCCTGTCCGCGCGCAACCGTTCGATCCACTGCGGTGTGGATTCGGCCGCGACGCGCCAGTACAATCGCCGCGCGCTGATCTGGGCGCTGTCCTACATGGTTCTGCTCGGCTTCGCGTTGACCGTGCGCAACACGTGGCAGCCGCAGGGTCCGCTGCTGTGGTTGCTGGCGCTGCTGCCAAGCTTGCCGATCGTCTACTATGTCTGGTCGCTGGGCCGATACCTGCGCGAAGAGCAGGACGAATACCTGCGCATGCGCCAGATTCAGGCCGGGTTGTTTGCCACCGGCTTTTTGCTGGTGGCCGCGACTGTCTGGGGCTTTCTTGAAACCTTCGGCGTCACCCCGCATGCTGAAGGCTGGTGGGCGGTGGCAGTGTGGGCAATCGGACTGGCCTTGGGCAGTATCATCCAGAATTGGCGCGAGCGGGCGGATCCGGGCCAGTGAACAACCGCCTCAAAATACTGCGCGCCGAGCGCAACTGGAGCCAGCAGGACCTGGCCGAGCGGCTCGGAGTGTCGCGCCAGAGTGTCAACGCGATCGAGACCGGCAAATACGATCCCTCGCTCCCGCTCGCGTTCCGCATCGCCGACCTGTTCGAGGCGCGGATCGAGGCGATTTTCGTGCGTGACTGATGGCCCTGCGGTCGGGCAAGGCGGCGGAATGACCCAAACGCAGTTCCATTCCGCCGCCGGGCACCGCATCGCCTTTCGCCATACCCCGGGACAAGGGCCGGCGCTGGTGTTCCTGCCGGGATATATGTCCGACATGGCGGGATCGAAAGCTTGCGCAGTGTTCGATTGGGCCGTCTCGCAAAACCGGGCCTGCCTGTTGCTCGACTATTCGGGTTGCGGACAAAGTTCGGGCGCCTTTGCCAAGGGCAGCCTTAGCCGGTGGCGCGACGAGGTGCTGGCGCTGATCGCGGCGCAATGCGACGGGCCGGTGGTGCTGGTCGGCTCGTCCATGGGCGGCTGGCTGATGCTGCTGGTGGCACAAACGATCCCCGCGCAGGTTGCCGCGCTGGTAGGGATCGCCGCCGCGCCGGACTTTACCGACTGGGGCTATGGCGCTGACCAGCAGGCGCGGCTTGCCGCGGGCGAAACGGTGCTTGAGGCCAATCCCTATGGCCCTGAACCGACCCCGCTTCATCCGGCATTCTGGCGCGACGGACAAGCGCAGCGCGTGCTTGGCGGCGCGATCGCGCTGGCTTGCCCGGTGCGCCTGCTGCACGGGCAGGCCGATCCCGACGTCCCCTGGCAAACCGCGCTGCGGCTGGCGCAAGCCTTGCGTTCAGCCGATGTGCAGGTCACGCTGATCAAGGACGGCGACCACCGCTTGTCGCGCGCGAGCGATATCGCACTGTTGCTGCGGACCATTGCAGCGCTGACCACAACCACAGGATAGCCGATGCCGTTCACGCTTGCCTTGCTTCTTCCGCTGCTGGCCCAGACGGGCTTGCCGCAAGCGCCGATCACCATCCCCCGCCGCAAGGCTGCCGCCAGCAGCACCGCGCCTGCTGCCCGGCCATCGGCGACCCCGCTGCAGAACTGTCTCAAGCTGGCGCAGGACAGCCCCGACGATGCGGTTGATGAGGCCGACGGCTGGCTGGCCGCCGCCAAGTCGATGAGCGAGCGCGCCGGAGCCAGGCAATGCAAGGCGCTGGCGCTGACCGGGCAGGACAGCTGGGCCGAAGCGGGCGCGCTGTATCTGGCGGCGCGCGCCGATACCCCGGCCAACGAACCCGGCGAGCGCGCGCGGCTGGGCGAACTGGCGGGCAACGCCTTGCTCGCCAGCGGCGCAACCGTTGCCGGGCTCGATGCGCTCGATCACGCACACGGTGATGCGCACACGGCGAACGATGGTCAGCGCAACGGGTCGATCCAGCTTGGCCGCGCGGGGGCATTGGTGGCGCTCGGGCGCGACGAGGAGGCGTCCTCGGCGCTGGAAGAAGCGCGTTACGAAATGCCCGGTAATTTTCAGGCGTGGCTGCTTTCGGCAACGTTGTCGCGGCGCCAGGGCAAGCTGGTGCAGGCGCAGCGCCAGATCGAGCGCGCCGCCGCACTGCGGCCGGTCGATCCCGAAATCGGGCTTGAAGCCGGGGTGATCGCGGTATTGGCGGGGCGCGACCAGTCAGCCCGGCTAAGCTGGGAATCGGTGGTCAAGGCCGCGCCTGGCAGCGCTGCGGCCAAAACCGCGCAAGGTTATCTTGACCAGCTGGCCTTGCCGCGCCCATCACCCGTCAAATGACTTTACCCGCTCCGCCCAAACTGTCCGTGCTCGATCTGGTGCCGGTGCGCGAAGGCGCGACCGCGCGTGCGGCGCTGGCCGATGCCGCCGCGCTCGCGCAAGTCGCCGAAGCGGCTGGTTATCGGCGCTTCTGGGTTGCCGAGCATCACGGCATGGACGGTATTGCCGGCGGCGCGACGGCAGTGGTGCTGGCCGCAATCGGTGCGGCGACCAAAACCATCCGGATCGGCGCGGGCGGGATCATGCTGCCCAATCACAACCCGTTTGTGATTGCCGAACAGTTCGGCACGCTCGATGCGCTTTATCCCGGGCGGATCGATCTGGGCCTGGGCCGTGCGCCGGGGGCCGACATGCGCATCGCCCAGGCACTGCGCAAGGATCTGGGGCGCGCGTCGGAATATTTCCCGCAAGACGTGGTCGAACTGCGCGCGCTGTTCACCGGCGATCCGCCGCTGGCGCTGCGCGCCACGCCGGGGCTGGGTGCGGCGGTGCAGATGTGGATCCTGGGCTCCAGCCTGTTTGGCGCGCAGCTCGCCGCCGCGCTGGGGCTGCCGTATGCGTTTGCCTCGCATTTTGCGCCCGATCAGCTCGATCAGGCGCTGCTGCTGTACCGGCAGAAGTTTCAGCCATCGGCCGAGCTTGACCAGCCTTATGTGATCGCGGCGATGAACGTCATTGCGGCTGATAGCGACGCCGACGCGGTGTTACTCGCGTCGTCGATCGATCAAAGCTTTGTCGCGCTGCGCAGCGGCACGCCGGGCAAGCTTAAACCGCCAGTGCCCGGGTACCGCCAGAGCTTGCCGCCCGGTCAGCTCGCTATGCTTGAACATATGCGCCAGGTCAGTGCAGTGGGCAGTCCGGCCACGGTCAGCGCAGCAATCGGAAAGTTTATCGAACGCACCGGCGCTGACGAAATCATCGTCTCGGGCGCAACCTTCGATCCGGCCGCGCGGCAACGCTCGCTGGAATTGACGATGCAGGCGCTGGTCTAGGGCCATTTCCGTAGGGGCGAGTGGTTGCGCTGGTCAGCGCTTGCTCGTAGAGTGCGCATAATTGCTACGTCAGTTAGCAACAATATAACAAGCAGGAAACGGACGCGGCGGCACTGCGTTCAAGGAGCGTTTTTCCATGAGTTCGAAGTCTGCGCTGAGTAAGACCCTGGCCCGTCATCTGGCCGACTCGCTGCTGCCGGGCGACGCGGCGTTCACCGCTGACGGGCTTGATCGCGCCGCTCAATTCGTACGCGCCGCCGCCGCCAGCCGCGCACCCGGCACCGCCAGCATCGTAATCGAATCGATTTCGGGCAGCGCCACCGACCGCTTCATGCGGATCGCGCTGATCAATGACGACATGCCGTTTCTGGTCGATTCCATCTCGGCCACCGTCGCGGCGCATGGACTGGCGATCGATCGGCTGCTGCATCCGATCATCGCGGCGCGGCGCAGCGGTGATGGCGCGCTGCTCGAAGTGCTTGACCCGCATACCGCCGGCGAAAAGCGCGAAAGCATGATCTACCTGGAAACCGAGCGCGGCGATGCCCGGGTGCGGCGCGCGCTGGAAACCGCGCTGGCTGCGACGCTGGCCGATGTCCGCGCGGCGGTGAACGACTGGCCGCGCCTGCAAGAGGCGATGGGCCGCGATGCCGATCAGCTTGGCGGCGGCGAAGGTGCGGCGTTGCTGCGCTGGTTCAAGGACGGGATGCTCACGCAACTTGGCCACGTCACGCGGATGCGCGATGGCAGTCAGAGCGACGCGTTGGGGATCTGCCAGAAAAGCGCCAGGCAAGTGCTTGCCCCGGCCTCGTTCGAGCGTGCCTTTGCGTGGTTCGATAATGAAGCCAAGAACGGCGGCCGGGTGCCGCTGATCATCAAGAGCAACCTTATTTCCAATGTCCACCGCCGGGTGCCGCTTGATCTGTTCCTGATCCCGGTGGTCGAGCGGGGCAAGGTTACCGCGCTGTCGGTCCATGCCGGGGTGTGGACCAGCGCCGCGCTTGCCGCCGCGCCCGACCGGATCCCCCGGATGCGCGCGCAATTGGCCGAGCTGATGGCCAAGTTCGGGTTTGCTGCCAACGGCCACGCCGGCAAGGCGCTGGTCCACGCGCTGACCGCGTTGCCGCATGACTTGCTGATCGGTTTTTCGGACGCCGATCTTGAGCGCATTGCCACCGCGATGATGAGCCTGGTCGATCGTCCGCGCCCGCGGCTGGCACTGGTCGGGGCTCCGCTCGAGCGGCATCTGTTTGCGTTCGTGTGGCTGCCGCGCGATGCTTTGTCGACCGATGTGCGGCTGGCGATCGCCGAGCTGCTGAGCCACGCGGCCAGCGCGCCGGTGCTTGACTGGAGCCTGCAAGTCGAAGGCAGCAGCCTCGCGCTGATCCGCTTTGTGCTCGACATCCGCGACGGCACGCCCGAACCCGATGAAGCCAGGCTCGACGTGCAACTGCAAGCGATGGTGCGCGGCTGGACCGACGCAGTCGAAGCCGAGATTGCCGCGAGCGAGGACCCCTCGCGCGCGGCTGCCATCGCGATGCGCTTTGCCGAGGCTTTCCCGCAAAGCTACCGCAGCGCTTATGGCGCAACCGAAGCCGCCGCCGATATCGCCCGGCTGCGGCGGCTTGCCGATGATGGCGAAGATGGCCCACGCCGGGGCGCGCGGCTGCTGTGTTCGGACGAAATGTCGGCGGGCGATCTGCGGCTCAAGCTCTATCAGCGCAGCGGCGCGATTGCGCTATCCGATGCGGTCCCGGCACTTGAAAACTTCGGCTTTCGCGTGATCGAGGATGTCCCGACCGACCTTGACGGCGGCAAGCTCGGCACGATTCACGACTTCGCGCTCAACACGCCCGCCGGGCTTGAATGTAGTGATCTGCTCGACCGCGCCGAAGCAATCGAGACCGCGCTGGCCGATGTGCTTAATGCGCATGCCCAGGACGATCCGTTTAACCGGCTGATCATCGCCGCCGGGCTCAGCGCCGAGGAAGCCAACTGGCTGCGCGCATGGTATCGCTATCTGCGCCAAGCGGGGATGAACTTCGGCATCCCGACTGTGGTCGATGCGTTGCAGCACGCGCCGCAAGTGACGCGCGGACTGATCGCGCTGTTCACCGCGCGCCACGATCCCGCCTTCAAAACCGAGCGCGCGCCAGCCGAGGCCGCAGCGCAGGATGCGATCCGCGCTGGCTTGGCCAATGTGCAGGCGATCAACGATGACCGGCTGCTGCGGCTGTATCGCTCGCTGGTCGAGGCAATGCTGCGCACCAATGCCTTTGCTCCCGCAGGCGATGCGGCGCTGGCGTTCAAGCTTGATTCGGCGCTGGTCCCGGGCCTGCCCAAACCGCTGCCGTGGCGCGAGATTTTTGTCTATTCGCGCCGGGTCGAGGGGATTCATTTGCGCGCCGGACCGGTGGCGCGCGGGGGCCTGCGCTGGTCCGACCGGCGTGACGATTTCCGCACCGAAGTGCTCGGGCTGATGAAAGCCCAGCGGGTCAAGAACGCGGTGATCGTGCCGACCGGGGCCAAAGGCGGATTCTATCCCAAGCAGCTGCCCGACTCATCGAAAGACCGTGATGCCTGGCTCGCAGAGGGCAAGGACAGCTATAAATTGTTCATTCGCACCCTGCTGTCGATCACCGACAACATCGTTGGCGGCAAAGTGGTCCACCCCAAAGCTGTGGTGGTGCGCGACGGCCCCGATCCGTACTTCGTGGTCGCCGCCGACAAAGGCACCGCGACGTTCTCCGACACCGCCAATGCCATCGCTGAAGAGCAAGACTTCTGGCTTGACGATGCCTTCGCCAGCGGCGGCTCGAAGGGTTACGATCACAAGGCGATGGGGATCACCGCCAAGGGGGCGTGGCTTTCGGTCCAGCGGCATTTTCTTGAAATGGGCGTCGACGTGCAGACCGACCCGGTCCGGGTGATCGGCTGCGGCGATATGTCGGGCGATGTGTTCGGCAACGGCATGCTGCTGTCAGAATCGCTGCAACTGGTCGCTGCGTTCGATCACCGTCATATCTTTCTCGATCCCTCGCCCGACGCTGCCAGATCGCACGCTGAACGGGCGCGGATGTTCGTGCTGCCGCGCTCCAGCTGGGACGATTACGACAAGGCCCTGATCTCGCCGGGCGGCGGGGTGTTCGCGCGCAGCCTCAAGGACATTCCCTTGTCCGATGAAGTGCGCAAGATGCTGGGGATCGATGCTGCGACCATCGACCCCGACGGGCTGATCTCCGCCATCCTCAAGGCCGAGGCCGACCTGCTGTGGTTCGGCGGGATCGGCACTTACGTCAAGGCGCGCGCGGAAAACAACGCGGTGGTCGGCGATCCAGCCAACGATGCGCTGCGGATCGACGGCGCAGACCTGCGGGTTAAAGTGATCGGCGAGGGCGCAAACCTTGGCACCACCCAAGCCGGACGGATCGAATTCGCGCTCAATGGCGGCCGCATCAACACCGACTTCATCGACAATTCGGCCGGGGTCGATTGTTCGGATCACGAGGTCAATATCAAGATCGCGCTCGCCGGGGCCAAGCGCGCCGGGCGGCTGACCGAAGACGCGCGGGTCAAGTTGCTGGCGGCGATGACCGATGAAGTCGCCGAACTGGTGCTCGAGGACAACCGCCTGCAAGCGCTCGCGCTGTCAATCGCGCAAGCCGGCGGGGCCAAATCGGTGCCCGCGCAAATGCACTTGATCGAGCGGCTTGAGACGATCGGCCAGCTTGACCGCAAGACCGAAGGACTGGCCGAAAGCGAGGTGTTGCTGCGCCGCGCTTCCGACGGCAAGGGGCTGACCCGGCCCGAGCTGGCGGTGCTGCTGTCGAGCGCGAAGCTGGCGATGCAGGCGGCGCTTGAAGATTCGGCGCTGCCTGACGATCCCGGGCTGGCGAGCGAATTGCTCGCCGCCTTCCCCGCCCCGATGCGTACCGCGTTCGAGCCAGATCTGATGGCGCACCGGCTGCGGCGCGAGATCATCGCGACCACGCTGACCAATCGGATGATCAACCGGCTGGGGGTTATTCACCCATACGAGCTGGCGCAGGAAGAAGGCGCCACGCCGGCGCAGGTGGCCAGCGCATTTGTCGCCGCAGAGCGCCTGCTGGGGATGGCCGCGATCTGGGAGGGCATCGAAACCGAGCCAATGAGCGAAGAGGCACGGATCCTGTTATTTGACCGGGCCGCGTCGATCATGTCGGATCACATGGCCGATCTGCTGCGGGTCGGCGGCGGCACGCTGCTCCCTTCGCAGCTGGTGGCCGAGCTTGAACCCGGGGTGCAGGAACTGTCGCACGATACGCACAGCCTGCTGGCGGGCGAAGGCCGCAGCCAGTCGGCGGCGATGGTCACTGCGCTGGTTGCGGCGGGAGCGCCGCCCGCACAAAGCACCGCCGTGGCCCGGCTGTTCGATATGGACGGCGCGATCGGGCTCGCCCGGCTGGCGCGCGACAATAACATCGCCGCGCGGACCTTAACCGCAGCATTCAGCGATCTGGGCGCGCGGCTCGGGCTCGACTGGGCGCAGCAGACCGCCGCGCGGATGAGCCCGTCGGATCCCTGGGAGCGCTTGCTGGTCAACGGGCTGGCGCGCGATTTCCAGCAGATGCGGCTCGATTTCTTGCGCCGGAATGGCGGCCAACAAGGCGCAGCCGCGGCGGCGGTCGAACGCTGGGCAGCCGAGCAGGCCCCCGCGATCGCCCAGTTCCGCACCGTGATCGCGCGCGCGCAAACCGCCATGCCGGTGGCCCCCGCAATGCTTGCCCAGATCGCCAGCCAGGCGCGCAATCTGCTGGCGCGGTAGGCCGAGTAGAGTTTCGC
>JANMCG010000134.1:0-5607 GCA_031361075.1 Novosphingobium sp. | reverse complement strand
GGCAACGCTGGCTGCCGCGTTCGTGCGCGGGCTCGCCGGGTTCGGCATGGCGATCCTGCTGGTGCCGGTGCTCGCGCTGGCTGTGCCGCCGCGCGAAGCCGTGGTGGTGGCAAACTGGCTCGGGCTGCTGATCGGGCTGGTCGGCTTGCGCAAAATCCTTGGCGTGAGCGAAAAGAGCGCACTGCAGATCGGTGCGGTGGCAGCGCTGGCCACGCCGGTGGGTGTGTGGCTGCTGGCGGTGACCGACCCGGCGCTGGCGCGGCTTGCCATCGCGCTGATCGCGCTTGGATCGTTCGTGCTGGTGCTGTTGCCCAAGCGCCCGGCGCACCATGTTCCGGGCATGGCGGAAACCGGCGCGACCGGACTGCTCTCGGGCGTGCTCACCGGCTTCGCGGGCATGCCCGGCCCGCCGGTGGTGCCCTATTACCTGCGCCGCGCCATTCCCGCGCAGCTTGCCCGGGCCTCGATGATGACGATTTTCCTGATCACTTCGGCGGCCGGGATCGTCTGGGCGACAGCGTTGGGGGTGGCGACCACGCGCGAGCCACTGCTCGCTGCGGTGCTGTTCCCGGCGGTGCTGCTGGGTAATTGGCTAGGCAGTCACGCTTTCGGGCGGATCAGCGACCGGACCTGGCGCGGCTTTACCGGCGGGGTGCTGGGATTGTCGGCACTGGCGGCGTTGTGGAAGCTGTTACAGGCCTGAGGGCAAGGCCGGCCCGGCGAGGATCAACGCCAGTGCGCAGCCGATCACGACCATGCCGCGCAGCAGCTCGGCCGCATCGGGGGCAGGTCGAACGAGGACGGAGGCAAGTGCTTGGGCCATGGTGCATTGTCGCGCCGCGGGATTACCAAAGGGTAAACACGGATTTGGGCAGGGCATTTCCTACAGGCAGCGGTTCGGCTATAGAGTGGCCTTGGCCCGCCGAGCCCGCTCGCTGCCCACTTGAAGCCATCGCGACCCGCACCGATTTTCAGTCAAACGATTGAAATAATTGATTAAATGGTCCGAATTGAAGGCGGTTTGTACCACTTGTAGACCGCTTTGTGCTACAGCTGTGCACCCTTGTTACCCGCCGAACAGCCCGCGTAAATCCTTTTTCAGAATTTTGCCCTGCGCGTTGCGCGGTAGGGTTTCGGGATGGAACAGGATCCGCACCGGAACCTTGAATGCGGCAATCCGCGCGCGCACAAATTCCTGCAATTCGGCTTCGCTCGCCGCCATGCCCGGTGCCAGATGCACCACCGCGGCGGGTTCTTCGCCCAGCGTGCGGTGCGCGATGCCGACGACGGCCGCATCGGTTACCGCAGGATGCTCGTACAGCGCGTTCTCGACCTCGGACGAATAGATATTCTCGCCGCCGCGGATCAGCATGTCCTTGGCCCGGTCGGCGATGTAGCAAAAGCCTTCCGCGTCGATCCACGCCAGATCGCCGGTGCGGACCCAGCCATCGACGAACGTGGCCGCGCTGGCTTCGGGGTTATTCCAGTATCCCGCGACGATCATCGGCCCGCGCGCCCACAGCTCGCCGATGGTGCCGCCGGGCAAGACCGTGACGGCATCTTCGGCCCGGATTTCAAGGTCGGCGGCGGCCACCGGCGGACCGCAACTGGTCGGGCGGTTGAGGTAATCTTCGGCCGAATGGGTGGTCACCGTGGCCGAGGTTTCGGTCATCCCCCAGCCGTTGCCGGGCAGCGCGCCGAACACCTCGTGGATTTTGCGCACCAGCTCGGGCGCGGACGGCGCGCCGCCATAACCGATCGCCTCGATGCTCGAGAGGTCGTAATTGCCGCGCTCGGGATGCTCGAGCAATTGCCACGCGATCGTCGGAACCCCGCCCGTGATGTTGACCCGTTCGCGCTCGATGATCCCGAACGCAGTGACCGGATCCCATTTGTACATCAGCACGATGGTGTGCCCGGCGGCGATCGCGCCCATCAGCGTGGCCGAGCACGCGGTGGCGTGGAACAGCGGGATCACCGTCAGCAACACCTTGCGCGCTGGCGCGGGCAGTGCTGCTTCGCGGCGCAGTACGCTGCGCGCGGCAGCATAACCGCCCGACAGGATATTGGTGGTCAAGTTGCGGTGCGTGCCCAGCGCGCCCTTGGGATTGCCGGTCGTGCCCGAGGTGTACAGGATCGTCGCCGGATCATCGGGTGCCAGCTCGGCCGCGGGCAAATCGGCGTCGGGCAAGCTGGCCCACTGCGCCGACTGACCGATCAGGTCTTCAAGCCGCAATGCGCCGGTTTGCGCCTCGGCCAAGCGCGAGACGATGATCGTCTCCAGCGCGGGCAGTTCGGCGCGGTGCGGCGCAATCCGGGCAAACCGTTCAGCGTCGCAGATCAGCACCTTGCTGCCCGAATTGGCCAGCCCGTAAAGCAGCTCGGCCCCGGTCCACCACGCGTTGAGCGGAACGCAGATCGCCCCAAGCACGGTCACGGCAAAGAACGCCACCGGCCATTCGGGCAAATTGCGCGAGGCCAGCGCCACCCGGTCTCCTTTGGTCACCCCCAGAGCGCGCAGTTCAGCCGCCAGCGCGGCCACCGCGCGGTGCCAGGCGGCAAAGCTGACCCGTTCGCCCTCATAGACCAGAAAGGTCGCATCGCCGTGGCTGCGCCCGGTGGCAGCGAGTGCTGCGAGGCTGACGGGGGCGTTCTTCCAAACCCGGGTCGGCACCCCGCGGACCGCTGCGGTCTCCATTTCGAATGGCGCTCCTGCGGCGCAGAGCAGCGCCTCGATCTCGCTTAGCGAGCGCACCGGCCAGTTATCTGGCAGGGTCAAATCAGCGTTCATGTCCTCAACTCCAGGTGGCACCTGTCCGGTGCCTTGCGGTGCAGCCTAGCGCATTGATTTGGCTACTCAAGCACCGTTGCAGCGCGGACGCCTGTCTTGCGGTGTCATCACCGCTGGTCAAACACGGCGCTGGCGCTATGCTGGCGTGCGACGGGGCCTGCACGGCGCTGCACCACGGGGAGACGATGATGAACCAGACCGCAGCCGCCGGCGATGCTGGCGCCACCCGGGTACGGCGGATGCTGATCGCGCTGATGTTCTTTGGCACGATCATCAATTACATCGATCGCCAGGTGTTCTCGCTGCTCAAGCCAACGCTCGAACAAGTCTATGGCTTTACCGATCAGCAGTTCGGCGATGTCGCCGCTGCGTCGCAATTATCGGCGGCGGTGGCACTGGTGTTCGTGGGCTGGCTGATCGACCGGTTCGGGGTCAAAATCGCTTATGGCGCGGCGGTGGTGGTGTGGAGCCTGGCCGGAATGGCGCACGCGTTCGCCGCCACGGTCACGCAATTCATCACCGCGCGGGTGATCCTGATCGCGGCCGAATCGGTCAACACCCCCGCGGCGGTCAAATCAGCCGCGCAATTCCTGCCGATCCGGCTGCGCTCGATGGCGATGGGGATCATCAACACCGCGCCCAACCTCGGCAATATCATCGCCCCGCTGACCGTGGTGCCGTTTGCGCTGGCCTTTGGCTGGCAAGCCGCGTTTCTGGTGACCGGCGCGCTTGGCTTCATCTGGCTGGGGTTCTGGGTGGTCGGCACCCGCAACCTTCACCCCATCGCGCGTGCCACCGCGACCGAGCAGGCCCGCCCGGCGATTGGCGAAGCCTTCGCCGATCGCAAGACCTGGGCAATCGCCGGGGCCAAGGCAATCACCGATATGTTCTGGTGGTTCTTCACCTTTTGGCTGCCCGATCTGTTCCACAAGGTGTTTGCACTAAGCCAGCAGGAACTGGTCGGGCCGACTGCGCTGGCGTTCACGCTGGCGGCGATCGGCGCGCTGTGCGGCGGCTCGCTGTTCCCGCTGCTGCTGTCGCGCGGGCTTAGCGTCAACGCTGCCCGGAAGACCGCGATGCTGCTGTTTGCCGTGGTGATTTTGCCGATCCCGCTGGCGCTGAGCGCGGCCAGCCCGTGGACCGCAGCCGCGCTGATCGGGCTGGGGCTGTTTGCTCATCAGGGTTTTTCGACCAACATCTTCGGTTTTGCAGCCGATGCCGTCCCCGCCTCGCGCGTGGCCACGGTGATGGCAATCGGCGCGATTGCGGGCAATGTGGCCGGGTTCGGGATTCAGGCCGGCACCGGGCGCTTGCTGACCGCAGGCTATGGCTATCAACCGCTGTTTTATGGCGCAGCGGTGGCGTATCTGCTGGCGCTGGCGTGGATTCACCTGCTGGTGCCGCGCATCGTGGCCGAGGATGACCTGGTCTGAAAAATCCCCCCGCACCGCGCCGATCCCGTTCGGCGCAGTGCGGGGGATAGCACCGCTTAGCGGAACGAGCCGCTGAACGTGACGCCGAACACGCGCGGTTCGTTGTAAATTCCGGCGCGGTAATTGCTGGTGTCGATCGCGCCGATCAGATTTGTCTCGTCGGTCAGGTTGCGCACGAATGCGGCGATCTCGTACCGCCCGAACGCCACGCCGACTTTCGCGCCCAGTTCCAAATTGCCGTCGGCCCGGTATTCGACCGAGCGGTACAGCACGAAATTGGTTTTGCCCTGCATGTTGAAATCGCCCGATACGAACAGCTTGGCGCCGCTCTGGCCGATCGGCTGATCATAGCGGCCGCTGATGTTGAGGTTGAAGGTCGGGGCGTTAGGCAGCGGGTTGCCGTCGATCTGCGCAAAGTAATTGTTGCCCACGCGGACCACCGGGTTAAGCACCGTTTCCGACAGCACGCCGCCCGCCGCGCCGGCTTGGGCAAATACGGTGCGGTCCTTGATCTGAGTGTGCAGCGCGCTGAACCCGACGTTGAAGCGCAGATTCTGCACGGGGCGCAATTCCAGCTCGGCTTCCATTCCGTAACCGTCGGCCTTGGCGGCGTTGAACAGCACGCCATTGCCGTTGCTGTCGTTGCCGTTGAGCTGGATATTGTCGACGCTGTAGTAGAACCCGGTCAGATTGAAATGCACCGCGCCGTCCATGAACGCGGTCTTGATCCCGGCTTCGTAGCTGGTGTTGGTTTCCGACTTGGCAGTGGTGAACGGCGCGTTGAACACCGCCGAACGACCCTGGATGGTCGGGCCGCGGAAGCCGCGAGCGACCCGGGCATAGATGCTCAGATCGCGGCTTGGGGCATACAGCAGCGCGGCGTCAAAGCTGGGCTTGGTATCGGTCAGCTTGACGTATTTGGCACCGGTGAAGGTCGAGACATTAGCGACGGTGTTAGCGGTTTTGAGGAGCTCGGTTTCGCGGCTGTCGTGCGTCACCCGCACCCCGGCGGTGGCGGTCAGTGCGTCGCTTAGCGCATAGCTAATCTGGCCGAAGCCGGCGTATGAGACGTTGACGTTGTGGAGGAGCACCCAGTTGTTGGGATTGGGGACGGTGCCAAGCGCGTTGCTGGTCAGAAAGAACGCGCGTTGGTCGAACTCGGTCATATCACGCGAATCGAAGTAGATCCCGCCGAGCTGCCACTTGAACGGGCCCGTGTCGGGGCTGGCGAGCCGCAGTTCCTGGCTCCACTGATCAAGCCCGCGCAACCGCCCCTGCGATTCGCCGCAACCGGCCGCGCAGATGTTGGGCAGCACGCCGCCGAAGTTGGCTGCCGCGCCGCCGTCGGTATCACCGCGGCTATAGCCCGAGGCATGTTCCCAC
>JANMCG010000138.1:0-4004 GCA_031361075.1 Novosphingobium sp. | reverse complement strand
ACCCGGTCGCGGTGATGATGGCCCCAGTTGCCGCCGCCCCAGCCCCAGCTTTGCGCAGCGGCTGGCGTGGCCGACAGCGATAGCGCAGCGGCCGAAGCCAGCACTGCGGCGAGACGCGATGTCTTGGCCGTCATGATCTTGCCCTCCCCCGGGGGGTCGCGCCGAACCGTGCTGCCCCACCGGTTCATACGACTAGGCGGCCCAGGCTTGCTTAAGCCTGAACCGCCCGTCGTTAGTTGCGGATCAGCGGATCAGCGGATCAGAACCCGCGGACACCGTCGATGTCGAGGTCGGTGATCCGGCCACGCTCGAACTTGCACTCGAACGAACCGCTGTCATAGCCACGCACCCGGTCGTTGTAGCCGCGGTAGTCACCGCCCCACCCCTGTCCATAGTTGCTGTCGCCGCGATTCCAGCCACCGTCGTTGCCTTGGACCGCGATCCGGCCCTTGACCTTGAAACCATAACGCGTGTCCCGCACTTCGCGGATATCGGTCACATCAGCACGGACACCGCGGCTGCTGGCATAACGCTCGGCGGCGGCGACGCACTGTTCAACCGCCTGGCGCGGATTGCTGCGCCACTGGGCATCACGGTCGTAACGGTTGCCGTAGCCGCCGTTGTTGTAACCGCCGTTGTTGTAGCCAGCACGATCATAGCCATAGTTGTCGTCATAGCCGCGATTGTCGCGATTGTTGCGGCTTGCGGCCGTGGCAATTGCCGCGATTCCGCCGATGATCAGCGCGCCGGCAATAATGTCGCCCGCGTTGACGCCGCGATTATCGCGGTGCTCGGCCAGCGCCGGGGTGGCCGATGAAGCGACCATCGCGCCAGCCGCGATGGTGCCGAGCAGGGCTTTGGAAACAGTCTTCATGGCGTTTGTCCTTCAGTTGCCCCGACAACCATGTCTGGGCTTGATGGGACCTTCTACCGATTCGCTGGTAGCACGAGGCTGAACTGGCTTGTCAGTGATCGTTCAGGAAAAATGGCTATTTTCTGAACACGTCGGTTTCGCCAATGTTAACCAACACGCCTTAGCACCATTTGACCCGGCGGTTTGCCCCACCGGGCTGGAACCGCGACCGCGCGTTGTGGGCCAGGTGCTGGCTTGGCCGTTCTATTACCGGCGCAACGCGGGGCCAAGCTGACCGCCGCACCAATTTCCAGCTAACTCGGTTCGTCCTGAGGAGCGGCAGAGCGCAGCGAAGACGCGTCTCGAAGGACGTCGCGCAGGGTGGTTCGAGACAGGGCCTTCGCGAGAGCTCAGCCCCTCCTCACCACGAACGGGGATGGGTGAGCGGGGTCAAGTTTAGCTCCCCGGCACCGCGAGACCGGTCCACTGCGCCAGAAAAGCGAGCACGTCCGCGCCTTCGGCCACCACCTTGTCGGTCGGCTTGCCCGCCCCATGCCCGGCGCGGGTTTCGATGCGGATCAGGTGCGGCTTGCCCTTGGGGTCAGCCGCCTGCAGCGCGGCGGTGTATTTGAAGCTGTGCCCGGGGACCACGCGGTCATCGGTATCCGCAGTCGTCACCAGCATCGCCGGATATGGCGCACCGTCACGCAGGTTGTGGTACGGAGAATAGGCGCGCAGCACCTTCCAGTCGGCGGCTTTGTTCGGATAGCCATAATCGTCGGTCCAATAGCGTCCGGCGGTGAACCGATCGAAGCGCAGCATATCCATCACCCCTACCGCTGCATTGGCTGCCGCAAACAGATCGGGCCGCTGGTTGACCACCGCGCCGATCAACAGCCCGCCGTTTGATCCGCCCTGCACCGCGAGGCCGCCCTTGGGGGTGATCCCTTGCGCGATCAGATATTCGCCCGCCGCGATGAAATCATCGAACACGTTTTGCTTGTTGTTCAGCCGCCCGGCATCGTGCCACGCCTTGCCGTATTCCCCCCCGCCGCGCAGGTTGGCCATGGCGAAGGCCCCACCCGCCTCAAGCCATGCCATCCGCGTGGCCGAGAACCCTGGGGTGAGCGAAATGTCGAACCCGCCGTAGCCATAAAGCAGCGTCGGCACCGCCATGTTCGCCAGCGCCACATCCTTGCGCCGGACGAGGAACATCGGGATTCTGGTGCCATCCTTGGACGGATAGAACCGCTGCTCTATCACGTAGTTGGCCGGATCGAAGGTGAGCTTGGGCTGCGCGAACAGCGTGCTTTTGCCGCTGGCAGCGTCGTAGCGATAAATCGAACTAGGCTGATTGAAGCTGGTAAAGGCGTAAAAGGTTTCCGGATCGCCCGGCTCGCCGCTGAACCCGCTGGCGGTGCCAATCGCGCTTAACGCGATGCGCTGCACCGGCTGGCCTTCGAGCGAAACCACCTCGGCGGTCGAAGCGGCGTCCTTGAGGTATGACAGGATCAGCCGGTTGCCGACAATCCGCGCACGTTCCAGCACTTCGGCGCGTTCGGGGACAATGTCGCTGAACTGCGGGGTCGGCGCAGCCAGATCGATCCGCACTACTTTAAGTTTGGGCGCGCCCTTGTTAGTGATGAAATAAAGCGTGTCGCCCATCCCCTCGATCAGCGACCAGTCATTATCGAGTCCGCCGATCAGCGTTTGCGGCGTCCAGTCCTTGCCGCGCCCCAGCCGGATCAGGTGCACCGTGTTCTTGTTATCGGTGCCCTTGGCCGAACTGAGCACCAGCCAGCGCCCGTCATGCGTGACCTGCGCGCCGTGGCTCAACTCGGGTTGGTCCGGCGTCGCATAGACCAGCTCGTCCGCCGATTGCGGCGTGCCGACGCGGTGAAAGCGCACTTCCTGATTCTTGTTGAGCTGCTGGTAAGCCTGGCCATCGACCGGCGCGGGAAAGCGTGAATAGAGGAAACCCTGGTCGCCGATCCACGAGATTCCGGTGAATTTTGCCCACTTGATCTCGTCCGGCAGCACTTTGCCGCTAGCGCTGTCGATCAACCGCACCGTTCGCCAATCGGTCCCACCGTCCTGCACCGCGTAGGCAAGCAGCTTGCCGCTCTTGGATGGCTCCCAGCCATCCAGCGCGGTAGCCCCGTCTTTTGCCCACATGTTGGGATCGATCAGCAGCCGCGGCGCACCGCCAAGGCCCTTGCGCACGAACAGCTGCGACTGGTTCTGCAGCCCCGAGTTGCGGGTGTAGAAATAATACCGACCGGCTTTTTGCGGCAGCCCGAACCGCTCGTAATCCATTAACGCTCTGATCCGCTGACCAAACCAGCTGCGCTGCGGCAGCGTAGCGAGGTAGCCTTGCGTCACCCCGTTCTGCCGCGTCACCCAGTCGGCCACCTCGGGATCGCTGCGCACGTCGTTTTCCAGCCAGCGATAGGGATCAGGGATTTTTTGGCCGAACGCGGTTTCAACCAGATCGGTTTTGCGGGTCTGCGGATACGTCAGCTTCGCTCCTTCAGCCGCAGCGGCGGCGGCACATAGACCCAAAACTAATCCCAACCCCAATTTGACACGAACCGGCACGCAGTGCTCCCTAACATCTTGGCCAACAGCAAAAGGCCCAACAGCAAAAGGCGGAGCCAAGCCTAACGCCTGCCCCCGCCTTTGCAATTCGTCCATCGACGAACGTCAGGTTTATTCTGCGTCGTCGCTGAATACCGGGCCCGAGTCCTTGCCCTTGGCATCGACATCGCGCTCGACCAGTTCGATTACCGCCATCGGCGAAGCGTCACCGGCGCGGATGCCAGCCTTGATCACCCGGGTGTAGCCACCTTCGCGCGTGGCATAGCGCGCAGCCAGCACGTCAAACAGCTTCACCAGCTGCGTGTCATCCATCATCCGCGCGTGAGCGAGACGGCGGTTTGACAGCCCGCCGCGCTTGGCCAGTGTGATCAGCTTTTCAACGTAAGGGCGCAGTTCGCGCGCTTTTGGCAGTGTGGTGGTGATCTGCTCGTGCTTGACCAGCGCGGCCGCCATGTTGCGCAGCAGCGCGATGCGGTGAGCCGAAGTACGGTTGAGCTTACGCCCGCCCATTTTATGACGCATGATATATCCTTTGTTCGTTAAGAGGCCGTAT
>JANMCG010000204.1:0-5706 GCA_031361075.1 Novosphingobium sp. | reverse complement strand
ATGCTGTCATCGCCGCGCAGCCCGTCGAGCACGATCCTGATCTTGTCTTCAGCCGAGAAGTGCCGGCGCGTCTGCCGCCGGATATCCTTCACCACCCGCTCAGCAGGGGCCTTCATCGGCGATTTTTTCAAGGAGGATTGGGGCTTCATCTTCGTTCCTTCGTCACTACGACGAAGCCCCAATCCTCCTTAAATCACAACCTCAAATCTGTGCCATTGGTGCTGACGGGGAACAGTCATCATCAATCTGATGTACAAGTTGGGGAAGACCTGGCGCATTCCCGGCACAGATCGGAATCCCCTCGAAGGCGTCAAGCTTCCCGCCTGTGACAATCACATCGAGCATTTTCTGTCTGGCGAGGAAACCCAGCGCTTGCTCGATGCCTGCTCCAAAAGCTGCAACAAGCAGCTTCGGTTCATTGTCTCCTTGCTCGTCTTATGCGGTTGCCGGAAGCGCGAGCTTCTTGATGCGACGTGGGATCAGTTTGACTTACCCAGGAAAACTTGGCGGATTGAAATGACGAAGTCCGGCAGAGCGCGGCATGTGCCCTTGTCGGAAGCAGCCATCGAAGTGCTGCAGCAGTTGCCTCGGTTCGAGGGTGTTCCTTACGTCGTGCCCAATATCGACACCATGCTGCCGTTTGTCGATATCTTCTATGCTTGGAACAATGCCCGGATCGCGGCTGGCCTGCCACACATCCGCCTGCACGATTTGAGACACAGCGCTGCCAGCAATTTGGCCAACTCTGGTCACTCGCTCTACGTGATCGCCAAGGTGTTGGGTCACAGCCAGACACGCACCACGGAACGCTATGCCCATCTTTCGAACCAGACCTTGTTGTCGGCGGTGAACACCGCTGCAGCCTCGATGGGGATCGATTGGGGGGCCAAGGAAAGCGTAGAATCCTGACTACCGCCAAGCCCATCCGCCGTAAGCCGATTTTCGAATGGTCGATCATTCGAAGATGGGTGGTCGGTGGGTGGGCAAGGTGGCCCACTGATTTTTTGTTGTGCTCACTCATTAGAAACGCGTCGAAAGCCAACTTCGGCACGGATGGGTATTCGGTGGGTGATCGCCGCAGATGTGGCGAAAACCAGCCGGATTGAGTTGAAATATATCGAAAATACAAATACATACTCTGATCGTGCTGATGCTGGTCTGGCCGATCGAGGCGGTGCGGGTGTGGCAGACGGGCGGTTGAGCGCCGCGCAAATACGCTCTTCACAAACAGCAAAATCAGGAGTTTAATCGGGCAATTAAAAAGCTGGAGAGGATTCGCCGATGAGCGCTACCGCCGTTGCAGAGCCGCACACCAAAGCATCAGCCACAACCGTAACTCACGTTGACGTGCTGATTGCAGGCGCAGGCATTTCAGGGATTGGCACGGCTTGCCACCTCAAACTGCAGTGTCCTGGCAAGACGTTCGCGGTGATCGAGTCCAAGGACACCTTTGGCGGTACGTGGGACACGCACAAATATCCCGGCGTCCGTTCGGATTCGGATCTCTACACCTTTGGCTACCGGTTCAAACCGTGGGTCGGTGCACCGATTGCCAGCGCTGGGGAAATCCTCAAATACATGGGCGAAGTGATCGCAGAACAAGGGATCGGCGAGCATATCCGCTTTGGCCACCGGATCACCAGCTGCAGCTGGTCGAGCGCGGCAAACCTGTGGACGGTTGAAACCGTGCGCAAGGACGGTACACCGGCCACCTTCACCGCCAATTTCCTGTGGATGTGCCAAGGCTATTACAACCACGAAACGCCGTACCTGCCCGAATGGGCCGGGGTGGCTGACTATCAAGGCCACTTTGTCCACGCGATGAAATGGGATCCGGCGACTGACTACACCGGCAAAAAGGTCATCGTGATCGGCTCTGGCGCGACCGCCGCGACAGTGATCCCGGCGATGGCTGACAAAGCCGCCAAGGTGACGATGCTGCAACGCTCACCCACCTATTTCTTTGCCGCGCCCAATGTGAATGAGCTGGCCGACAAGCTGCGGGCCGGCGCGGTTGACGAGCCGACCATTCACCGCGTGGTCCGCACGCAGATCATGTACGATCAGAACCTGCTCGACAAACGCTGCGCCCAAGAGCCCGAGGCCGTGGTTGCCGAGTTGCACGCAGCGATCAAGGCGTACGGCGGCGAGGACTTCCAGTTTGAGCCGCACTTCACGCCCAAATACCGGATCTGGCAGCAGCGGCTGGCCTTCGTGCCCAACGGCGATCTGTTCTCGGCGATTGGCGCCGGCAAGGTTGACGTGGTCACCGATACGATCGACCGGTTCACCGCCAAGGGTATCCTGACCAGCTCGGGTCAGGAGCTTGAAGCCGACATTATCATCGCCGCAACCGGTTTCCGGCTCTCGGTGATGGGCGATATTCCCTTTAGCGTCGATGGCTCGGCGGTCAATTGGGGCGATACGGTCAATTACCGCGGGATGATGTTCACCGGTGTTCCTAACATGTGCTGGGTGTTCGGTTATTTTCGCGCCAGCTGGACATTGCGGGTCGATATGCAGGCCGATTTCATCTGCGGCCTGCTCAATGAAATGAGCGCCCGAGGGTCCACGCGGATCGACGTTGCCCTGCGCGCCGAAGATCACAACATGGCGATCCGTCCGTGGATCGAGGAAGACAATTTTAACCCCGGTTACCTGATGCGCGGAATCGATCAGCTGCCCCGCAGCGGCGACAAGCATGAGTGGCGCCACAGCCAGGACTACTGGACCGAAGTGCGGGAAATTCCGTACATCGATCTGACCGGCAGCGAATTCCTGTACGACGGGGTGCGCAGCACCAAACGCGTCACCGAGGCCGCGTGATCTGGTTCGGCGGGGCGCGTCCTGCCCTGCGCCCGATGACCGCGCTGGGCATCGGCGCGATGCCCGAGCACCTGGGGATCGAATTTGTCGATTGCGGCGATGATTGGGTGCGCGGGCGGATGCCGGTCGATCAGCGCACCCAGCAGCCGTTCCAGCGGCTCCACGGCGGAGCGTCGGTGGCCTTGGCTGAAACCATCGCCTCGGTCGCGGCAAGCTATTGCGTCGACCGGACCAAGTTTGCTGCGGTCGGTATGGAGATCAACGCCAATCATATTCGCCCGGCTTACGCTGGCTGGGTCTATGCTACCGCGCTGGCCGAAAGTCTGGGCCGCACCACGCAGGTCTGGACAATCCGGATCGAGGATGAAGCGGGCAAGCTGGTGTGCCTGTCGCGGATGACCGCCGCGGTTATTTCGCTGGACCGGAAGTGACCTGCTTGAACCAGTCGGTGGCAGTGATCGGCGCGGGCGATCACATCGGCGCGGCGATTGTGCGCAAATTTGCCGCGGCCGGGTTTGCCGTCCACGCCGGGCGGCGCGATGGCGAAAAGCTTGCCCCGCTGCTTGGTGGCGCGGTCAGCGGGCGCTCGCTCGATGCGCGCGAAAGCGAGGACGTCGCCGCGTTTCTGGCCGAGGCCGAGGCCACCGCGCCGCTTGCGCTGGTGATTTTCAACGTCGGCGCCAATGTGCAGTTCCCGCTGACCGAAACCACGGACCGGGTGTTCCGCAAGGTGTGGGAAATGGCGTGCTACGCCGGGTTCGTCGCGATGCGCGAAGCGGCCAAGATCATGCTGCCGCGCGGCGAGGGCAAGATCTTCGTTACCGGGGCCAGCGCGGGGATGCGCGGCAATCCGGGTTACAGCGCATTTGCCGCAGCCAAATCAGGGTTGCGCGCCACCGCGCAATCGGCCGCGCGCGAGCTGTGGCCGCAGGGCATTCATGTCGCGCATCTGGTAATCGATGCGGGCGTCGATACCGCCTGGGTGCGCGCCCGTGTGACCGAGCGGATCGGGGCGGAGGCGCTTGCTGCGCAGCCCGATCTGCTGATGCCGCCAAACGCGGTGGCCGACGCCTACTTTGCGCTGTTCAGCCAGCCGCGCGCCGCGTGGACGTTCGAGCAGGAAATCCGGCCTTATGGAGAGACGTGGTGATGCCCCGCGAAATCGCTTTCTATTACGACTTTGGCAGCCCCAACGCCTATCTCGTCCACCGCGCGATCGATGAAGCGAGCCGCGCCGATTTCCGCTATGTACCGGTGCTGCTTGGCGGGATTTTCAAGGCGACCGGCAATCAGAGCCCGATGCAGGCTTACGGTCATATCGCGGCTAAGCGCGCTTACGATCTGCTCGAGATGCGGCGCTTTATGGCGCGGCACGATATCAACGGGTTCACGATGAACCCCCATTTTCCGGTCAACACGCTGCTGCTGATGCGCGGCGCGGTGGCGGCCGAGACGCTCGGTTGTGCCGAGCCGTATATCGAGGCGATGATGGCGGGAATGTGGGAACAGGGCCTGGCGCTGGGCGATCCCGAGGTGTGGGCCGGTGCGCTTGGCGATGCGGGTCTGCCGGTTGCCGCACTGGGCGCAGGCGCGGCCGATCCTGCTAACAAGGCCGCGCTGGTCGCCAATACCGCGGCTGCTGTGGCGCGCGGGGTGTTCGGGGTCCCCAGCTTTTTCGTCGGCGACGCGCTCTACTTCGGCAAAGACCGCCTGCGCGACGCACTGGAGGCCGCCCAATGACTGACTATGCCCTGCCTAATAATTCCACCGACCTGACCGGGCGCGTGGCGCTGGTCACCGGCGCTTCATCGGGGCTCGGCGCGCGCTTTGCGCGGGTGCTGGCGGCACAAGGCGCAGCTGTCGTCTTGGCGGCACGACGGCTGGACCGGCTGGAAGCGCTGGCCGAGCAGATCGGCGCAGCGGGCGGCAAAGCGCTTGCGGTGCAGATGGATGCGACTGATGCAGCTTCGCTGGTGGCGGCGGTCGCAGCGGGCGAAGCCGAATTCGGAACAATTGACATTCTGGTCAACAATGCCGGAATGCCCGACGCGCAACGCGCGCACAAGATGGACACCGCGCTGATCGACCAAGTGCTCGGGGTTAATCTGCGCGGGCCGTGGATCCTGGCGTGCGAGGTGGCCCGGCGGCTGATCGCGGCTGAAAAACCGGGCCGGATCGTCAATATCAGCTCGGTCGCGCATTACAGCTACACCGGTGGCGGCGCGGCGCTGTATGCGGTGACCAAGACCGCGATCGCCCGCATGACCGAGGCGCTGAGCGTGGAGTGGGCGCATTACGGCATAAACGTCAACGCGATCGCGCCGGGAATGTTCGTGTCCGAAATGACGGACGGGATGTTCGCGCGAATGGGCGGCGACCCCGCCGCCAGCCTGCCGCGCCAGCGCGTGCCGGTCCCCGAACAAATGGATTCGACGCTGCTTTATCTGGTCGCGCCGGCCAGCGAATGCGTTACCGGCGCGGTCATCCGGATCGATGACGGCCAGAGCGCGCGGCGCAAGCTATAGCCGCGCCGGGCGCTGGCCAATGCCCGGTTGACCCTGCGCGCCGGCCATGCCAATGGCCCGCTCGACCGCAACCGGGCGTGCAGGCGGGTGTAGCTCAATGGTAGAGCAGCAGCTTCCCAAGCTGAATACGAGGGTTCGATTCCCTTCACCCGCTCCAAATCTGTCCAGGACGGCGCGCGGCTTAATGCCGCGCGTACACGCGCTGACCAGCGGGGCCGAACGCCATCACCACGTAATGATCGCCCGACATTCCGGGCATTTCCATCCCTGGTGAGCCCATCGGCATTCCGGCCACCGCCAGCCCGGTGACGCCCTTGGGACGCGCCGCGAGCAACCGTTTGATGTCGGCCAGCGG
>JANMCG010000050.1:0-2226 GCA_031361075.1 Novosphingobium sp. | reverse complement strand
CGCGCCCGCGTCCATCAACCGTTCCCACACGGCCCGGCCATAAGCCGCCGGAACATTGATCTCGAAGCCCAACTCTCCCGTAAAGCTGACCCGGAACAACCGCGTCGGCACGCCGCAGATCGTCCCCTCACGGATCGCCATGTGCGGAAAGGCTTCGGCCGACAAGTCGATGCCCTGCACCAGCGGCTCGAGCAGCTTGCGCGCCATCGGCCCTTGCAGCGCGATCACCGCCCACTGTTCGGTGGTGCTGGTCAGCCAGACATCGAGCTCTGGCCATTCGGTCTGGAGGTAATCCTCCATCATGTTCAGCACCCGCGCCGCGCCGCCGGTGGTCGTCGTCAGATGGAAGCGGTCGGGAGCCAGCCGGGCCGAGACTCCGTCGTCGGTGATGAACCCGTCTTCGCGCAGCAAAAGCCCATAACGGCACCGGCCGGGCTCAAGCGCCTTCCACGGATTGGTGTACATGCGGTTGAGAAACTCGGCAGCATCGGGTCCGACCACTTCGATCTTGCCCAGCGTAGACGCATCGAAGATGCCCACGGAGGAGCGGACCGCGCGGCATTCGCGGTTGACGGCCGCGTGCATGTCTTCGCCGCTTGTCGGAAAATAGCGCGCCCGCCGCCACTGCGCGACCAGTTCGAACACCGCGCCATGTTCCGCGGCCCAGCCATCGATGCAGGTCTTGCGGGTCGGCTGGAACAGGTCGTCCTTGGCATGACCCGCCAATGCCCCGAAGGTTTGCGGGGTATAGGGCGGGCGAAAGGTTGTGAGGCCCACTTCGGGGACCGGTCGACCCAAGGCCCGTGACGCGATCTGCAAGCCGTTGAGGTTGGAAGTCTTGCCCTGATCGGTGGCCATCCCGGTGGTGGTGTAGCGCTTGATATGCTCGATCGACTTGAACCCCTCGCGCACGGCGAGGTGGATGTCCTTGGCGGTCACGTCGTTCTGGAAATCGACGAAGGCCTTGATTTTGGTCTGGTTGCGCGGCGTGGGCAGCACGTCAATCACCATACCGCTGCCGAAGTTCCATTTGCCCGAGCAAGCTCCGACGCAGCGGACTTTTTCATTGGCCAGATCAGGGACATAGGCCCCCAACTTTTCGTCCCAGACAAGGCTGCCCTTGCTATGCGACCACAAATGCACCGACGGAGTCCAGCCGCCAGCCATCAGCAGCGCATCGCAGGCGATCCGGGCCTTTGCAGAGCCATCGTTGCGGGCCACGGTAATCCCCGTAACGCCAAGCCGGCCGCGCACTGCGATGACGCTATGCCCAAGCCGGACCGGGATACCGAGCGCCTGCGCCTCGGCCAGCAGCGCCGCATCGACCGTTTCGCGCACATCGATGATCGCCGCGACTTTCACTCCAGCGCGGGTATGCGCAAAGGCATCGCGCCAGCCGCTGTCATGCGTTGCCATCAGCGCAATCGACCGGCCGACCGCCACCCCATAGCGCTGCAGGAAAGTCCGCGCGGCCGAGGCCAGCATCACGCCGGGCACATCGTTCCCGGCAAAGACCAGCGGGCGTTCGATCGCGCCTTGCGCCAGAATCACTTCACCCGCGCGGATCCGCCACAGCTTTTCGCGCGCGCCATCGCCAATCTGGGCGAGGTGGTCAGTCAGCCGCTCGACCGCGCCGATGAAGTTGTCGTGGTAATATCCAAACGCGGTGGTCCGGCGCAGCAGCGTGACATTGGGTGAGGCGGCCAGGTCCTTGAGGCTTTCTTCCAGCCACGGCCACAGCGCCGGACTATCCAGCGCCCCGCCGCCAGGCTCGTCCTGTTCGTCGATCAAAATCACGCGCTTCGATGTTCCGCTGGCTTCGAGCGCGGCGTCGATCCCGGCCGGGCCAGCACCGACAATCAGCAAGTCGCAATGCGCATAAGCAGCGCTGTAGTGATCGGGGTCTTCCTCGCTGGGCGACTCTCCCAGCCCGGCCGCGCGGCGGATCAGCGGTTCGTAAAGCTTGTCCCAGAACGAGCGCGGCCACATGAAGGTCTTGTTGTAGAACCCCGCCGGCAGGAACATGCCGAGCCGGTCATTGATCGCGCCGAAATCGGTTTTGAGCGAAGGCCAGCGGTTCTGGCCGGTCGCGGTCAGCCCTTCGTAAATCTCGACTGCGGTAGCACGCAGATTGGGTGTGTGGCGACCCGGCCCGCGGCTGACCGAGACCAGTGCGTTGGGTTCCTCGCTGCCCGCGCCGAGCAACCCGCGCGGGCGGTGATACTT
>JANMCG010000017.1:0-6289 GCA_031361075.1 Novosphingobium sp. | reverse complement strand
ATCTTGCGCCGCAGCACGTCGAGATTGTCGCCGTAGTAGAGTTCGTTCTTCGGCATTACGTTCCCACCCGTTCGTGCTTAGCCTGTCGAAGCATTGGCCTTCGACGGGCTAAGTGAAAAGCAGTCCTTCGACAAGGTCGGGACGAACGGTTTTGGTTCTGAACTCCCCTCCCCGTGGGGGAGGGGCTGGGGGTGGGGGGCAGCGCTGGCGTGGTACGCCCACCCCAACCCCTCCCCAGCGGGGAGGGGCTTTTAGAGAACGAACCCCTCTCCGGCGGGTAGAGGCTTTCAGACAGCAGCAATTTCTAGCTCCACTCTCCGCTGGAGAGGGGCTGGGGGTGGGGGGTCAGCGCTGGCGTGGTACCCCCATCCCAACCCCTCCCCAGCGGGGAGGGGCTTTTAGAGAAAGAACCCCTCTCCGGCGGGCAGGGGCTTTCAGACAGCAGCAATTTCTAGCTCCACTCTCTGCTGGAGAGGGGCTGGGGGTGGGGGGTCAGCGCTGGCGTGGTACCCCCATCCCAACCCTTCCCCACGGGGAAGGGCTTTAAACAAATGAATACGGATCGATATCCACGCCCACCCGCACCCCTTGCGGAAAGCTCAGCGCGCCCAGCCATTCGCGGATGATGTCCTGCACTTGCACGCTGCGCCGCGCGTTGATCAGCAGGCGGTAGCGATAGCGGCCGCGCAGCAGCGCCAGCGGCGCGGGCGCCGGGCCGAGCACCAGCACGTCGGGCAGATCGGGCCGCAGCGCGCCCACCGCTTTGGCGGCCTCGCGTGCTTCGGCGTCATCCTCGCTTGAGACAATGATTGCGGCCCAGCGCCCGAACGGCGGCGCGCCCGCATCGCGGCGGCCTTCGGCTTCGGCGGCGTAGAAAGCGTCGCGGTCTCCGGCGGCGAGCGCGGCGATCACGGCGGCTTCGGGGTGGCGGGTCTGGATCAGGACTTCGCCCGGCTTGTCGCCGCGCCCGGCGCGTCCGCTGACTTGCGCGACTTGCTGGTAAGTCCGTTCGGCCGCGCGCAAATCGCCGCCTTCAAGCCCCAGGTCAGCGTCGACCACTCCCACCAAGGTGAGATTGGGGAAATGATATCCCTTGGTCACCAGCTGGGTGCCGACGATCACGTCGATCAGCTGTTCTTCCGCCGCCTGGACGAAGGCGCTGATCTTTTCGGGGCTGTTTAGGGTGTCCGATGTCACCACCGCGACCCGCGCTTCGGGCAACAGCTCGGCCACTTCATCGGCGATCCGTTCCACCCCCGGGCCGCAGGCGACCAGACAATCGGGAGTGAGGCATTCGGGGCAAGCTTCGGGCACCTGCACCTGATGGCCGCAGTGGTGGCAGGCGAGCCGCTGCGAGAGCCGGTGCTCGACCAGCCAGGCGCTGCAATTGGGGCATTTGAACCGATAGCCGCAGTGGCGGCACAGCGTCAGCGGGGCATAGCCGCGGCGGTTCAGGAACAACAGGCTCTGCTCGCCGCGCTCCAGCCGCGCGCGCAGTTCGGTCACCAGCCGCGGGGCTAGCCAGCGCCCGCGCTCGGGCACTTCGGCGCGCAGATCGACGATGCTGACCGTGGGCAATTGCGCGCCGCCAAACCGCGCTGGCAGATCGACCTTAGTATAGACGCCAGCTTCAGCCAATTGCAGCGATTCCAAGGCGGGGGTGGCACTGGCCAGGATCACCGGCACACCTTCAAACCGGGCGCGGATCACCGCGACGTCGCGCGCGTTATAGCGTACCCCGTCGTCTTGCTTGAAGGAAACCTCGTGCGCTTCATCGACCACGATCAGCCCCAACCTGGCGAACGGCATGAATAACGCCGAGCGTGCGCCGACCACCACTTGCGCCTGACCAAACACAATCGCCCGCCACGCGCGCCGCCGCTCGCTTGCCTTCAGGCTCGAATGCCACAGCACCGGTGGCACCCCGAAGCGCGCTTCGAATCGGCGCAGGAAGTTTTGCGTCAGCGCAATCTCGGGCAGCAGCACCAGCACTTGCCGGTCCAGCCGGATTGCTTCGGCGACGGCTTCGAAATAGCATTCGGTCTTGCCCGACCCCGTCACCCCGTCGAGCAGGAACGGTGCGAAGGCCGAAGTTTTGATCGCCGCGACGAAGATATCGGCCGCCGCCTGCTGATCGCCGGATAGTTCGGGCACCGCGTGATCGGCGCGGGCACGCGGGTAAGCCCGGTCGAGATCGACGGTCACCGGCTCGAGCACCCCGGCGCTGACCAGACCGCGCAGCACGCCATCCGAAACGCTGGCCAGTTCAGCCAGTTCGCGGATGCTCGCTTGTTCGCCGTGGAGCGCGTCGATTGCTGCCAGCCGCTGCGGGGTGAGCCGCTTGGGTTCCGATCCGGACAAGCGGTATTCGGTAGTGGTCCCGCCGCCGCGCAAGGCCGCCATGCTGCCCAGCGCCATCCGCGCCACTGCGTTCATCGGCGCGACGTAATAATCAGCGGTCCATTCGATCAGGCGGCGCAATGGCGCGCTGAATGGCGGGACGTTCAGCACTTCCAGAATGCCGCGCAGTTTGGCCGCGGGAACTTCGGCCCCGGCCAACCGTTCTGGTTCCCAGACGACCCCAAGGACTTGCCGAGGGCCCAATGGAGCGATCACGAGGCTGCCGAATTCAGTCGCCATGCCAGCGGGAAGTCGGTAGTCCAGCACGCTGAGAACCGGATTGAAGACAAGGAGACGGATGCGGTTCATCGGCCCGTCTCTATGGCGATAAACTAGGGCGTGCGACAGCCGCTTATTTGAGGAGCAGGGGTCTATGCTGAACATCCAAACTGGGCTGAACATCCAAACTGGCGTGATGGCGCGCCGCGTGTTTCTGGCCAGCAGCGCTGCGGCGGGGGTGCTGTTACTGCCCGGGTGCCAAACGGTGGGCGGCGACAGCATGGTCAACGCCATCCGGCGCTTGTTGACTTTGTCGTCGCAAGCCGCATTCTCGAAACTCACTGCTTCCGGCGGGTTCTGGGACAGCGAGGTTGCCCGGTTTGAGGCTCCCGCAGTGTTTGGAGCAAGCGGCACCGGCACACTCAAGAACCTGTTGATCTCAAGTGTTTTCAAACAAAACCTTCAGCACCAGCTGAACATCGTCGCGGAAAAAGGCGCTGAGCGCGCGGCGCCGGTGGTCTATGAAACGGTGCGCAAGATTTCCGTCCCCGATGCGCTCGGCTTGATCCGCGGCGGACCAACTGCGGCGACGTCGTATTTGCGCGCCGAGATGGGTCCAGCGCTGATCAACGCGATGATCCCGGGGTTGACTGATGCGCTGCGCGTATCGAGCGATCCGGTTATCGGACAGGCGATCAAGGCGCTGTCGGGGGTCGATCTGGGCCAGATGGCGCAGTCGGTCGCCAATCGCGCCGATAATTCGATCTGGTATCAGATCGGGGCCGAGGAAAGCGCGATCCGCGCCCGCCCCGAAACCACTCGCGATCCGCTGTTGATCGGGCTGTTCAAGATAGTCTGACGCGGTATAGCAGCGGCTGACCCCAGCAGGAGCGCCCGCGCCGTGAAATTCTTTGCCGACACCGCCGAGATCGAGGACATCAAGGAATTGGCCGCTACCGGCTTGCTCGATGGCGTGACCACCAACCCGTCGTTGATCATGAAGTCGGGACGCGATTTCCACGAGGTGACCAAGGAAATCTGCGGGATCGTCGATGGCCCGGTCAGCGCCGAAGTGGTGGCGCTCGATCACGCCGGGATGATGCGCGAGGCTGAGGTGCTGCGCAAGATCGCCGACAACGTCTGCATCAAGGTGCCGATGACGATGGACGGGCTGAAGACCTGCAAGGCGCTGACCAATGACGGCAGCATGGTCAATGTCACGCTGTGCTTTTCGGCCAATCAGGCGTTGCTTGCGGCCAAGGCCGGGGCGACCTTCGTTTCGCCGTTCGTGGGCCGGCACGACGATAATGGCTTCGACGGGATGGAGCTGATCGGCGACATCCGACTGATTTACGATAACTACGATTACCGCACCGAAATCCTCGTCGCCAGCGTGCGCCACGGGATCCATGTGCTGCAAGCCGCCAAGATCGGCGCCGAGGTGATGACCGCGCCGCCTGCGGTGATCAAGGGATTGATCAAGCATGTGCTGACCGACAAGGGCATCGAAGGGTTCCTGGCGGACTGGGCCAAGACCGGGCAGACGATCTGAAGGTTGGGCGAGTGTCCGCGCGAGTGCTTCGACAGGCTCAGCATGAGCGGGTGTTGTGCTTGAACCAAATTCCCAACCCCGCTCAGGCTGAGCTTGTCGAAGCCCGCGCGCTACAGTAGCCCGCAAAGCCAATGTCCGACGATACCCCCCTCGACCGCTTCAAATCGGTGCTCACCGGCACCGCGCGGGCAATCGCGCGCGAGCCCGAGCTGGAGATCGCCTGGACCGCTGACGCGCCGATTGCCAATGGCAAGAACCTGCGCGTGCCGATGCCGGGCCGCGCGCTGCCGCGCGAGCAAGCAATGGAGGCGCGCGGGTTCGCCGATTCGATGGCGCTCAAATTGCGGCACCACAAGGAAGCGCTGCACGCGCGCCACGCCCCATCCGAACCGACTGCGCGCGCGGCTTATGATGCGGTCGAGCAGGTCCGGTTCGAGGCGCTGGGTTCAAAAACCTACGCTGGAATGCGCGGCAATCTGGACGCGGCCAATGCCGTGCGGCTCGGCGGCGATCCGATTACCCGCGCAACCCGGCCCGATGAAGTGCCGGTACCCGCCGCGCTGGCACTGTTGCTGCGCGAACATCTGACCGGTCAGCCGGTGCCTCCGGTGGCAGAGGCCGGGGTGGCTTTGTTGCGCAGCTGGATCGAAGAGCGCGCCGCCGCAGATTTCGATGCACTGGCCCTGTTGCTCGATGATCAGAAAGCGTTCCAGTCGCTCACCCTCGATATGCTCCAGCACCTCGAGCTGACGCAGGCCAGCCCACTCGAGCAGGAAGCCGACGAGGGCGAGGATGGCGACGGCGAGGATCAAGATGATCAAGACGCCGACGACAGCGAATCGTCCGAAGACCAGTCGCCCAGCGAGGTCGCAGCCGAGCCCAGCGAAGGCGACGAAGACGGCGAAAGCGAAGCCGAGCGCGAGACCGACGATGAAAGCGGCGAGGCCGAGGAAGGCGACGAGGGCGAGGAAGGCATGCTGCCAGTCCGCCCCAATCGCCCGTGGACGGAGTTGCCGTCCAAATTCGATTACAAGGCCTATACCGAGGCGTTCGATGAGGTCGTCAGTGCTTCGGACTTGTGCGACGAGGAAGAACTGACCCGGCTTCGCGCCTATCTCGACGCGCAATTGAAGGGCCTTCAGGGCGTGGTCACCAAGCTCGCCAACCGGCTCCAGCGGCGTCTGATGGCGCAGCAGAACCGCAGCTGGGATTTCGATCAGGAAGAAGGCATGCTCGACGCCGCGCGGCTTGCCCGCGTGGTGATCTCGCCGGGGCATTCCTTGTCGTACAAGATCGAGCGGGAAGTCGAATTCAAGGACACCGTGGTTACCCTGTTGATCGACAATTCGGGCTCGATGCGCGGTCGTCCCATTTCCATCGCCGCGATCAGCGCCGACGTTATGGCGCGCACGCTCGAACGGTGCGGGGTCAAGACCGAGATCCTGGGCTTCACCACCCGCGCGTGGAAGGGCGGGCAAAGCCGCGAGGCGTGGCTTGGCGGGGGCAAGCCGGCGCAGCCAGGGCGGCTCAACGACTTGCGCCATATCGTCTACAAGAAGGCCGACGAACCCTATCGCCATGCCCGCAAGAACCTGGGCCTGATGATGCGCGAGGGGCTGCTCAAGGAAAACATCGACGGCGAGGCGCTCTTGTGGGCCCACACGCGCTTGCTCGCCCGCGCCGAAGACCGCCGCGTGCTGATGGTCATTTCCGACGGCGCGCCGGTCGACGATTCGACGCTGAGCGTGAACAACGCCGGCTATCTCGAACTACATTTGCGCAAAGTGATCGACTGGATCGAACGGCAAAGCCCGGTGCAACTGGTCGCGATCGGCATTGGCCACGATGTAACCCGTTATTACCGCCGCGCGGTGACAATCATGGATGTCGAGCAATTGGGCGGCACGATGATCGAACAGCTGGCTGGTTTGTTCGAGGATGATCCCAAGTGAACGTCACTGACGCCGTTACCAGCCGCCGTTCGATCCGAGCGTTTCAGGACAAGCCGGTTGATCAAGCGATGCTGCGCCAGATCCTCGAAACTGCCCAGCGTTCACCGTCGGGCGGGAATACCCAGCCGTGGAATGCGGTGATGTTGACGGGCGAACCGCTTGCCGC
>JANMCG010000266.1:0-5136 GCA_031361075.1 Novosphingobium sp. | reverse complement strand
CAAAGGAGCATATCGTGACTGTGGCGAAATGTCTGCTTATAAACTTCGCGGCTTGAAAAGCCGCCGGTCCGGAATCCACAAGAAAGCCGCCCTTCGGTGGCAGCTGAACGGACGGCGGGTTTTGGCGAACAAGACACGCCGATCGAACGTCCCCTTTGTCAGCGATAGCTGCCGCTCCTCATGTAAATCCGCGTCGACAGCAGCCGCCAACATAGCTGTCGTTCCGATGGTTGAATTGCACCAGCGAAACTTGCCATTCGTTCACAAGTAACTCGCCCACGACGAATATGCGGCATCACAATCACGTCCGCTTTCGGAAAGTCGGCGCACGGACCCCAAAGACTGATTTGCAGGCGCAAAGCGGTCGTACGCTCCGTCGCTTAATGCGACTTCCCGTGGGTCGCGAGCCGGCGCTTTGTCAGGCGTCTTGAGCGTCTCCAGTGCCGAACTCTTGGTCCAGCATCTTGGTCAGTGCGGCGTACGAGGCAGTCATCGCCGCAAGCAGCGCATCGTAGAGCGTCTGGAGATTGGCATTTGCGGCAAGTTCCAACCGCTCCGCCACGGTCCTCGTCTTCTCGTCCGATCCTTCGGCCGACCCCAGATGGGCGCAGGCCACTCGAAAATCATAGAGCGTGTAAAAGGACGACATCAGCCCGTTGATCGTCTGCGCATCGCCGACCGATGCCAACAGGGCCTGAAGCCGTTTGAGAGTTCCAGTACCGGCGCAGGTGATTTTGCGCGCGGTCAGGATGGCGGCAAGCTTGCCATTGTCGAACGACTCCAAATGGACCTTGTTGAGAATATCGGAGACTGAGCGGCGCTGTGCAATTGTGTCATGGACGGGCCGGCGAAGGCGTTCCGCTTCGTCGCGAACCTCGGCGTCGAGATGGGCGATCTTCTCGCCCCAGCGTTTGAACGCCGCAGCTAGGAAGGAAGAACGGGCCGCGAACAGCAGGTTTTCCTGTGTAGAATCGGTGAACTTGCACTCGATCTGCGCGTCATAGAATTTGCTGCCCAGAGAATGGTCTGACGGACGGTTCTCGCTCATCAGATAGTATTGCTCGGTCTTGGGAAGCCTGGCGATGTCGCCGAGCCACATGATGAGGTTGCCGTGGCGGTTGTTGCCGAACGGGAAGGCGAATTGGTTCTCGAAGCGGATGACCCCATAGGACGGTGAGGCGAACTCGATCAGATACCGCGGGTCTGCATCATATTTCGTAAGTACCGTGCGGTTGAAGAACACCGGTGTGAGGAACCCATCGTTCCACGGTCGAACCAGCCCCGGATAATAATAGTAATCGTCCGGATCATAGTCGAACGGCACGTCCGTGAACCCGAAATCCTCCTTGATCGGGTTGCGCTTGCTCGTGAAAATTACTCTCCCCTCCTGGGTTGCCACTTCGTGTGCACGCATGACCGCGACGCGCGATCGGTCTGGAAGGACTCGCAGCTCACAGGCAGGACATTCCAGCATCGGGAGGCCGGCAATGTCGATCTCAATACCTGACACGGTCTCGTGGAAATTTCCGAACACAATATCGAGCGGCCCTTGGCAGGCATCGCAATAGGCGCGCTGAGCACCCCCCGCCGGCGGGAGTTCATGCAGTTCCACGTTCGCCCTTCCGCGTTCTACCCATCGCGGCAAATGGCATCACTAAAGGGGGTCCAGATGCAATAGCCCCAAGCAGGTGCAACGTCCCCCTGTTCACCCTTTTACCGTCCACCAGTCGGGCCAATGCACCTTGCCGGGCAAGCGCGTCGCACGATATACCTCGCCCTGTTCTTCGGTGGTCAACCTGCGGTCTCCGTGCCGAGCCAGCGCCGCCTCGACGATCCACGGATTGATTTTCCATCGGGCGCGACCTTCATCGTAAGGGTTATGGAGAACCGCCAGCCCAAGATCTTCGAGCGGCCCTTCGATCCCCATCTCGACAAACGTGATAATGATGACTGTGATTGTCGACTCCAGTGGTGTCCGTTTGCCGCGCGCAGTCTCGATCGCGGCGAGCGACGAACGCGCTGCGGCGCTGTCGCCGGCAAGACCCTTGCGGGTGAGATGCAGCAAGAATGCCTCCGCTGCCGTAATTCGTCGCTCTCGCCCATCCTCCCGCACGGTGACCATGCGACCAAGGACGTGATCGTACGGGACCGAGCTTTCGCGTCCCCGAGGTCGCCCGCGGGAGTTGCCGGAACGACCCTTTTGGAAGCGGGTTGAACGCGGCGGCTTCCCATATCCAAGGTCGCCGCCGGAACTTGCGCTATCGTCTTCGCTCATTTTATCCGGCCCTTCGGCCAGCGCAATTCATTTGCCTCCAGCGTGAAGAACTTGATGTCCGCCACATCCTTTGGCTCGAGCTGCTTGCGGCCTGGCCGGCTGAGACCCGCCTGCGTAGCCCATCGGCGCAGCACCATTCGGCGGGTTTCTGCAGGCACTGATGTCCAACCAGGATCGGGCAACGCGATATCGAGTATCTCCAGCGCCCGCCGCGCGTTATTCGCGCTGTGGCGGTGTTTGACCTCGATCGGATTAGTTTTGATGGGATTTTGAGCGGCTAGTGCGGACTCGCGCTTCTCGATCATCTTGAGCACGGCGCGGACCGCCATTTTGCTGCCCTTGAGCGCGGCTTGGTAAGTCTGCAGCTGGAGTGCCTCGTCGACGGTCAGCTCGCGCTCCACCCCGCCCTGGGTGACCGTGAGGGTCTTGTCGAAGATGATGTCGAACGCCGAGACATGCGGCCGACGCTTCTTCGGCCGTCCGGCGGGGTTGCCCGATTGCCCGGTACGGAACCGGGTGTCGCCACCGCGGCTCAAGCGGTCTGATCCTCGTCCGCGCGTTTGACAAGTTCGGCGGTCTTGCCGGTCAGCTTCTCCCAGCGCTCGATCGCGACATCCACGTATGCGGGATCGATATCGAGCCCGCGGAACCGGCGCCCGACCCGCTGGGCCGCGATGAGGCTGGTGCCCGAGCCGAGGAAGATGTCGAGCACCAGCTCGTCCTGACGGGTGACATCGCAGATCGCGTCGGCAACCATTGCCACCGGCTTGACTGTGGGATGCAGCTCGAGATCCTCGCGCCGGCTGCCGCGCATCGAGTTGAACGAGGCATAGTCCCACACGTTGGTGCGGTTGCGACCGTGCTTGCCCAGTTCGACCGCGTTGGTGTGGGGCGCGTCGCCGACGCGAAACACGAACACCATCTCGTGCTTGGAGCGATAGAGCGAGCCCATCCCGGCGTTGCTCTTGTTCCACACGCAGATGTTGAGCAGCGCATTGTAAATCTCGCCGCCGACCGCACTGACATCATCGAGGTGCCGCCAGTCCATGCAGACGAAGTGGACCGCGCCGCCGCGAGATACACGTTCGCACGCCGAGAGCGTCTCGCTCAGGAAGGTGCGGAAGCCTTGTGTGGTCATCTCGCCCGAGGCCATCGCGAACTCGCGGTGGCGGCCCTTCGCGTTAGCGTGCCCGTTGATCTTCACGTTGTAGGGCGGATCGAGGAACGCGGCGTCGATGGTCTGGCCTTTGCCGATGATCGCCTGGAGGAACGCGACATCGCGGCCGTCGCCACAGCCGATACGATGTTCGCCCAACTGCCAGATGTCACCGAGCCGCGCCCGCGGCTCGACCGGCACCGCCGGGATGATCTCTTCTTCGGGATCGACCTTGTCGGTCAGGATCACGTCGATCTCGCCCGAGCTGAACCCGGTCAGGCCAAGATCGATGTCGAACTCGGGCAGCGAGAGTTCGGCCAGTTCGAGCTTGAGTATCTCGATGTCCCACCCGGCGTTGAGTGCGATCCGGTTATCGGCAAGCCGCAACGCCTTCTTCTGCGCTTCGCTCAGGCCCGCCAGCTCGACCACCGGGACTTCGCCGAGGCCTATCTGCTTGGCAGCGAGCAGGCGCCCATGTCCGGCGATCAGCCGACCCTCGGGATCGGCGAGGATCGGGTTGGTGAACCCGAACGCCCGGATCGAGGCGACGATTTGTTCGATCTGTCGCTTGGGATGCGTACGCGCGTTGCGGGGGTCGGGGACGAGGCTGGCGGTCGGCCGGTAGACGACCGTCAGCGGGCGGGCGGCAGCATGAGCTGCCAGCGCAGGTGTGCTGACCATCCTCGGCCCCTAGCACATTGTTCCCCTTTTGACCACAACGCCTCCGCACGAACATGGGTATAAGTCGCGCTTCGCATATTCGACTGGACTGGGCTGCGAACCCGAGCATTGCTGCGTCCTGCCCGGCGAGCCGGGCTCGTGCCGGTAGCGGCCGGGATCTTCCCCGGTGCGCGCTACCGGAGAACGACGATGACCAGCACGAACACCTGCGAGCAGCTTCCCACTGCCAGCACACGCAAGCCTCGTCGCATGGCGCGTGAACCGAAGTCAGCCGCGGTGACCACCGCAGACAGCAGCGCCGTCGCGACCAAGCCTGCCAAAGCACCATCCAAGCTCGACATCGTCTCGACGCTCCTGCTCGCGCCGTACGGCACGAGCATCGCCGAGCTGGTCGCCGCCACCGGGTGGCAGCAGCATTCGGTGCGTGGCGCGATGG
Organism: Novosphingobium sp.; assembly: GCA_031361075.1. Classification (GTDB taxonomy): domain Bacteria; phylum Pseudomonadota; class Alphaproteobacteria; order Sphingomonadales; family Sphingomonadaceae; genus Novosphingobium. The sequence continues at coordinate 588 of JANMCG010000266.1, read as the reverse complement.
CCGGCGCGCTCAAGAAGCGCGGTCTGACCATCACATCCGACAAGACCGACGGCGTCCGTCGCTATCGCGCCGAGAAGACGGCGTGAGCACCACGGGCGTCGACGATCTCGTCGTCGAGATCGCTTCCATGGATCTCGAAGCGCTGCGCAAGGCATGGGGGCAGCGCTACGGCGCTCCCCCACCGCTTCGCTCGGTCCCGATCATGCGCATGCTGCTCGCGTGGCGGGTGCAGGCTGAGGTCTACGGCGGGCTCGATGCCGAGACCCGGCGCTTGATCGAGCGCACCGGCCGGGTTCGCGCGGAAGGCCTTGAGCTTGGTATCGGTGCCCGCCTGACCCGCATCTGGCAAGGTCGCGAGGTCGAGGTGGTGGTCGAGCCGGAAGGGTTCCGCTGGCAGGACCGGCACTATCCCAGCCTGTCGGCAGCAGCGACCGCGATCGCCGGATCGCGCTGGAACGGCCCGCGGTTCTTTGGCCTCAGGAAAGCCGCATGACCCGCCCCCCGGTCAGGCGCTGCGCGGTCTACACGCGCAAGAGTTCCGACGAAGGTCTCGACCAGGCTTTCAACAGTCTCGATGCCCAGCGCGAG
>JANMCG010000246.1:0-3012 GCA_031361075.1 Novosphingobium sp. | reverse complement strand
AGCAGGGTTAGCTGCAGATCGGCCAGCGGATCTTCGCCATCGCGGGTTGGCCAGGTCAGCGTGATCAGCGCCTGATCCTTGGTTCCGGTGTGGCGCAGCACGCGCGGCGCGCGGTTGGCGGTGAACGGCCGGACACGCCGGTCAGCATAAGGCTGAAACTCAGGCTCGCGCTGGGGCAACGCGCCGAAAGTCCGCCCGATCAAACCAATCACCGCTGCTTCGTCGATATCGCCGACCACGCCGATTTCGATCGCGCCGTGCTGGAACCGGTCTGTCACGTCGCTGCGCAACTTCTCGAAAGTCAGCTTTCGGTAGTCCTCGACCTGGCCGAGGCTGAAGCGCGGATCATTATCCGACAGAATCGCGCCATAATCAGCCGACAGCGCCGCACCGGGGGTGGCGCGGAGCGAGGCAAACAGGTTATTTATCGACTGGCGATACAGCGTCTCGCCCTCCTTGCGGTAGCCCGGATCAATCAGCTGCGCGGTCAGGTACTGCAGTTCGAGTTCCAGATCGCTCGGAGTGGTGGAGGCGGTTGCGACAAAGGTCTCGTCGGTCGGGCTGAAGTTGGCCGAAACGGTGCGCCCGGCAAGCAAACTGTCAAGCTCGTCCTTGCTGTGTTTACCCAGCCCCCCCAGATTGAGCACCGACACCATCCGGGTCAGCAACGGATTTTCGCGGGTGGCGAGCAAGTTGCCCCCATCGACCGATACTTGCAGCAACACCCGGTCTTTTTCGAGATCGGTGCGCTTGAGGTTGAGCCGCACCCCGTTGGCAAACCGGATCTGCCGGATCCCCAGTGCCGGTTCCAGCACATCGCTGATCACTTTGCCGGCGGCGCCGAAATCGGTGTAGCCAAAAGAGGCGGCGGTGCTGCCGGTCGGTGGCGTGATCGGTGTGCGTATCGCTTCGCTCCACGCACTGCGCAGCCCTGCTGCACCATCGAGCGGGGGAACCCGGCCTTGGAACCGGATCAGCGGCTGATCGAGCGGAACCGCTTCGCGCTTAAGCGCAGCCAGCACGCTCGCGGGGGTAATCTGCGGTATGAACGCCTCGAGCCGGTCGTATGAATTGCGGGGCGTATCAGGCACCACCTCGTCATTGACCAGCGCCAGCACCGCGCCAAGCAATTGCGCGTTGTTGCGGGTGCTCTGGCTATCGGCCGCATTGCGATGCGCGGTGCGGATGATCGCGATCTGCTCGGCAACCTCGGCCGAAGTAAAACCGTAAGTCAGCGCGCGGCGATATTCCTGCCCGGCTTCGATGATCCCGCGGCGCCATTTCCCGTCAACCGTATCGATCGTCAATTCGGTCGCGCGGCCTTCACGGAACAAGTCGCTGGTGCCGTACCCGGCAAGCCTGAATGGCGCGTCGGGCTCGCGGCTGCGGCGCAGCATGCGCCGGTTGACGATGGCATAAGCGACCTGCCGCAGCAGGTTCTCGCGGCGTTGCTCCAGACTGTCGGGTTCGGTTAGCCAATTGCCTTTGCGAGTAATCGAGGTGCGCTCGGACAAGGCTGGATCGATATAGACATCGGTCAACCCTTTGGTCTTGGGGGTCATCGGCCCGGCTTTGGCCATCGGCTCGACCGGCGCCGCGCGCCAATCGCCAAATTTGCTGCGGACTTGCGCTTCAACCACGACGGGATCGAAATCACCGATCACGAACAGCGTTGCGTGTCCCGGAACATATTCGCGCGCCCAGAATCCTTTCAGCCCGGCGGCACTAGCGCCGACAAGCGATTCGTGCGTTCCGATCGGCAGCCGCTGCTGCATGTTGGAACCCGGCAGCAGAAACGCGATCTGGTCTTCGTAAGCCTTGATCTGATAGCCGCCGCGATCGCGCATTTCGGACATCACCACGCCGCGTTCGCGGTCGACCGCGCCGGGAGTGAACAGCAGCTCGCTGGCGGTTTCGCGCATGATCATCAGCGCGGTCGCGAGCAACGCCGGATCGGCGCGCGGCAGGTCAAGCTTATAGGTGGTGTGCTGATAATCGGTTGAAGCGTTCGTATCGGCGCCAAACGCAAGCCCGTCGCGTTCGAGCAGCTTGACCATTTCGCCCTCGGGCACATTTGTGCTGCCGTTGAACGCCATGTGTTCGACAAAGTGCGCGAACCCGCGCTCGTCGGCGTGCTCGTCAAGCGATCCGGCATCGATTTGCATTCGCACCAATGCAGTGGCTTTGGGATTGGCGTTGCTGCGGATAACGTAGCGTAGGCCATTGGGCAGCACGCCAAAGCGGTAACCGGGGTCAACCGGCACATCGCTATGCTGGAACGCCCAAACCGGCGCGGCCGCGCCGGCGCTGGCAACATGGCCGGCACGCGGTGCGCAAGCCGCCAGTGCCAGCGTTGAAATCGATAGGGCGAACAGGACCTTGGGTGAGTGCATGAACAGCTAGGTGGCGCAATGCCGCCAGCGGAGCAAGCGCCTACTTGCCTCGCAGTTTCCGATGCGCAGTCAGGTCGAACACTTCGCCTGGTCCGTTATCGGCTTCGAGCAAGCCAAGCCGCCGGGCGACCTCCTGATAAGCTTCCTCTTCACCGCCCAGATCGCGGCGGAAGCGATCTTTATCCAGCTTCTCGCCGGTGGTCATGTCCCACAAGCGGCAGCCATCTGGGCTGATCTCGTCGGCCAGGATGATCCGGCTGTAATCGCCGTCCCACAGCCGCCCGAACTCAAGCTTGAAATCGACCAGCCGAATGTTGATTGCGGCAAACATTCCGCACAGAAAATCGTTGATTCGGATCGCCATGGCCGAGATGTCCTGCATCTCTTCGTTCGAGGCCCAGCCAAAGCAGGCAATGTGTTCTTCGGCAATCAGCGGATCGTTGAGCGCATCGTCCTTGAAATAGTATTCGATCAAGGTGTGCGGCAGCGGCTCGCCCTCGGGAATACCCAGCCGGGTGCTGATCGACCCGGCGGCGACATTGCGCACCACCACTTCGATCGGCACGATCTCGACCTGGCGGATCAGCTGCTCGCGCATGTTAAGCCGCTTGATGAAATG
>JANMCG010000191.1:0-18203 GCA_031361075.1 Novosphingobium sp. | reverse complement strand
TCAACCTGCACTATCAACCCGGCATCGCCGCTGTTGCCCGCAGCATACAGGCAATTGCGGATGAACCGGTCACGCCCGATGCGCTTGATCGGCGAGCCTGCAAACAGTGCGCGAAAGCCCGCGTCATCGAGCGTCAGCAGTTCGGCGAGCCTTGGCGCGATCAGTTCGGCGCGGGGCACGAAGCCGCGCATCGCGGCCGCTTCACTGGCAAATTTGTTCCACGGGCAGACCGCAAGGCAATCGTCGCAGCCATAGATCCGATTGCCCAGTGCCGCCCGGAATTCGAGCGGGACCGGACCTTTGAGTTCGATCGTCAGGTAGCTGATACAGCGCCGCGCATCTAGCTGGTAAGCCGCGGGGAAGGCGTCGGTGGGGCAGGCCACCTGGCAGGCGTTGCACGACCCGCAATGATCGGCTTCTGCCTGATCGGGGGCAAATTCCAGCGTGGTGTAAATCGCGCCGAGGAACAGCCATGAGCCGTGCGTGCGGCTGACCAGGTTGGTGTGTTTGCCTTGCCAGCCGAGTCCGGCCGCTTGCCCCAGCGGCTTTTCCATTACTGGTGCCGTATCGACGAAAACCTTGACGCCTGCTTCGCCCAGACCGCGCCGTTCGCTTTCGGCGACCAGCCAGCGGGCCAGCGCCTTCAAGGCTTTTTTGACGACATCATGGTAATCCTTGCCCTGCGCATAGACCGATATCCGCGCCCGGTCGCCCGCTTCTGCCAGCGCCAGCGGATCGCGGCCCGGGGCATAGCTCATCCCCAAGCCGATCACGCTGCGCGCGTCGGGCCACAGGCCTTGCGGGCTGCGGCGGTGATGCGCGCGCGCTGCCATCCACTCCATCGCGCCGTGGCGGCCTTCGCCAAGCCATTGCTCGAGCCGCCGCGCGGCCAGCGGATCTTCGCCGGCAGGCGCAATTCCGCAAGCGGCAAATCCCAGCCGCGCAGCTTGTGCAGCCAAATCATGCTTTAGGCTGACGATTTCCGCTGCGTTAACCAAACTTCCTGTTGCTCCTGTTCACAGCCGGGCCATAACCCGGCGAGCATGAAACTAGGGGAATGCCAGATGGGGAGCAACGCGCCAGCAGCGGCAGGCCAGATTACCGGTCTTCCGCTGGCGATCGAAGCGCGCGGCCTGGTCAAACGGTTCGAGGGGTTCACTGCAGTCGACGGGGTCGATCTGGTGGTTCCGCAAGGCTCGATCTACGGCATTCTGGGTCCTAATGGTGCCGGCAAAACCACCACCTTGCGGATGATGCTGGGGATCATCGATCCCGACGCGGGGGTGCGCCGCGTGCTGGGGCATGACCGCCCGCACGAGGTGGCGCATGCGATCGGCTACCTCCCCGAAGAGCGCGGGCTGTACCCGTCGATGAAAGCTTACGAGGCGATTGCATTTCTTGGCGCGCTGCGCGGCTTGCCGCTTAAAGAAGGGCGCAAGCGCGGCAAGCTGCTGCTTGAAGAACACGGGCTGGGCTATGCGATCGACCGGACCATCCGCCAGCTGTCAAAAGGCATGGCGCAGCAGGTGCAATTGCTCGGCACGCTGGTGCACGAACCCCGGCTGGTGGTGTTCGACGAGCCGTTCTCGGGACTGGATGCGCTCAATCAGGGCAAGCTGGAAAAAACCATCCGCGGGCTGGCTGCCAAAGGCACGACCGTGATCTTTTCGACCCATGTGATCGCGCATGCCGAGCGATTGTGCGACGAGGTGGCGATCATCGCCGGGGGCAAAGTGCCATTTGCCGGACCGGTCGATCTGGCGCGCGACCGGATCCGGCCGCAAGTACGGCTGGAAACCCGCGCGGCCGACGGAGCATGGCGCGCAGCGCTGCCGGCCGATGCGCGGCATGAAGGTAATTTCTGGCTGTTCTCGCTGCCCGAAAGCGGGATCGAACCGCTGCTGCGCGCGCTGATCGAAGGCGAGGCGGGCATATTGTCGCTATCGATCGAGCGGGCCGGGCTGCACGATGCTTTTGTTGCCATCGCGGGCGAGGCCGCCGCGCGCGCGCTTGAAGCCGCGCCCGAGGAGATCCGCCGATGACCGAGCACGCCAGCCCCCAGGCCAAGCGCACCGGCCGCCTTTCGACCCTGGCCGCCGCTTACGTAGTGGCGCGGCGCGATTTCGTCGCGATCCTGTTTTCGCGGAGTTTCTTTTTCTTCCTGCTCGGGCCGCTGTTTCCGCTAGTGATCGGCGGGCTGGCCGGCGGGATCGGGCAAACCGTTCAAGCCAATACCGACCGGCCGATGCTGGGGGTGGCGATGAGCCCGGCGGATACCGCGCGGATGGTCGCGGCGCAGAAGTCGCTGGCCAAGCAGCTTGGCGGCAGCATGCCCGAACTGGTGGTGGTCAAACAGCTGTCACCCGATGAGCAGTTTGATCCGGTGGCGGCGATGAAAAACAACCGGGCCAATCTGGCCGCGATTGTCACCGGCAGCCCGGCGCATCCGGTGCTGACCGGATCGGACGAGCGGATATCCGGCTGGCAGGGCCGGGTAGGGCTGCTGGCGGCGCAGGCGATGGATCAGGTGCCCAGCACCTATCCGCCGGTCGCGTTGATCGGGATTGCCACCACCCGCGCCGACCAGACCCATAGCCGGGTGGTAACCGCCCAGCTTGGCCAGACCGTGCTGTTTCTGCTGACCATGCTGCTGGCCGGGATGGTGCTGTCCAACCTGGTCGAGGAAAAGGGCAACAAGATCATCGAAGTGCTGGCCGCCGCAATCCCGATGGACGCCGTGTTTCTGGGCAAACTGTTCGCCATGCTGGCAGTGTCGATGGTCGGCATTTCGGTGTGGGCGATGGCCGGATCGGCGATCTGGCTGACGGCGGGGCACAACCTGGCCGAATTCCCGGCGCCAGCGGTGGGCTGGCCGATGTTTTTCACGCTTGGCGTAATCTATTTCTCAATGGGTTACCTGTTGCTCGGCTCGGTTTTTCTGGCCATTGGCTCGCTGGCCAGCACCGTGCGCGAAGTGCAAACGCTGTCGATGCCGGTGACCATGCTGCAACTGGTGAACTTTTTCTTCGCCAGCTTTGCAATGGCGCAGCCGGGAACCTGGATCGAGAAAGCGGCGATGGTGGTGCCGTTCTCCTCACCGTTCACGATGCTGGCGCGCGCCGCGCAAAACGGGGCGCTGTGGCCGCACATTCTGGCGATTGGCTGGCAATTGATCTGCGTGACGGTGCTGGTCAAACTGGGGGCGGCATTGTTCAAAAAGCGGGTCATGCAAAGCGGTCCGGTGCAAGGCAAGCGCAGCTGGTTTAGGCGGCGGCGCGGCAGCCCCGCCTGACCCGGTGCGACAACCCGCTGGTCGAGCAGCACTTGACATTTGTCCGGGCAGCGCGGGATAAGTCTCAGGTCGAAACGCATTATTTAAGCGGCGGCGGGAGAGACACGGTCCATGGCATCGCAAGCTAGCACGCCCGAGAAATTCACCTATCGCACCACGCCCAGCGCGACCGCGGCGTTCGACGGCTGGCTTAAGGAGTTCGGGCAGAATATGCCCAAGCATACCCATCCGTGGGACGTGTCACGTTCGGACATTTACGTCGAAGACCGCTGGCAGCCGATCTTTGCCGAAATGCGCGCGCAGGAACCGATCAACAAGGTCACCGGCACGCCTTATGGCGATTTCTGGAACGTGACCACGATCAAGGCGATCCAGCACGTCGAATCGTTTCCCGAACTGTATTCCTCATCGTGGCGCAACGGCGGGATCACAATCGGCGAGCCGCCGCCAGATATCACCCCCGAGATGCTGGAAGAGCGCCGCTTGCCGATGTTCATCGCGATGGACCGGCCCGAGCATACCGGCCAGCGCCGCACGGTAGCGCCGGCCTTTACCCCGGCCGAAATCGAATTCCTCTCAGCCGAGGTGCGGCTGCGCACCGCAGCTGTGCTCGACGGCTTGCCTTATGGGCAGGAATTCGACTGGGTCGAACACGTCTCGATCGAGCTGACCACCGGGATGCTGGCGATCCTGTTCGGGTTTCCGTGGGAAGACCGTCACCTGCTGACCTTCTGGTCGGACTGGGCCGGCGATGTCGAGCTTAGCCTCGCGCGCGAACTGAACGATACGCGCCATGAGATTCTCACCGAGATGGCGCAGTATTTCCAGCGGCTATGGATCGAACGGATGGGCAAGGAGCCCAGCCGCGATCTGATTTCGATGATGATCCATTCGGACGCGATGAGCCAGATGAGTCCGCAGGAATTCATGGGCAACCTGATCCTGCTGATTGTCGGTGGCAACGATACCACCCGCAACACCATGTCGGGGATCATTCACGGGCTGCATAGCTTCCCCGATCAGCGCGCAGTGTTTGAAAGCGATCCCGCGGTGATCCCCAATGCCGTGCAGGAATGTATCCGGTTTCAAACCCCGCTGGCGCATATGCGCCGCACCGCAACCGCCGACGCCGACTTGTTCGGGCACCAGATCAAGGCCGGTGACAAATTGATCTTGTGGTACCTTTCGGCCAACCGCGACGAAGACGTGTTCGAAAATCCCGATCAGATCGATCTGCGGCGGCCAAACGCGCGGCGCAATGTCGCGTTCGGTTACGGAATTCACCGCTGCGTCGGGGCGCGGCTGGCTGAGCTGCAGCTTAAGATTCTGCTTGAAGAAATGCACGCGCGGCGGATGCGGGTGAGCGTTACCGGCAAGGTTGAGCGGGTGCGCGCCAACTTCGTGCACGGGTTCCGCCACATGGACGTAACGCTCGAGAAGTTCTGAGCTGCTGCAACCTTTATAAGCTGCGCAGCGTATTACCAAGCGACGCGCGGGTTCTGCTCGTGCCAGCCAAGGAGCCTGAAATGATCGAACCTAAATCGCGCCGCTCGGCCTTGCGCCTGTTCGCGGCCGGCGTGGCCAGCGCGGTGCTGGCTGCGTGCGGCAGCGGCCGGGCCGAGGCCAAAGCCTATCCGGTGCGCTTCACCGATGCCGAATGGAAAAAGCGGCTGACGCAGAAGCAGTATTACATTTTGCGCCAGCAGGGCACCGAGCGTCCATTTACCTCGGCGCTGCTGAAAGAGCACCGCAAGGGCACATTTGTCTGCGCTGCTGACGGGAATGCCTTGTTTTCCAGCACCACCAAATACGACAGCGGCACCGGCTGGCCAAGCTTCTGGCAACCGCTCGCGGGCGGTGTGGCAACGCGCAGCGACTGGGATGCCGGCTACCCCCGGACCGAGGTCCATTGCACTCGCTGCGGCGGCCATCTGGGACACGTGTTTAACGACGGCCCCAAGCCGACCGGCAAGCGTTACTGCATGGACGGCGACGCGCTATTGTTCAAAGCGGGCTGAGGGTTCAGCGCCGGGCGCACCCGCCACAGCCGCATGGCCCCGGCATCGCGGCCCAGCAACACAGGTTCCAGCCAGTCGACCGGGCGTCCGGCCAGCAACTGTGCGGCAAGCCCCCCCGGCGCGCGCGCGGCGTACATCCGGGTTTCGACCAGATCGGAACACAGCATCAGGTAATCGGCGTGGCGTTTAATTGCCAGGACGCGCGCTTGATCGGGCGGGACCAGAAAGGCGGCAATCGAATCCCGCATCGACGCAGCGGCGCGGTGATGCGGCGTGGCAACCACCCGGTGGCGGGTATGCAGCAAGATAAACGGCCCGAAATCCAGCTGCCCGATGATCGTACCCTGCGGCAACCGCGCCAAGGCGGAGAGCGAACCGGGCTGGCCGCAAGCTTCGCTCACTTCGCGGGTCAGCGCGGGCGCTGGTGCGGGCTGCGCTGCCCCGGCAAGCGCGGCGGCGCGGGCGTAACCGCGCCCGGCCAGATCGAGCAGCAACCCCGGCAGCAAGGCCGCGACCAGCAACGCCGCCACCAGGCCGCGCTGTGCCAGCGGGCGCGGTGCGCTCAGGGCGAGTGCACAGCGCCGCACCAGCCAGGTCAGCGGAACGATCGCGATCGCCGATGAGACCGAGGAAAACCGCGAGACGGCAACCGAAATGACCACTGCCCCGCCCAGCATCAGCGCATATTCGCGCCAGAACGGGCTCGATTGATGCCGCGCCAGATGCAGCGCGGCGGCCAGGCCGACCAGCGGCGGCATGACCATCTGGGCCAGCACGGTCCACTGCTGCTGCCAGACCGGAGCGCCTTCCTTGACATTGTCGTACCAGAAGTGGCGCACCAGCGGGTCGAGCTTGGCGAACGGACCCGTGCTGCAGCCCGGCGCCAGCGTTAGAAACAGCGCCGCGCCGGCAATTGCCGCCAATCCCAATCCCGCCACCAGCCACGTTCGCGCTACGGCACGGCGCAGCGCCAGCGCATGCACCCCCAGCGCAATCGCGCCCAGGCCGGCCAGATAGGCTGGCGATACCGTGTCGCAATAGTTGGTCAGATCGCCCAGTCCGCGCGTGCCGACAAACAGCGCCGCGCTGCCCAGCACCAGCACATCAAGGTACCACGCCAGCCAGCGCCAGCCCGCCGGATCGCGCCACCAGCGCAGCGCGAACAGCGCGCCGAATAAGCCGGCAAATGGCAGCAGTTCCAGACTAACCGACATCCCCAGTGCCATGCTTAGCCCGGCGATGAGCGCCGCGCCGCTGGGCGTTTTGGCCAAAAGCGCATTCAGCGCCGCCACCACCGCGACCACTTGCCAGGCATGGTGATCGATCCGTGGCGGCTCGAACTGCAGCATCGCCGGCAGCATCAGCATGAACAGCAGCGTGGCGATCAGCACCAGTCTGGGGTCGAGCCGGTGCGCCACCAGCCGCGCCAGGCACAGTTGCGCCGCGAGCAGCGTGAGCAGCGGAACAATCGCCACCGCCGCCTGCTCGGCCCCGGCGGACCCGAGCACAGGGCGCAGCAGCAAAATCACCGCCGCAATCGGCGCATCGACCAACCGCGACCAATGCATCACAATCCCTTCGGGCGGGGCGATGCGGTACTGATGCAGATCGAACCAGAGTTGTCCGCTAAGCAGATCGCGCACCTGCACCATCCGCAGCGCATCATCGGGATCGAGAAAATGCAGCGCAGCGATCGCGGGCCAATCGCGCAGCAGGACGAGCGCTGCGACCAGCAACCAGCCGATCAGCACTCCGCCAAGTGCACGGCGCCGGTCTGCGGCTGACAGGGTCATTGCGTCCGGCTCACCTGCCTGCGCCTAGACTGCCGCAGCTTTGCGAAACACGAGGCTTTCGCGCAGCAACCAGGTCACGATGAAGCTCGCCCCGACTGCCAGCAATTTGGCCGCGCGGGGATCCACCCCGAGCGCGCTGGTGACGGCGACCAGGCCGGTGGTCACCGCCAGCCCGATCATCGCGGTGCCGACGAACAAAACTTTTTGCCGGGTTCGCGCAGGGCCGGTTGCAGCGACGCTGCCGATAAAGACCTTGCGGCTGGAAATCAGCCAATGGACCGCAATACCAAGGCAATAGCCACTGGCGGCAGCGGGTGCGGGCGGCGCGCCTGCCTGGAGCAACAGCAGAAAACACGCCAGATCACACCCGAGCGCGACCACGCTGGCCGCCAGATAGCGCACCAGCAGCACATGCCGCAAGGTGGCCAATTGATTCGCCAGATGGGCCGCGCGCGCCGTCATCGTCAGGCCGCGTCGCGCCGCCGGGCCGCCACGATCCGTTCGGGCACTTCGCGCACCGACGCCAGCGCTGCAGCTTGATCGGCGTTTGGCATAACGCTGGCGTGCGCCGGCGCCGCGTTTGGCAGTGCAGCTTGCGCACCTTCATCGCCGGCTTCGTGGTATTCGGCATCCTCGTTGACGCACCACACGTCATAAACCCGCGCTTCGGCCTTGATATTCTCGACCGTCAGCATCGCGGTCATCATCGCGTGATCCTGGTTGTTGTAGCGGTGCATCCCATTGCGGCCAACGAGGTGCAGCGTCGGGTGCCGGCTTTCGAGCTCTTCGCGCAGGTTCGCCACATGCGTAGCATAATCTTCGTCGTACACCGGGTAAGCTTTTTCCTGCCGCACCACCACGCCGCCGATCACCTGTTCAGCCGAAACCAGTCCGAGGATCGCGGTTTCGCGGGTGGCCAGATCGATCAGTTCGGCATCGCTGAGCGACCACAGGCCATCGCCGGCAAAGCAGAAGTATTCAAGCCCGACGCAGGCCACTCCCGCTTCTGGAACCATCTCGGGTGACCACGAGCGGAAGTTCTGGATCCGGCCGACCTTGACCTTGCTGTCGTGGATATAAATCCAGTTATCGGGGAACAAATCATCCGCGCGGATTTTAAGCGCTACGGTGAGGAAGTCACGGTAACGCAAGTGTTTGGCGGCCAGGCTTGTGGCGGGCAGCGGGTGCAGCCGCGCCGCCAGATCGCGCAACGGCGCCGAACTGATCGCATGGCGAGCGCGGATCGCGGTCTCGCCGGCAGCATGCGTTGCGGTCAGCCGCCAACCATCGTTGCCATCGCTGGCGAGCTGCTTGAGGCTATGCCCCATCAGCACTTCACCTTTGCCGGTGGCGACAATTTTATCGCGCGCGGCATCCCACATCATCCCCGGGCCAAGCCGCGGATAGCGAAAGGTTTCGAGCAGCGTCTTGGTCTGCATCCCGTCGTTCGGCGCTTTGTTAAGGCCAAGGCTGCGCTTGAGCCCATCGATCACCGCGCTCCATAGCGACAGTCCCTTGATCCGCTGGGCCGCCCAATCGGCGCTCATCTCGTCGCAGGGCATCCCCCAGACCTTCTCGGTATAAGTCTTGAAAAAGATCGAATAGAGTTTGTGGCCGAACTGGTTGACGGTCCAGTCCTCGAAGCTTTTGACCGCCTTGTTGGGGAATACCTGCGCCTTGGCGAAGCTGATCATGCACAAAGTGCTGCGCACGATCCCCAGGTTCCACAGCGCTTCGAACGCGCGCAGCGGGTACGAATAGAATTTGCCCTCGTAATAAATCCGGCTCATCCGCGGGCGCTGGATGAAATCGTCGGGGAGGATCTCGTTCCACAGATCGACGACTTGCTGGCTCTTGGAAAAGAACCGGTGTCCACCGATATCGAAGCGGTAACCTTCGTGCTCGACCGTGCGGCTGATCCCGCCCACATAGACCTCGTCCTGCTCGATGATTGCGACGGTCAATCCGGCTTTGGTCAGCAGATAACCCGCGGTAAGCCCGGCTGGGCCTGCGCCGATAATCGCCACGTCAACGGTTTTTTCCCGGTTGTGCGCGGTATTTCCCGCACCGGAGAAGCCTGCAATAGTCATTTCGCCCCCACCTGATCGTCAGCGCCGGGAGTGAAGGAAATTGCCTAATCACTGGTTAACACGGGCGATAATTCGCCGATTTTGGCCAAGCCGCGCCGCGCTTGGGACGGCAGCTGGATCCGCGCCGCCAGTTCGGCCAAGGCGTCAAGACGGAAGCTTTGCTGGAATACCAGCCCGTGGAGTCCATCGCGCCGCCAGCGCACCCGGGCGTGCAGCGCGGGCAAGTGCAACGCATCGATCCGGACCTGACAGCCGATCGCCAGCCGCTGATCGAGCGCAATCGCCGCGCCGTGTTGCGAAATATCGAACAACTGCGCGGGCAAGCTCACCCCGTCGAGCACCAGTATCAGCGGCACCGGGTGATGCAGTCGCAACCGGATGTGGCGTTTGGGGAACGGCCCGGCTTCGGCGATCAGCTGTTCGACCGCGATCGGACCGTCGGCGAATTTGAACCCGGCATGGTCGCTGCGTTGCCAGATCCGGCTCAGCCGATAGACCTCGCCCCCGCCCAGTTCGAGCTCGCAGATTTCGTCCTTGGGGACCTTGTGGAACACCCGGATTTTGAGGCCTTTGTCCGAAACGTCGCGCAGCACGCACAGAAATTCGCCGAGCGAGGTGCGCAGTTTGGCCACGCGCAGCAGCAGCCGGATGCGCTTGGCGGCGCGTTGCTCGGCGCTAAACGGGGCATCGCCCGCGCACTCTTGCGGAGGCTTTGATGCGCTGTGTGGCGCAAGGTGCCGCGCGGCAGCGTCTGTCTGTGCCGAAGTGCGAGCCATACGATCCCCCAACGCAGCCCGATGACAGCGCGCAGCCGGGTGTCTAGCCGCGCGCAGCCAACAGGGGCTCAAGTCCGCATTAGGGACAAGCCCGTAACGGGGCAGATTTCCATGCCTTGATCGGGGGGGTGTGGTGCGGACGGTGGGACTCGAACCCACACGAGCAAAGCTCAGGGGATTTTAAGTCCCCGGCGTCTACCATTCCGCCACGTCCGCTTTGCTTGCCGCCATACGGCGGGGCGGCAGGGATATCCATCCCTGCCTTGCAACAAGCGATTTGCGGATGCAAATCGCGCGCACAGCAAACGCTAATCCGCGTTAAGGCGCGCGCGCATTTCCTTGCCGGGTTTGAAGTAAGGCACGCTTTTGCCCGGCACGTCGACCGTTTCGCCGGTACGCGGGTTGCGGCCCTTGCGCGCATCGCGCGCGCGGGTGGAAAATGCGCCAAAGCCGCGCAGTTCGACCCGGCCGCCGTCGGCCAACCGACCCGCGATCTCGTCAAAAAACGCGCTGACCGCTTTTTCGATTTCTTCGACCCGCAAACCAGGATTTTCCTGCGCCAGCGCGTGTAGCAATTCTGATCGGATCATATCCTGCCTCTCAACAAATCGCCGCCCGGCGACCTGCCCCCAAATTTCGCCAATCCCGCCGCAAGTTTGCTTGCGGCCCGCTGCAAGCAAACTTGCGCGGGGCGACTGTGCCAAATGCTACACCCCGGCGCAACCGGCTTGTTCGCTAATCGCTAATTGATCGGTTAACAGATCGTGCGGCGCGAGTCCCAGCCGCTCGATCCGGGTGCGCAAAGCAGGCCATTCGTACGTCAGGAACGCCGCGCGTTCGCTGCGCCGCAGCTTGTCCGCCGCGCCGCGCGCCACGAACATTCCCACCCCGCGCTGCACTTCGACCAGCCCGTCGAGCTGAAACTGCTGGTACGCCTTGGCCACGGTCAGCGGGTTGGCCCCCTGCTGCACTGCAAACGCACGCACCGACGGCAGCATCGCGCCTTCGCCGTAAGTCCCGTCGATGATCGCGGCAGCGATCAGATCGCGCAATTTGAGATAAACCGGTTTGCTGGTGTTTTGCATGGTGCATCAGTGCCATAATACAGCGCGGCAGGCAAGGTCTATCGCTCCCGCAACAATCGAACACAATTGACGAATTTCACTTCACAGCGGCGAAATCGCGGTTAGGTTTCGGGGCAGATACGCTCGGCACGGCCGGCGACTGATTTTTGGGGACCAAGCATGAAACAGATGGCGCTGTGGAACGAGGGTGATTGGATCGCGGCGATTGCCGCGGTGTTCCTGTTCGCATTTCTGGCAATCGGCGCGGCAATCGCCGCGCGCAAGAGCGACACGGTAGCGGGCCATCCGCGCGGGCTGTTCGTGCTGTTTTACGCCGAGATGTGGGAACGCTTTTCCTATTACGGGATGCGCGCGCTGCTGGTGCTGTATCTGACCAAGCACTGGCTTTATTCGGACAGCGATTCCAACCTGATCTACGGTGCCTACGGCGCGCTCGTCTATATCACGCCGGTGCTCGGCGGGCTGATCGCCGATCGCTATCTGGGCCAGCGCAAGGCGGTGATTTTCGGCGGGGTGCTGCTGGCAATCGGCCACGGGCTGATGGCGGTCGAAGGCGGCGGCGGGCAAAGCGATCCGGTGATCAACGTGTTCTGGTCAGCGCTCGCCTTCATCATCGTCGGCTCGGGCTTCCTCAAGGCCAATATCTCGGTGATCGTCGGCCAGCTCTACAAAATGTCGGATATCCGCCGCGATGCCGCCTACACCATCTTCTACATGGGCGTGAACGTCGGCGCGGCGCTGGGTACGATCCTGGTCGGTTACCTGGGCGAAACCATCGGCTGGTCTTACGGCTTTGGCCTGGCGGGCATCGGCATGGTCATCGGGCTGCTGATCTTTGTGGTCGGCAAACCGGCGCTGCAGGGCCGGGGCGAGGCTCCGGCGTTGCTCACGCAAAGCCGCGAATGGTCGCTGTATGCAATCGGCATCGGCGCGGTCGCGGTGATCTGGATGCTGATACAGTACACGGCGGTGATCCAGAACCTGCTGATCGTCACTGGCCTCGCGATGCTCGGCTACACGCTGTACGAAGCGTTCAAGCTGCCCAAGGAACCGCGCGAGCGGATCTTCGCAATGCTGTTCCTGATCGCGCTCAATCCGCTGTTCTGGGGCTTGTTCGAGCAGGCCGGCGGCAGCCTCAACCTGTTCACCGACAAATTCGTCGACAAGGGCGGGGTGCCGACCAGCCTGTTCCAGTCGATCAACCCGATTTACATCGTGCTGTTTGCGCCGCTGTTCGCCGCGCTGTGGCAGTATCTGGGCCGCAAGGGGCTTGAGCCATCGGCTCCGGCCAAGTTCGGGCTGGCGCTGACCCAGGTCGGGCTGGGCTTCCTGGTGTTCGTGTGGGGGGCCAATTCGGTTGGCGGCGCAGCGCTGACCCCGGTGTTGTTCGTGTTCCTGATCTATCTGCTCCACACCACCGCCGAACTGTGCCTCTCGCCAGTGGGCCTGTCCGCGATGGCGCGGCTCGCGCCGCTCCACCTCGCGAGCTTCGTGATGGGCGCGTGGTTCTATATGACCGCGGTGGGCAACTTCGTCGCGGGCAAAATCGGTGAAGCAACCGGCGGCGAAGGCGGCGAAATGTCGAAGGAGCTGACCTTGGCGATCTATTCGAAGATCGGCTGGATCGCGATCGGGATTTCGGTGGTTGTCCTGCTGCTCTCGCCGATCGTCAAACGCTGGATGCACCTCGATACGCTTGAGGACCGCGGCGCGCCCGACGATCACGTTCCGGCCGAGACGGTAGCGTGATGGCGTCCCGCCTCGCGCGGGGCGCCGCGCTGGCTCTGGTGCTGGTCGCGGTTTGCGGCGGCGCTGGCCACGCCAAGGACAAGAAGGACGAAAGCCCGGCGGTGAAGGCCGCGCGCGATTTCGACACCAATCCTTATCCTTCGACCTACCGCGCTTATCCCGGCGGGCCGACCGCGCTGATCGGCGCGACGGTCTACGATGGCCTGGGCGGGCGGATCGAGCGCGGCACGGTGCTGATTGCCGACGGCAAGGTGATGGCGCTGGGCGGCCCCGATCTGGCAGTGCCCGATGGTTTTACCCGGATCGATGCGGCCGGCAAATTCGTCACCCCCGGGATCATCGACATCCACAGCCATCTGGGGGTCTATCCCAGCCCGGGCGTGGAGGCCAATTCGGACGGCAACGAAGCCACCGCACCAACCACGCCCGAGGTCTGGGCCGAGCATTCGGTGTGGCCGCAAGACCCCGGCTTTTCGCGCGCGATGGCCAATGGCGGGATCACCAGTCTGGAAATTCTGCCTGGCTCGGCCAACCTGATGGGCGGGCGTTCGGTGGTGCTCAAAAATGTCTACAGTCGCACCGTGCAGGGCATGAAGTTCCCCGGCGCACCTTACGGGCTCAAGATGGCTTGCGGCGAAAACCCCAAGCGAGTGTACGGCAGCAAAGGCCGGATACCTTCGACCCGGATGGGCAACTTCGCGGTGGACCGTGCGACCTGGATCAAGGCCAAGGAGTATCGCGCCAAGCGCGAGGCGGGCAAGCTTGAAACCCGCGATCTGGGCATGGAAACACTTGCGGGTGTGCTCGACGGCAGCATTCTGGTGCAGAATCACTGCTACCGCGCCGACGAGATGGCGTTGGTGCTCGATATGGCCAAAGAGTTTGGCTATCATGTCAGCGCGTTCCACCATGCGATCGAGGCGTACAAGATTGGAGACCTGCTTAAAGCGTCGGACACTTGCGCGGCGATCTGGTCGGACTGGTGGGGCTTCAAGATGGAAGCTTACGACGCCATCCCCGAAAATGCCGGACTGCTGTACAAAGCCGGGGCCTGCGTGGTGATCCATTCGGATGACGAAAACGGGATCCAGCGGCTCAATCAGGAAGCCGCTAAAGCGCAAGGCGACGCGCGCCGCGTCGGGGTGGAAATCGCCGATGCCGAGGTAATTCGCTGGCTGACGATCAACCCCGCCAAGGCGCTGGGGATCGACAAGCAAACCGGCAGCCTTGAAGCGGGCAAAATGGGCGACGTGGTGCTGTGGAACGGCAATCCGCTGTCGGTCTATTCGCGCCCCGAAAAAGTCTGGGTCGATGGTGCGCTGATGTTCGATAGCGCCAACCGCAAACGCCGCGCGGTCAGCGATTTCGAGCTTGGCCAGCCGGGCGAAGGAGACGTCAAGTGAGGGCCGCGCTGCTCGTTGCCGGAACCGCGCTGGCGGCGGTCGTATCTGCTGCCCCCACCCAAGCGCAGGACGTCGCAATCACCAATGGCAGGCTGGTGATCGGCGATGGCAGTGGTCCGCTGGGCAACGGCACCGTCCTGATCCGCGCGGGCAAAGTGATTGCCGCCGGGCCAGCCGTGGTAATCCCGCCAGGGGTCAAGACAATCGACGCCGAAGGCAAATGGGTTACCCCCGGGCTGGTCGTCGCAGTGACCGATCTGGGGCTGGTCGATGTCGGCGCGGTCGAGGACAGCAACGATTCGGACGCAGACAAGAGCCCGTTCAGCGCCGCGCTCGATGTCTCGGCGGCAATCAATCCAGACGATCTGCCGATCCAGGTGAGCCGCGCCGGCGGGGTGACCCGCGCTGCGGTCGCACCCATTGGCACCAGCAGCATCTTCGGCGGGCAGGGCGCGATCATCGACCTTGGCGCCGATCCCAACGCGGTGACGGTGCCGCGCGCGTTCCAGTATGTCGAAC
This sequence comes from Novosphingobium sp., assembly GCA_031361075.1. Taxonomy (GTDB): domain Bacteria; phylum Pseudomonadota; class Alphaproteobacteria; order Sphingomonadales; family Sphingomonadaceae; genus Novosphingobium. Next base: position 3,478 of record JANMCG010000191.1, on the reverse strand, counting down.
TGGGCGAAACCGGCGCGCGCCGCGCCGGGGGCAGCCGCGCCGCGACTTACGCCGTGCTGTTCAACGCACTGACCGAAGCCAGGGAGCTGACCCTCGCCCCCGCCGGGCCGCGCCGCGACGACGTGCTGCTGACCCGCCGCGATGCCGCTGCGCTGGGTGCGGTGGTCAGCGGCAAGCAGCCGCTTTATGTCCATGTCGAGCGCGCCTCGGACATCCGCATGGTGCTGAGCCTGCAGCGCGATTTCCCGCTGCTCAAACTGATCATCGTCGGCGCCGCAGAGGGCTGGATGGTCGCGGGCGAGTTGGCCAGATCAGGGGTGCCGGTGCTGGCCACTCCGCTGACCGACCTGCCCAATTCGTTCGAGCAATTGGGCGCGACCCAATCGAACGTCGGACGGATGAAAGCCGCCGGGGTCAAAGTTTCGCTTGGCGCGTTTGGCGATCAACCGCGTTATGCGCCGCAATATGCCGGTAATCTGGTCGGTTTGGCCAAAGTGCCTGGCGCCAGCGGGCTAAGCTGGGGTCAGGCTTTCGCCGCGATCAGTTCGGGACCGGCCGAAGCGCTGGGCATGGGCGACAGGTTTGGCAGCTTGCGCCCCGGGCGCGCAGGCGATGTGGTGATCTGGGACGGCGATCCGCTCGAAGTTTCGTCGGGAGTGGTACGGGTGTTGATTGACGGGATCGAACAGCCGCTTGGAAATCATCAAACCCGGCTGCGCGAACGGTACAGCAAACCGGGCGAAGGCGCTTTGCCCAAAGCGTACGAATGGTAAGCGCGGGCTAAGCCCCGGCTGAACTTGGGAGACCTGCAGTGGATCAGGAATTGGCGCATTTGATCGCCGCCGCGCTGGCGTTTGTCGGCAGTCATTTCGCCTTGTCGCATCCGCTGCGCGGCACACTGATCAAACGATTAGGCCAAGCCGGGTTTCAAGGGCTTTATTCGCTGGTCGCGGTGGCGACCTTTGTCTGGATGGTGCTGGCCTTCCGCGCTGTGCCCGAGCAAGCTGCTCCGCTGTGGAACGGCACCGCGCAAGGCGTGTGGATTGCCGCGAGCGCGCTGATGCTGGCCGCGTCAGTGCTGCTGGCCGGGTCGTTCGGCGGCAATCCCGCCCTGGTGCAGCCCCCAGCGAGCGCAAAGACGGCCGCCAGCCGTCAGCCGCGCGGGGTGTTCAAGATTACCCGCCACCCGATGATGTGGAGCTTTGCGCTGTGGAGTGCGGCGCATGTGCTGGTCAGCCCGGTGGCGCGGGTGTTTGTGCTGAGCCTGGCGGTCGGCGTGCTCGCGCTGGTCGGCGCACATCTGCAAGATCGCAAGAAGCGGGTGCTGCTGGGCGAAGCCTGGTCGGTCTGGTCGCGCCGCACCGCTTACTGGCCGCGGCTGGGCGGCTTTGCTGCGGCGGGGCTGGTCCCGTGGCTGGGCGGCATCGTGCTGTGGTTCGCCGCGACCTGGTCGCACATTCCGCTGATCGGCGTTGCTGCGGGTGCGTGGCGCTGGATTTAGCGCGCTACCATTCCTCGTGATCGGCATCGGCGGCGGCGAAGGTCCGGCGCAGCAGCAGCGCCAGCAGCCCGGCAATAGCCATTGCTGCCGCGCCCAGGCCGATTACCCGCGCGGGATCGCTGCCGAGCAGACGCGGCGCGAAGAGCGCCAGCCCCAAGGTCGTCACGATCTGCGGCAACACAGTCGAGAATCCGAAGATGCGGGTAAAGTGCGCGCCGCGTCCTGCCGGAACCATCCGCGCCAGCAGGCCGTACGGCACCGCGCCCATCGCGCTCCAGCCAATCCCGATCAGCACGAACGCAGCGATCAGCGCGCTGATGCCGGTCGCGCACGCCAACAGCGCCAGCCCGGCTGCACCCGCCAGCAAGCACAGCCCCAGCACCGCGCCATGCCCCAGCCGGCCGATCAGCCCGGGCAACACGAACCCGCCCAGCGTGCCAAGCAAGGCGTAAACTGCGTAACACAAGCTGACCGTCACCAGCACCGTTTGCAACCCCGCCCCGGCCAGCGGTACCTGGAGAATTTGCGCGCCGACCAGCGGCAGCGCATAAATCCATAGCGCAAACATCGCGCTCCAGCTGAAGAACTGAATCACAAACAGTGCGGTCAAGGCTTTGCGGAATTCACGGGTCATGCTGGACGGCGGCATACCACGTCCGGATCAGAGTTTATCCAGCCAATCGAGCTCAAGCTGCTGGGCTGCGTGCTGATAAGCCAGCTCGTGCCCGAAGCCCGGCACCACCACCAGCCGCGCGCGCGGATTTGCCGCCTGCAACGCCCGCGCTTGCGCCGCCGGGATCAGCCGGTCTGCCGCCCCGTGCAGCAGCAACACCGGGACATTGACCTGGCTCAGCTTGCCGCGGTTGTCATAGCGATCGCGCACCAGCCAGCGAGCCGGGAACCACGGCAATTTGAGTGCGACCACATCGGGCAAGCTGGTGAAGGCGGAGATCAGGATCAGTCCGGCCGGGCGCAGTTCGCTGGCCAGTTGCACGGCGATGCCCGAACCGATCGAATTGCCGACCAGCACGGTTCGCTCCAGGCCGATTCCCTGCGCCCCCAGCCACGCCAGCACAGCGCGGCCATCGGTGTAAAATCCGGCCTCGCCTGGCTTGCCCGGATTGGCTCCGTAACCGCGATATTCGGCCAGCACCACGCCGTACCCGGCCTCGGCCAGCAGCCGGTTAGCCTCAGCCGCCCCGGCCCAGCCATCGCCGTTGCCGTGAAAAAACACCACCACGCGGCGGCCCGCCTGCGGCGAACGATACAGTGCTTGCAACCGCAGGCCATCGGCGGTCTGCACCGTGATCTGCTGATAGCCAGCAGGGCGATCGTCGGTGCGGTGCGGCGCGGGGTAAATCAGGCTGGCTTGCGCAAAATAGACACCCGCCGTCAGCGCCGCATAAGCCAGCAAGCAGCCGCCGATGATCCCGGTTATCACCCGCAGCGCACCGGTCTGGCTCAAGCCCGGGCCTCTTCCACCCCGGCTGAATTGTGCCGCAGCGCTTTGAGCACGCAGTCGACAATCCCGCCCGCGTTAAGCCCGGCCAGATCGTATTGCTTGTCCGGGCTGTCATGGTCCTGAAACAGATCAGGCAGCCGCAGCGTGCGAATTTTAAGCCCCGCGTCCGTCAGCCCGGCGTCGCTCGCCATCGTCAGCACATGCGCGCCAAGCCCGCCGATGCTGCCTTCCTCGACCGTCACGATCACATCGTGCGAGGCCATCAGCTGGCGGATCAGCGCTTCGTCGAGCGGTTTGGCAAACCGCAGGTCGGCGACCGTGGTCGACAGCCCTTTCGCATCAAGTGCATCGGCCGCCTTGAGCGCTTCGGCCAGCCGCGTGCCCAGCGACAGCAGCGCAACCTTGCTGCCTTGCTTGACCACCCGGCCCTTGCCGATCTCGAGCCGCTGCGGCAGCACCGGCAGTTCCGCTCCGGTGCCATTGCCGCGCGGATAGCGGAACGCGATCGGACCACT
>JANMCG010000197.1:0-9614 GCA_031361075.1 Novosphingobium sp. | reverse complement strand
GCCGGGCCGCGAAGCCTATCCGGGCGACGTCTTCTATCTCCATTCACGCCTGCTCGAGCGCGCCGCCAAGATGAACGACGACAACGGCGGCGGATCTTTGACGGCGCTGCCGATCATCGAAACCCAGGCGGGCGACGTCTCGGCCTATATTCCCACCAACGTGATTTCGATCACCGACGGGCAGATCTTCCTGGAAACCGGCTTGTTCTACCAGGGCATTCGCCCGGCGATCAACGTCGGCCTGTCGGTAAGCCGCGTCGGTTCCGCCGCACAGACCAAAGCACTGAAGAAGGTGTCCGGCTCGATCAAGCTGGAGCTGGCGCAATACCGCGAAATGGCGGCTTTCGCACAGTTCGGGTCGGACCTCGATGCCTCAACGCAAAAGCTGCTTAACCGCGGCGCTCGTTTGACCGAGCTGCTCAAGCAGGCGCAGTTCAGCCCGCTGTCGTTCGAAGAGCAGACGCTGTCGATCTTCGCCGGGACAAATGGCTATCTTGATGCGCTGCCAGTGGGCGATGTGACCCGTTATGAAGCCGAAATGCTCAGCTTCATGCACGACAAGCACGCCGATACGCTGACCCTGATCCGTGACAGCCGCGATTTTGGCGATGATGCCAAGAAGCAGACCGTCGCGGCGCTTGACGCTTTCGCGAAGCAGTTCGCCTGAATCACTTGAAAGGGTAAGGCTTCATGGCCTCGCTTAAGGAACTTAAAGGGCGGATCAACTCGGTCAAATCGACCCAGAAGATCACCAAGGCCAAGCAGATGGTCGCGGCCGCCAAGCTTCGCAAGGCGCAGGCTAATGCCGAAGCTGCGCGGCCCTATGCCACGCGGTTCGCCGCCGTCATGGCCAGCTTGTCAGGCAAAGTGGCGGGCAACGCCAGCGCGCCCCGACTGATGGCGGGCACGGGCAAGGATCAGGTTCACCTGCTGGTCGTCGCCAATTCCGACAAGGGTCTGGCCGGCGCGTTCAACGCCAACATCGTCAAAGCTGCACTGGTTCAGGCACGCGAGCTTGAAGCGGCTGGCAAGACCGTGCTGTTCTATCTGATCGGCCGCAAGGGCCGCGCGGTGATCCGCCGCGCCTATCCTTCGGCCATCCTTGCGTCGTTCGATACCAGCGAAGTGCGCGAGCCCGGCTTTACAGAAGCGGCTGCGGTCGCGGGCGAGTTGTTGGCGCTGTTCGAGGATGGGAAGTTCGATGTCGCGCACTTGTTCTATTCGCGATTCCGCAATGCCTTGACGCAAGAACCAACTCGGCAGCAGATCATCCCCGTCCCGGCCCCGGCAAGCGCTGTGTCGAGCGCAGGCGCAGCCGTGGAATACGAGCCCGAGGAAGAAGAAATCCTTGCCGAATTGCTGCCGCGATATCTGAAGACTCAACTGTTCGGCGCATTGCTCGAAAATCAGGCGTCCGAACAAGGCGCATCGATGACCGCGATGGACAACGCCACGCGCAACGCGGGCGATCTGATCCAGAAGCTGACCATCCAGTACAACCGCAGCCGCCAGGCCGCGATCACGACCGAACTCATCGAGATCATTGCGGGAGCGGAGGCGCTTTGATGCCTTGGGCAAAGTATGATGTCACGATCGATGATGTGAATTTTCGATCAACTGGCAAAGTCTTTGCTCTGCATGAATTGAAAGATTTGGAAATTTTGAAGGAGAATACGAAAAACTGGATACCAATAGTTTGCTATGGATTATCGGCGGCGCTCGCCTTGGCATGCGTTCTTCGCTTTCAAAACTTGCCATATCAAACTGGAATGCAGCCTTTTACGAGCCTTCAATTTGTGATTTTGCTAGGGTTAGGGTCAATAGTTGCATTCCTATATGGGCAGCAGCGAGCATCTAGAGCCCCAGAAATTACATATAGATTGAATGGTCGAATTGCAGCCGGACCAGTGAATTTGTATTCTCATTCCGATGAGAAAATTGTGAATGAAATCAAGGCCGCACTTTTGAAGGCCTTAGGAAAGCGAAAAGGGTAATACCATGGCCACCGCCACCAAGACCAAGGCAGCCCCGAAGGCCGCCACCACCGCCGGAACCGGCAAGATCAGCCAGGTCATCGGCGCCGTCGTCGACGTGAGCTTCGAGGGCGAACTGCCGGCGATCCTCTCGGCGCTCGAAACCGACAACAACGGCAACCGGCTGGTGCTCGAAGTTGCGCAGCATCTGGGCGAGAACACCGTCCGCACCATCGCGATGGACGCAACCGACGGTCTGACCCGCGGCCAAGCGGTGACCGCAACCGGCGCGCAGATCTCGGTGCCGGTCGGCCCGATGACGCTGGGCCGCATCATGAACGTGATCGGTGAGCCAATTGACGAACGCGGCCCGGTAAACGCGGCCAAGCGCAACCCGATCCACGCGATGGCTCCCGAATTCATCGACCAGTCGACCGAAGCCGCGGTGCTGGTCACCGGGATCAAGGTGATCGATCTGCTCGCACCGTATGCGCGCGGCGGTAAGATCGGCTTGTTCGGCGGTGCTGGCGTGGGCAAAACCGTGCTAATCCAGGAACTGATCAACAACATCGCCAAGGGCCACGGCGGCGTTTCGGTGTTTGCTGGCGTGGGCGAACGGACCCGCGAAGGCAACGATCTGTACCACGAATTCCTCGACGCAGGGGTGATCGCCAAGGATGCCGATGGCAACCCGACCCCAGAGGGTTCGAAAGTTGCGCTCGTCTTCGGCCAGATGAACGAGCCGCCGGGGGCGCGTGCGCGCGTTGCGCTTTCGGGCTTGACCATGGCCGAATATTTCCGCGACGAAGAAGGCCAGGACGTGCTGTTCTTCATCGACAATATCTTCCGCTTTACCCAGGCCGGGTCGGAAGTGTCGGCGCTGCTCGGGCGTATTCCTTCGGCCGTGGGCTACCAGCCGACCCTCGCCACCGACATGGGCCAGCTGCAAGAACGGATTACCTCGACCAACAAGGGTTCGATCACTTCGGTTCAGGCGATTTACGTTCCGGCCGACGATCTTACCGATCCCGCGCCTGCTGCCTCATTCGCCCATTTGGACGCGACCACCACGCTTAACCGCGCCATCTCGGAACTTGGCATCTACCCAGCGGTCGATCCGCTCGATTCGACCTCGCGCGTGTTGACCCCGGCGGTTGTTGGCCAAGAGCATTATGATACTGCGCGCCGCGTCCAGGAAACGCTGCAGAAGTACAAGAGCCTGCAGGACATCATCGCCATTCTGGGGATGGATGAGCTGTCGGAAGAAGACAAGCTGACTGTCCAGCGCGCCCGCAAGATCCAGCGTTTCCTCAGCCAGCCATTCCACGTTGCCGAAGTGTTCACCAACATTCCGGGCAAGTTCGTTCAGGTGGAAGACACCGTGAAGAGCTTCAAGGCGGTTGTTGACGGCGAATACGATCATCTGCCCGAAGCCGCGTTCTACATGGTTGGCGGGATCGATGAAGCGGTTGCCAAAGCCAAGAAGATGGCTGACGAAGCCTGATCCAACTTCCCCTCCCGCTTGCGGGAGGGGCCAGGGGTGGGCCAGTCCTGCCTCAAGCATACAGACCCACCCCCGACCCTTCCCGCAAGCGGGAGGGGGGAGAACCCAAATGCTCCACTTCGAACTCGTCACCCCGGCCCGCCTCGTCCGTTCGGAAGAAGTTTATATGGTCACCGTGCCCGGCACCGAGGGCGATTTCGGCGTGCTGGCAGGCCACGCGCCGATGATGGCGACGATGCGTGACGGCGAACTGCGGGTCTATAAAACCGATGGCGCAGAGCCTGAGCATGTCCAGATCCGCGGCGGGTTTGCTGAAGTCGGCGAAAACGGCTTGACCGTGCTGGCCGAATACGTCGAAGGTTGACCGTTGTCGGCATTGGGGCGAAAGTTTCCCTGCGGTTGCCGGTCACGCTATTTTGCAGACGCTGCCCTTTGGCGGAGCACTGAACTCCGCTCCGGCCAGTCAAGCAACCACACGATCATCGGCTTGAACCGGTGCTTTTGCAATTCGCTGACTTGCGCCACCGAAAGCACGATAATCCAGGTTGCCGCAAATACACTCCAAGACCCGAACAGCGGCACGCGCAGCGTAACCAACACAGCACCAGCCAGCAGCATCGCAGGCTGATGCAGCAAATACAGCGTGAACGAGCGTGCCGTCAGCCACTTAACCGCCCGAGCGAACGGCTGCAAACCGCGCTCCAGCCACGGACTTAGCGCCGCCGCTCCAACGAAATGCGCCGCCATGGAACAGCCCAGCACCGTATCGGTCAACACGTAACGCGACCAGCTCAGGCCAACTCGCCAATGCTCCTGCCCAATTACCGCGGCGAGCCATTCACCGGCGTGACGCGTCCACTGCTGGCTATCAGCCAAATACAGCACCGCTGCGGGCTGGATGAACAGCGCCAGCCCGAGCAGCGGCTTGACCGAATGCGCGCGAGTCCACCGGTAAACCGCCCAGCCCAGCGCCCAGATCGGAAACAGCAGCAGGATTTTGTAGCCGGCAATCAGGCCGGCCAGCACGGTGACACACACCCGCGCCCAGCCGCGGAAATAGAACAGTCCGGCAAACAGCGCGTAATACCAGAATTCGTAAGCGATCGACCAATACGGCGTGTTTGAGAACATCTGCGCCGAGACGGTCCAGCTTTCGTTGAGGAACAGCGCGCCCAGTGCCAGCCGCACCAACGCCGAACCATCGGTAATCAGTCCGTCGTAAAGCTGCGGCAGCAAAGCAATCCCGATCCGGTCGAACAGCATCGTGAACAGCAGGCACGGCAGCGCGACCGAGTAAATCCGGGTCAGGCGGCTGACCGCATAAGCCTTGGCTGTGCGCTCGCGGGTCTCGGCGGCGAAGGCGATGACAAAGCCCGACAGCACGAAGAACACCACCACCGCTTCGTGGCCAAACGCATTCCACGCCGCCCGCTGACCGCCGAGCATCGCGAACCTGTTGATGTGGAACAGCACCACCTCGGTCGCGGCCAGCAGTCGCAGCAGCTCCAGATACAGCGACAAACCCGGCGCGATTGCCCCCCGGCTTGGCATGGCAGGCGTGGGGGCGGCGGGTTCCATCCGCGCCGCATAACGCAAAGTGGTAAAAATTTCAGAGCCGGATCTGTCCCGTCACGCAGGTCACGCAGGCCCCGCCAACATGGATGTCAGCGCCGTCGATGCGGATATCGATCCAGCCGTCGCGGCCAAGCTGGCGCCCTTGGCTTGCGCGGTACTGATCGCCGCTGGCGATTTGCCCGGCCCATAACCGGTACGCCGCGACCGCGCCGTTGCCGCTGCCGCAGACCGGATCTTCGGGAATGCCATCGCCGGGGGCAAAGCTGCGCACTACGACGCGGTTACCGTCAACGGCAAAAAGCGTCGCGCCGGTCAGCCCGAACTGCTCGTAGTAGGCGGTCAGACGGGCAGGGTCGTGCTGCAGCTGCTCAAGCTCGGCAATCCGAGCGAGTTCCACAATCAGCCACACCGGCCCGACATCAACCGCCTTGGCTGCGCTGTTCAACGCCGCGCCGCCAATCCATGCGGTGGCCTCCTGGCCGCCCGGTGCGTCGTTCACGGCATAGCGCGGCAAGCGGAACGACAAGGCGCCCTCACCCACATCCAGATCGACCAGCCCGACCGCGCACTGCTGCACCAATTTGCCCTGCCTGGGCGCCGCGATCCCCGCTTCGAGCACCGCATGCGCTGTGCCCAGGGTTGGGTGCCCGGCGAACGGCAGCTCGGCTTTGGGGGTAAATATCCGCACGCGGTAATCGGCTGCAGCGTTGCTCGGCGGCAGCACGAAGGTGGTCTCGGACAAGTTGGTCCAATTGGCGAAAGTCTGCATCTCGGCGTCGGACAGCCCATCGCCGTCCAGCACCACCGCCACCGGGTTGCCTTTGTACGGCACTGCCGTGAACACATCGACCTGACTGAACTGGCGCCCCCGCATCACTTACTCCACCTGATCGCGCGGCGGGATCACCGGGCGGTAATTCCACCGCATCACTTCGCTGCCGTCGAGCTTCGAAACCTCGGCCATCAGCAGCTTGCCTTGCCGCCAATAGCGAATGCGCTGCGGATAGTCATGCGCCGGGTTGGCAAATTCGATCGCCTCGGCGCTGATCAGTACCAGCGGAAATTCGACCGCGGGCTTGCCATCGGCTTGCGCGATGAACGCCAGCGAGCCGTCTTTGCGGGTCTTGATCTGCGTCAACTCCCAGCTTTTCAAATCGGGCCCAAAGCCGTTGCGCGAGACGCCCAGCATCACCCCGCCGCGGGCATCGGTCCACAATTCGTCGGCCCAGGTCGCGCCATCTTCCATCGCCCAAGTGCCCGCCAGCCACGCCGGCAAGACCGGCTGCGCAATCGTTTGCGCGGTACTGGGCGCTGCGAGTAGCAGCAGAGCGGCGAGGAGCAGGCGGTTCATCGGGCATCCTCTATTGGCGCGGGGCTGAACCGCCGCTGTAGCAATCTGCCTGGCGACTGGCAAAGCCTGACCGGACTGCGCCGGGTTTCCTGCAGCGCCATTAGGGAATCTTCAAAGTTTAGCGGTTATTCACCATTCCGATAAGCCAAGGAGTAGGCATGTTACGGCATGATTGCTCCACATTATCCGGGGTTTGGTAACAATGAGCGCATTCGGACGACGTAACGGCGCGGGCAGCATGAGCCCGGGGTCACGCCCGCAATTCGGCGTTGCCCGTCCGATGAAGGGAGGCGCTGAGGCGGCAAAGTCACCCGGCGGCAATTCCCTGGGCGGCGACCAATTTCCGCCGCTGCCCGGCGAAGATGCGTCAATGGCGCTGCCCCCGCTTGACGGCGGCGGACCGAACAGCAAATCGGATGCGATGACCCGGCTGGCCGACCGCGTAAACGGCGTCCACGAAAACCAGTATAACGCCGAAGGTTTCGAAGCTTCGGTTCACAAGATCAAGGAACAGGTGCTGCCGCGCCTGCTTGAACGAGTCGATCCCGAAGCCGCCGCGACGCTGACCAAGGACGAACTCAGCGAAGAATTCCGCCCGATCATCATGGAAGTGCTGGCCGAACTGAAGGTTACGCTCAACCGGCGCGAACAGTTCGCGCTGGAAAAGGTCCTGATCGACGAGCTGCTGGGCTTCGGTCCGCTCGAAGAATTGCTCAACGATCCCGATATTTCGGACATCATGGTCAATGGTCCCGATCAGACCTACATCGAAAAGAAGGGCAAGCTGACACTTGCCCCGATCCGCTTCCGTGATGAGCAGCACTTGTTCCAGATCGCCCAGCGGATCGTCAATCAGGTTGGCCGCCGGGTCGATCAGACCACCCCGCTGGCCGATGCCCGCCTGAAGGACGGCAGCCGCGTCAACGTCATCGTCCCGCCGCTCAGCTTGCGCGGTACTGCGATCTCGATTCGTAAGTTTTCCGAAAAGCCGATCACCATCGACATGCTCAAGGACTTTGGTTCGATGAGCGAAAAGATGGCGACCTGCCTGAAGATCGCCGGCGCATGCCGGATGAACGTGGTTATCTCGGGCGGTACCGGTTCGGGCAAGACCACCATGCTCAACGCGCTGTCCAAGATGATCGACCCGGGCGAGCGCGTGCTGACGATCGAAGACGCCGCCGAACTGCGGCTCCAGCAGCCGCACTGGCTGCCGCTTGAAACGCGCCCGCCTAACCTTGAAGGCCAGGGCGCGATCACCATTGGCGATCTGGTCAAGAACGCGCTGCGCATGCGGCCTGACCGGATCATCCTGGGCGAAATCCGCGGCGCGGAAGCGTTCGATTTGCTCGCCGCCATGAACACCGGCCACGATGGCTCGATGTGCACGCTGCACGCCAACTCCCCGCGCGAGTGCCTGGGCCGTATGGAAAACATGATCCTGATGGGCGACATCAAGATTCCCAAGGAAGCCATCAGCCGCCAGATCGCCGAATCGGTCGACATCATCGTCCAGGTCAAGCGCCTGCGCGATGGCTCGCGCCGCACCACCGAGATCACCGAAGTGATCGGGATGGAAGGCGACGTGATCGTCACCCAGTCGCTGTTCAAGTTCGAATACCTCGACGAAACCGACGACGGCAAGATCATCGGCGAATTCCGCCCCTCGGGCCTGCGCCCCTACACGCTGGAAAAAGCCCGCCAGTTCGGGTTCGATCAGGCGTACCTCGAGGCGTGTTTGTAGGCTCCGATCTGCCGTTCCCGCTGGAACGCAAAACGATGTGCGAAACTGTGTGACCTTTCGCCCGGTCATAGCCCGTGGCCAGAACTGCGATCGAGCTGCGCGAGCAGGCTAAGAAGCGCCGAATCGTCGGCTTTTCGGGCCAATCCGACGCATTGCCCGCCGCGTACCAAGGGCTTGATCAGTTCGTCGAAAGCACGCCGCATTCGCTCCTCGGCTGTGACCTTTCGTTTCGTAGCCACACCCAGCACTGCCTCCCATGCTGCGGCAAAGCTTTCGGCACGGTGTTTGCCGCGCAGCCGGTACGCGGACTCCCGCGTCATTCCCGCGGCCAAGGCCGCCTTCGTCACCGACCGCGTCTGCGCCAAGGCGACGAGGAACTGCGCCTGCCGCAGCGGGGTCCAGCCATCGGCGCGCGCGCGCAGCGGCACAGGTAGGAACGCGGGGACGCGGATGTGGCGCGCACGGGTCTGCGGATTCGCAGCGTAGTCTTTCATCCGCAAGGTTAGGACACAAGTGGGCGATGTAGGAAAGGCGCTAACCCGCCAGCCACGCCTTGCACGCAAAGCCGAGCAGGAACAGCGCGGCAAAGCTCGACCAGAACGAGATATCGCGCCACGGCAGCAGCGGCACCGCATCGGGATCGCTACGGCTTTTGCGGCGGCGCTCGGCGCGCCACCCAATTAGGGTGAGCGCGAGCGCAAGCAGCCCCGGGAGCAGCAAATAGCGCACCCAGTCTTCGTCGAGGCCGCCAGTGATCGTTGCTTGCCAGTCCATCCGTGCGCGTTAGAGCGCCACCATGCGTCAAGTCCAGCCCGCCCCGCCGGTCCAGCGGCCAATGCTCGCGCTCGGCTTGCGCTTGATGGCGGTCGCGGTGCTGACCACGCTGATGATGCTGGTCAAGTACACCGCCGGGACCGGGGTCCAATTTGTCGAGATTTTGTTCTGGCGGCAAGTCCCGTCGGTGCTGCTGATTTTCGGCTGGCTGGCGCTGCGCGGGCAAGTCTCACGGCTGCGCACCCAGCGGATCGGCAGCCACGCGCGGCGCGCGATGCTGGGGCTGACGGGGATGTTTTTCACTTTCGGCGCGCCGTTGCTGCTGCCGCTCGCGGTGAGCACCACCCTGGGCTTTACCACCCCGGTGTTCGCAGTGATCCTGTCAGCGCTGCTGCTGCGCGAAAAGGTTGGCCCGGTCCGCTGGCTGGCGGTCGCGCTGGGCTTTGCCGGGGTGGTGATCATCGCCCAGCCCGGCCACGCGCTGATCCCGCCGGCTGGCGCGGCAGTGGGTTTGGGCGCGGGGCTGATGGTGGCGCTGATCAGCATTCAGGTGCGCGATCTGGGCCGCACCGACGAGCCAGTGTCGATCGTGTTCTGGTTTGCCGCGCTATCCTCGCCGCTGCTGCTCGCTGCGCTGCCGCTGGTCTATACGCACCACACCGCGTGGCAGTGGTTCCTGCTCATCGCGGGCGG
>JANMCG010000175.1:0-22099 GCA_031361075.1 Novosphingobium sp. | reverse complement strand
GGACGGCGCCAACGTCGTGTATGACATTGTTGGCGGCGATTACTCAGAACCGGCGGTGCGCGCGATTGCGTGGGAAGGCCGGTTTTGCGTGGTCGGGTTCCCGGCCGGGATCGCGCGGCTGCCGCTCAACCTGACGCTTCTCAAAAGCTGCGATGTGTGCGGTGTGTTCTGGGGCGCATTTGCCGCGCGCGATCCCAAAGCCAACGCGGTGCACATCCAGACCCTGTTCGACCTGCTCGCGGCCGGCAAGATCAACCCCAAGGTTTCGGCAACCTTTCCGCTCGCCCAAGGCGGCGAGGCGATCACCATGCTGGCCGACCGCAAGGCGATCGGCAAAGTCGTCGTGACGATGAACCAGTAACGAAAGGCTTGGCCGATGATTGCAGCAGGGATCGCAATGGCCGCCGCTTTGCTGGCGTCGGGCGCGGCGCTTTCCGCCATGCCGGGCTCCGCTGCCGCGCTTGCCAGTGTGCGCGGTGCGTGCAAGGGATGCCACGAAATCTATCAGGTCCAGCCAGCCATGGACCAAGCCCGGCTGAGCCCGGTCTCTGCTGGCGAACATCAGGAGCAAACATGACTGACTTCAACGACCGCGGTCGCGGTGAAGAATCGAAATTCGCGCACGACGAAGAAATGCACTTTCGCGTCCACGCCCGCCGCAACAAGCTGCTGGGCCAATGGGCGGCGCAGCTGATGGGCTTGTCCGTGGTTGAAGCCGATGCCTATGCCAGCAGTGTGGTCCAAGCCGATTTCGAGGAATCGGGCGACGAGGACGTGGTCCGCAAGCTGCTGGGCGATCTGACCTCGGCCGGGGTCGACACGACTGAGGCTGATGTGCGCGAGGCACTGGCCGCCAAAGCCATCGAAGCCAAACGCGCCTTGATGGGCGAAGGCTGAGCCATGGGGATGCCCGCCGCCCAGATCGAGGCGATGATTTTGGCCGCGCTGCCCGATGCGGCGGTGACGATCACCGATCTGGCCGGCGACGGCGATCACTACGCCGCGCATGTGGTATCGGCCAGCTTTGCCGGGCAGCCGCGGATCGCGCAGCACAAGCTGGTCTACGCCGCGCTGGGCGGACGGATGGGCGGCGAGCTGCATGCCTTGCAACTGACCACCGCGGTGCCCACTTGATCAGCAAGTTGCCGGCCAAGTCGCTAGCTGGCGCGTCTGGAGAATTGAGATGACCGATTCGCACGTCCGTATCGCCGGGATCGTCGGCAGCAACGATGTGGTGCTGTTCATGAAGGGCACCCCGCTGTTTCCCCAGTGCGGCTTTTCCAGCAAGGCGATCGCGATCCTCGATCATCTGGGCGTGACGTATGAAACCGTCGATGTGCTGCAGGACATGGACGTGCGCCAGGGGATCAAAAGCTATTCCGACTGGCCCACCATCCCGCAGCTGTATGTCAAAGGCGAATTTGTCGGCGGCAGCGACATCATGATGGAAATGTACGAAGCTGGCGAATTGCACGCGCTGATGGCCAGCGCGGGGCTTACCCCCGCAGCTTGATCAAGCGGGCCAGCGGCACCGCTTCGCCAAGCAGCTGTGCGGTGGCGTCGGCGGGCAATGGCATCCCGGTCAAATGCCCTTGAAACTCACGGCAGCCACACACCACCAAGCGGTCTTTTTGCGCCTCGGTTTCCACGCCCTCGGCGATCACGCTCAGGTTCATCGCGCGCGCCAGCTTGACCATCGCGTCAACCAGCGCATCCGATTCTCCGCAATTACCCAGCCCGCTGACAAACGAACCGTCGATCTTGATCCGGTCGACCGCGAACCGCTGCAGCACTGACAGGCTGGAATAACCGGTCCCAAAATCATCGAGGGCAATCGAAAAGCCCAGCCGCTTGAGCGCTTCGATGTTGGCCGAGATCGCCGGGTCGTCTCCCAGCAGCGCGGTTTCGGTCAGTTCGATTTCGTACCGCGCCGGATCGGCCCCGGCTTGCGCCGCCAGCCGGGTGACCAGCGCGGCGAACCCTGCAGCGCGCAGCTGCACCGCGGAGATATTGATCGCGACGCGCGCCTGCTGCCAGCTGTGAGTCTCGCTGAAAACGCGGCGCAAAACGAATTCGCCCAGCGCCAGAATCACCCCGGTTTCTTCGGCCAGCGGGACGAATATGCCGGGCGGGATCGCGCCTTTGCTCGGGTGGTTCCAACGCAGCAGCGCCTCGACCGCGATGATCGTTCCGCTGCGATCGACTTGCGGTTGATACACCATGTGCAGCGAACCATCGTGCAGGGCGAGTCGCAAGTCGGCTTCGAGCGATAACCGCGAGCGCAGCGCTTCGTCCATTTCGGGCTCGAACAGGGTAACGCAATTGCGCCCGGCCTGTTTGGAACGGTACAGCGCAACATCGGCCCAGCGCAGCGCCTCGGACGGTTCGACCCCGGGATTGTCGATAACTGCGATGCCAAGCGAGCAGCCAACCTCGAGCCAGCCATATTCGGTGCTGACCCGCTCGGAAATCGACGCAAGAATCCGCCCCGGCACCACTTCGAGCACCGCAGCGCTGGTTACCTCATGCAGGATCACGAATTCGTCGCCGCCCAGCCGTGCGATCAGGGCCGCCTGATCGCAGCAGCCCCGCAGCCGCGCCGCCACCGCCTGAATCAACAGATCGCCGGCATGGTGCCCCAGCGTGTCGTTGACCTCTTTGAAACGGTCCAGATCGACGCAGATTACCGCCAGTTGTGTTTCGTTTGGCTGGCGCTGGGCCAGCAGCAGCCGCAATTGTTCGAACAACATCGCGCGGTTGGGCAATTGGGTCAGCAGATCGTGGTAAGCCAGATGTTTGGAGCGTTTTTCACTGGCAATCAGTTCCTGCACAATCTTGTTGCCGCGGCGGACCACGTTCAGCGCCAGCGACAGTATCAGCAGTATGCCCACCAGCAACGGCCACTGCAGTTTTTGCCGCAACAGTGTGCCGGGCTTTGCCGGGATCCACGCCAGCGCTGCCAGCGGCACCCGGTCAACCCCGCGCAGCTCGACCTGCTGGCGCTGCCCGGCCGCAAAGCCTGGCGGCACCAGCAGCGGCGCAGTAAGCAGATAACGATCGGCAAAGGTCTTGATCATCGCGGCGTCGATCGGTTTGGCGGCAATCGTGATCGGCGCTTGCGGACCTTTGGGCAGCTTTTTGCCAAAGTCTGGCTGCACCAGCGTGGCGGTCACGACAAACATCTGACCGTCGATCCTGGCAAAGCCATTCTGCTGGATCGGGGGGATCAGAATATTGTTTTTGCCCGGCCGGATTTTGTTGGCCCCGCGGCGTTGCTCGGCAGCGCGGATTTTGGGCATCAGCTGTTCGGTGATCTGCTTGAACGGGATGTAGGCATCAGGTCCGGCGCGCTCACCGTTTACTGCGGTGTAAAACGCACGCCCCGCCTCATCGATCACGAACACACGGGTGAATCCGTTGAAGGTATAGAGATAATTGCCGAGATTGAAATCGGCCCAGGCCGGATCGAACGCATTGTCGAGCTTGGCGATCGCGTCGTCCCAGTCGACTTGCGTGGCGACCACCGCATCAAGCTCTTTGCCGTGTTCGACAATACCGCGTTTGACAATTGCGCGTTCGTAATCGGCGGAAGCGGCATCGAACCGGTTCAAGACGAACAGCGACAGCATGACGAGCAGAACCAGGCCGCCCAGCGCCATCGCCACGATCGGCGCAAACAACGAGGTTTTACGCCAGTTCCGGATCTGAAGTGCGCTCGCGCTCACGTCTGAAAATTTCCCCCGCACCTGATCGCGACGCAGGCCGGATAGCCCCGCAGGCATGAAGAAACGCTTTCCGCAGCGTTAGCGCGTTATTGACCAAGCCATCGGTAAAACCACCTGCCCGGGATTCAGAATTTGCGTTTTTTTGGGGGGAAGCTCGGGGAGGCGGGACCGCGGAGACCAGGTTGCGGCCCCGCCTCTATCGAGACTACTTGGGGGTTTCCCATACAATGCAGGCACCGTGCCAAGTCTGCCAATCTGTTGTTTTTCAACTCTTTATACACAATACGTGCCGATAGGGTAACCTGAAATGTAAACAATTCCGACGCCCAGCCCGCTTAATTGCGCTTGGCAAACCAGCGACAGCGCGCCAGGCTGCGGCCATGACCGAAGAAGACATGTTTGCGCCCGATGACGAACTGCCGCCTGCCACCCCGGCCGCAACGCTGGTAATATTTCGCCACGCCCCCGCTGGCGGCGCGCCGCAAGTGCTGATGGTGCAGCGCGCCAAGGAAATGCGGTTTGCCGGCGGTGCGGCGGTGTTTCCCGGCGGGCGGGTCGACGATGCCGATCGGGCGCTGGCGCAGCAGCTTGGCGCGAGCGATGCCGCGGCGATCGACGAACAGGCCGCGCGGATCGCGGCGGTGCGCGAAACGCTTGAAGAAACCGGGCTGGCGGTCGGGTTTCACCAGCACCCCAGCCTCGCCGAAGCCCGGCGCGCGCGCGCGGTGTTGCTGGACACCGGCGAACTTGCGCCGATGCTGACCGAGCTGGGCTGGACGCTCGATCTGGACCGGCTGGTCGCGTTCTCGCGGTGGCGGCCCAAGCACCGCGAGATGCGGGTTTTCGACACGCGCTTCTACTTGGCCGATCTGGGCACCGGGGCGGTCGACCTCAAAGTCGACGATACCGAAAACACCCATTTGTTCTGGGCCAGCGCCGCCGATGCGCTAGCCATGGCCGACAGCGGCGAGATCAAGGTGATTTTCCCGACCCGCCGCAATCTTGAGCGGCTGGCGCAATTTGGCCGCTACGCCGATGCGCTCGATCACGTGGCGCGGTTTCCATCATGTATGATCACGCCGTACATGGAGCGGCGCGACGGCGAACCGTGGCTGGTTATCCCGGCGGACGCTGGTTATCCGGTCGATGGCGAAAAGCTGGAAAACGCGTCACGAGGCTAGGCTGGTGGCCAAAAAATGCCCCTGCATCGTTGCCGAGCAGGGGCCAAAGGTGGCTGACGGCAAACACCGTCAGCTTGGGTCGCACTGACCTGATACCGATGCTGTTTGGTGTCAGCCGTGATCTGCATCACACGTGACCGATAAATAAACGCCACGCTGGAAATCTGGCGCGCCCGGCAGGGGTCGAACCTGCGACCTCAAGATTAGAAGTCTCGCGCTCTATCCAGCTGAGCTACGGGCGCGCACCCTGCCCACATAGGCAGGCTTTGCGGCGCGTGCAAATCGGGCTATCGCAGCTGTTATGACCACGCAGCTAGCGCAGCTTGACGGAACCGGCAGCGCCCGCCGCCATTTCCGCTATTTCGATTATGTGATGGCGGCGTTCGTCGCAATCCTGCTGCTGTCGAACCTGATCGGGGCGAGCAAACTGTCGGTGGTCAACTTGTCGGCGCTGGTTGGCATGACATGGTGGCTGCCGTGGCATTGGCTAGTGGACGGCCAGAACCAGATGATCTTCGGTGCGGGCATCCTGTTTTTCCCGGTGTCCTATGTGCTGGGTGATGTGCTGACCGAGGTTTATGGCTATGCAAATGCCCGCCGCTGCGTTTGGGCCGGGTTTGCCGCGCTGATCTTCATGGCCTTTATGAGCTTTGTCGTGGTTGCCATGCCGCCAGCCTCGGGCTGGAGCGGGCAAGCCGCGTATGAAAGCGTATTTGGCAATACCTGGCGGATCGTTGCAGCTTCGGTCATCGCGTTCTGGGCCGGCGAATTCGTCAACAGCTTCGTGCTCGCCAAAATGAAAATCCTGACCGGTGGCAACAAGCTTTGGACCCGGACGATCGGCTCGACGGTGTTTGGCCAGGCAGTTGACAGCGCGATCTTCTATCCGGTCGCTTTCCTGGGCATTTGGAGCAACGCTCAGGTGTTGACCGTGTTGATCACCAACTGGGCGCTCAAGGTGCTGTGGGAAGTCCTGCTGACCCCGGTGACTTACGCAGTGGTGGGCTGGTTAAAACGCCGCGAGGGCGTGGAGGTATTCGATACCGGCACCGACTTTTCGCCATTCGCGAAAGCTGCGGCGGTTCCGGCCCCGCTCGATTAAAAGCGAGGCCTCACCGCACAACCTCAATCCGCGATGAGGCCAATCACGACGTAAACAATCAGCAGCGAACCCAAGCCGAACACGGTGCCAAGCGCAAAGCCGATGCGGACCAGATTAACGTCCCAGCCAAAGAAATTGGCGATCCCGCTGCATACGCCCATGAACTTGGCATTGCTTTTGCCGAGGCGGAACCCGCGAACGGGGATGACGGTGTGATCTTCATGGTCAATCGTGGTCATGCAACGTCTCCAACATAAACGGTGGTGGCCTGCGCCGCCGAAGGGGTGCTGACAGTGGTGCTGATCAGCAGCAGCGAAATCATGAAGGCCGATGCAGCAGCAGCGAGCCGGCTGGTGAATGAGGTCTGGTTAGTCATGGTCAGTCTCCTGGGTTTTTATCATTCGGCAGCGTCTGCTGCAGATGTCACAGTGATTGCACCGACTGTGCCAATTGTTAAAAACGGCTCAAATTCAAGCTTTCTGCAGCATGAACGAAAAATTGACGCGCCATGAACAATCAATAGTTGGGGATTTTCACCAACAATCGGTGTTCGCCTTTTGCGTGACACTTTCACGCGCGCCACCTATCCGCGCGGCATGGCGCTCGACCGGATCCTGCTGACCGATTTTCGCAATCACCGCGATACGCGGCTCGATGGCGCGGCGCGGTTCAATCTGCTGGTGGGTGAGAACGGCGCGGGCAAAACCAACGTGCTTGAGGCGTTGTCACTGTTAAGCCCCGGACGCGGGCTGCGCCGGGCTGCCCTGGCCGACATTCCCGCGCATGGCGGGCTGGGCGGGTTCGCGGTCAGCGCCGAACTGACCGGCCAGGTACTTACCAGTCAGGTTCAACTTGGCACCGGCACCCGGCCCGACCGCCCGGCGCGGCGGGTGGTTCAGGTCAACCGCGCGGATAGTCCGGCGGTGCAGCTGGGCGAATGGCTCAGCGTCGGCTGGCTGACCCCGGCGATGGACCGCTTGTTCATGGATAGCGCGGGCGCGCGGCGGCGGTTCCTTGACCGGCTGGTGCTGGCGCTTGAACCGGGCCACGCACGCCACGCCGCCAAGCTCGAAGCTGCGCTGCGTGAACGCAACCGTTTGCTGGCCGCGCAGGCTGAGCCCGATCCGCAGTGGCTGAGCGCAATCGAACTGCAACTGGCCGAGGCCGGAGCGGCAGTGGCGCAGGCCCGCGCGCGGCTGATTGCGCAGCTTGGCGCTGCGCTGGATCGGCTCCCCGAAGCGCCGTTTGCGCGTCCGGCGCTGGCTTACCAGCCGGGCGGTCCGCTCGAAGCCGAGCCGCTCGCTGCCGCGCTGGCTGACGGCCGCCGCCGTGATCGCGCCGCGCAGCGGAGCCTGGTTGGCCCGCACCGTGACGAGCTGGCGGTGACGATGGCGGGCAAGGCCGAACCGGCCAGCGCGTGCTCAACCGGCGAACAAAAGGCCATGCTGATCGCGATTACACTGGCGCATGCCGGGCTGCTTTCGCCCGATCGCCCCGGCGTGCTGCTGCTCGATGAGGTGGCGGCGCATCTCGACCCGGTGCGCCGCGCTGCGCTGTTCGAGCGGCTGGGAGCCGGTACCGCGCAAGTGTGGCTGACCGGCACCGAATTGGCCCCGTTCGCAGCGATCGCCGATCAGGCGGCGGTGTGGCAGGTGACCGGCGGAGCGGCGACGAGGCTCTGAGGAACCGAGCCATTGCCCAAACGGCCAATTGAGACGAACTAGGACTGCTTTTTCGGCACCGATCTGGCGACCTGATCGATGGTCGCCGCCACCAGCCGGTCGATCCCCGGCACGGTCGGGTGGATGTGATCGGCTTGCAGCAGTTCGGGGTGCCCTTGCAGCGGCGCGATCCAGAACGGCACCAGCCCCGCATCATATTGCTTGGCAAGCGCGGGATAGATCGGGTTGAACCCGTCGGCGTAGTCCTTGCCCAGATTGGGCGCGGCGGGCAGGCCCAGCAGCAGCACCGGCACCTTGGCGGCCTGCAATTTGCTCAGCAGATCGCTTAAATTACGTCGTGTTTCAGCCGGCGGAACCGCGCGCAACATATCGTTGCCGCCCAAGCTGATAAGCGCCAGCGCAGGCTTCTGCCCGATGCCCTTGAGCACGAAATCGACCCGCGCAAGGCCGTCAGCGGTGGTATCGCCAGAAACCCCCGCGTTGACGATCCGCGCCGAAATACCGCGCGATTTCAAAGCGGCTTCCAATCGTGCCGGATAGCTTTGCCCCGGCCCCAGCCCATAGCCGGCGAACAGGCTGTCGCCCAGCGCGAGAATGGTGATCTGCTCGGCGGCAGAGGTTGCCGATGCTGTTATGGCCGTGGCTGGCGGCGGCGTGGGCGCAGGAACTGGCGCGGCATCCTTGCAGCCCAGCAAAGCCAAGGGGGTTGCAAGCAGCACCAGCAGTTTCCATTTCATTTCGCAACTTCCTTTGTCCTTCCCCCTAGCTATGGCATCCCCGCACCGTGACAAGCCCCCTGCCCGCGATTGCGGCTCACAATCTTACTCTCAGCCTCGGCAGCGGAGACAGCGCGGTCGAAGTGTTGCGCGGGATCGACCTGAAAGTGCCGCACGGCCAGACGCTGGCGCTGCTTGGCCCGTCAGGCTCGGGCAAGAGCAGCCTGATGGCGGTGCTGTCCGGGCTTGAGCGCGCCAGCGGCGGCAGCTTGCAGGTAGCAGGCGAAGACTTTGCGGCGATGAGCGAGGATGCGCTGGCGGCGGCGCGGCGCGGACGGATCGGCGTGGTGCTCCAGGCGTTCCACTTGCTGCCGACCATGACCGCGCTTGAAAACGTGATGACCCCGCTCGAACTGGCCGGGATGCCCGATGCCAAGGCGCGCGCCGCGGCGGAATTGGCGGCGGTGGGCCTCGGTGCTCGGCTGGGCCATTACCCCGCACAGCTTTCAGGCGGTGAGCAGCAACGCGTCGCGATTGCTCGCGCGCTCGCTCCCAAGCCTGCACTGGTGTTCGCCGATGAACCCACCGGCAACCTCGATGCCGCGACCGGCAGCAGCGTGATGGACCTGCTGTTCGCGCGCCGCGCTGAAGCTGGGGCGACCTTGATTGTCATTACCCATGACCCGGCACTGGCCGCGCGGTGCGAGCGGGTGGTGACGCTGGCCGATGGCCGTATCGCGAGCGACGCGACTATATGAACCCCTGGCGCACCGCCTGGACGATCGCCCGGCGCGACTTGTCGGCCCGCTTCAAGGGCCTGCGGCTGCTGCTGGTGTGCCTGTTCCTGGGGGTAGGCGCACTTGCTGCAATCGGCACGCTGACCGGCGCAATCGAGCGTGAGCTGGCGAGCCGCGGACGCACCATTCTGGGCGGCGATGTCGAGGTGGCGGTGTGGCAACGCGGCGCCTCGGCGTCCGAACAAGCCGCATTTGCAGCTACTGGCAAAGTCTCAGGCGGTATGCGGTTGCAGGCAATGGCCCGCGCGGGCGATCTGGCCGCGCCGATTGAATTGAAGGCGGTTGATGCCGCCTGGCCCCTGGTCGGTCAGTTCAAGCTGGCCGGCGGGCGCAGCATCGGTGCGCCGCCCGCCGGCACTGCATGGCTGGCCGAAGGCGCAGCACAGCGGCTGGAGGTCAAGCCTGGTGATACCGTCACCATCGGCAGCCAGACCTTGCGGGTCGGCGGGATCATCGCCAACGAACCCGACCGGCTCGGTGAAGGCTTTACGCTGGGTCCAGTGGTGATCGTTGCCGCCGATATGCCGGCCCGCGCCGGACTGACCGCGCCCGGCGCAATGTACCGCAGCAAGTACCGCATCGCGCTGCCGCCGGGCGGCGACGCGCAGGCGCTGGCCGCCAAATTGAAAGCGCGCTTCCCCTCATCGGGGTTCGAGCTACGCACCCGCGACAATGCCTCGCCCGGCGCGGAACGGTTTGTCAGCCGGATGGGTGATTTCCTTGTTCTGGTGGGGCTGGCCGCATTGGCGATTGCCGGGATCGGCATTGGCGGCGGGGTGTCGTCGTATCTGGAGGCGCGCCGCGGCAGCGTGGCGACGCTTAAAGTGCTCGGCGCGACCAGCGGTGATATCGCGCGGATTTATCTGCTTCAGATCGGCGCTGCGGCGCTGCTTGGCAGTGCGCTGGGGCTGGTCGCCGGGGTGCTGGTTACGCCGCTGCTTGGCGCTGCGCTGGGTGATTTGCTGCCGGTTTCGCCAGGACTGGTGTTCGATCCGGCCGCACTTGCCAAAGCGGCGCTCTATGGCCTGCTGATCGCGCTGATCTTTGCCGCGCCGCCGCTGCTGTCGGCACGGCGGTTTCCGGCGATGGCTTTGCTGCGTGCGCGGGTATCGCCATTGGCGCAGAACTGGCGCGATGCGGTAGTGCCGGCCGGACTGGGGCTGCTGGCGATTGCAGCGCTGGCTTTGCTGACCACCAAGGCCAAGCTGATCACCGCGTGGTTTCTGGGCGGCACCTTGGCGCTGTTGCTGCTGCTCGGCGCGCTCGGCTGGCTGATCCGCTGGCTGGCGGCGCGCTGGCCGCGCCCCAAGGCCCCGCTGTTGCGGATCGCGCTCGCCAACTTGCACCGCCCCGGCGCGCAGACCGGCGCGCTGGTGACCGCGCTCGGGTTCGGACTGGCGGCATTTGTCACGCTCGCCGCGATCCAGACCAGCCTTGACGCCAACATTGCCGCACGGGTGCCGCAGCGCGCGCCAGATTACTTCGTGCTCGATGTGCCCAAGGCGCGCGGGGCGGAATTCGTCGCGGCGGTGATCAAGGTTGCACCCGCCGCCAAGGTGCGTCTCGTCCCGGCGCTGCGCGGTGCGATCCTTGCCTATGGTCCGCAAAATGCGATGATCCGCGTCGCCGATCTTAAGGAAATCCCCGAGGAGGCCTGGCCGCTGCGCGGTGAGCGCGGGCTGACCTATTCGGACGACGTGCCCGAAGGCAATGTGGTGACCAGCGGCCAATGGTGGCCGCATAACTACGCCGGCGAGCCGCTGGTTTCGATCGACGAAAAGCTCGCCGCCGCGCTGAACCTGAAGCTGGGCGATCAGCTGACCATCGGGCTCCTCGGCGTGGAACGCACCGCGCGGATCGCCTCGCTGCGGCGGATCGACTGGGATTCGATGGGGTTCAACTATGTGCTGGTGTTCAGCCCCAACGCGATCGAAGACGCCCCGCATAATCTGGCCGCGACGATCTCGGTTACCCCCCTTCCGTTTGGGGCAGAAGCCGGGGGTGGGTCAGTCAGCGCAACAAGTTCGCCCCAAACCCCTGACGCAAGCGGGCGGGGAGAATTATTGCGCAGTCTGGTTCGCGCTTTTCCGGCCAGTTCGGTGATCGAGGTCGGCGGGGTGCTGACGCAAGCGCGCGATCTGTTGCGGCAAGTGAGCCTGGCGATCCTGTCAGCAGCATCGGTGACAGTGCTGGCGGGGATCGCGGTGCTGCTCGGCGCGATTGCCGCAGCACGCGCGGCACGGACTTATGACAATGTCATTCTGCGCGTGCTGGGGGCAAGTCGGCGGCAGTTGCTTGTGTTGCAATTGGCCGAATACGCGCTGCTGGCGGTGTTGCTCGCCGGGGTGGCTCTGGCGCTGGGCAGCGGGATCGCATGGCTGGTGGTGGTGCAATTGTTCGCGTTCGAATGGCTGCCCGCCTGGCCAGCCGTGCTGGGTGTGCTCGGACTTGGGCTGGCGCTGGTCATCGGCTTCGCGCTTGCGGCGTCCTTGCCACTACTTCGCGCAAAACCAGCACAAGCTCTGCGCGAGCTTTAGGCTAAGCTTGCCCCCAGCGCGCGCATCGGCTAGGGGCGCGGCCAATGTTGCGGCGCAGCACTGCGCTGCCCCTCCCCCGATTGAAAGAGCCTTCATGTCCTCCCAGCTTCCCTTGCGCAATATCGCGATTATCGCGCACGTCGATCACGGTAAAACGACGCTGGTCGATCAGCTGTTCCGCCAGTCGGGCACATTCCGCGATAACCAGCGGATCGAAGAACGCGCGATGGATTCCAACGATCTGGAAAAAGAGCGCGGGATCACGATTCTGGCCAAATGCACCTCGGTCGAATGGCCTGGCGCTGATGGTACGGTCACGCACATCAATATCGTCGACACCCCGGGCCACGCCGATTTCGGCGGCGAGGTAGAGCGCATCCTGTCGATGGTCGACGGCGTGATCCTGCTGGTCGATTCGTCCGAAGGCGCAATGCCGCAAACCAAATTTGTCACCGGCAAAGCGCTTGCGCTGGGTCTCAAGCCGATCGTGGTGGTCAACAAGATCGATCGCCAGGATGGCCGCGCGCAGGAAGTGCTCGACGAAGTGTTCGATCTGTTCGTCAGCCTTGATGCAACCGATGAGCAATGCGATTTTCCGGTGCTTTATGCCTCGGGCCGCAATGGCTACGCCAGCGAAGATCAGGAAGCGCGCGCGGGCAACCTTAATCCGTTGTTCGAAAAGATTGTCAGTCACGTCCCGGCTCCGGCCGCCGACGTCGATGGTCCGTTCAAGTTCCTGGTCACGCTGCTTGACCGCGACAACTTCCTTGGCCGGATCCTGACCGGCAAGGTCCAGTCGGGCACGATCAAGGTCAATTCGCCGATCCATGCGCTCGACAATGACGGCAACATCATCGAGACCGGCCGCGCTTCCAAGTTGATGGCATTTCGCGGGCTGGAGCGGGTTCCGGTCGACGAAGCCCGCGCGGGCGACATCATCTCGATCGCCGGGCTGACCGAAGCGACCGTGGCGAACACGATTTGCGACCCTTCGGTGACCGAGCCGCTCCACGCCCAGCCAATCGATCCGCCGACGCTGTCGATGCGCTTTGCGGTCAACGATTCGCCGATGGCCGGGCGCGAAGGCACCAAGGTTACCAGCCGGATGATCCGTGACCGGCTCGAACGCGAAGCCGAAAGCAACGTCGCGATCCGCGTCACCGAGAGCGCCGACCGCGATAGCTTCGAGGTGGCCGGTCGCGGCGAATTGCAACTTGGCGTGCTGATCGAGACGATGCGCCGCGAAGGCTTCGAGCTTGGCATCAGCCGACCGCGCGTGCTCTACGCCGAAGACGAGCACGGCAAGCGCACCGAACCCTATGAAACCACCGTGATCGACGTCGATGACGAATATGCCGGTGTGGTGGTTGAGAAGATGGCGACCCGCAAGGGCGAGATGACCGACATGCGCCCCTCGGGCGGCGGCAAGACCCGGATCACCTTCTCCGCCCCCAGCCGGGGCCTGATCGGTTATCACGGCGAATTCTTGTCCGACACGCGCGGCACTGGGATCATGAACCGCTTGTTCGAGAAATATGGCCCTTACAAGGGCGTGATCGAGGGTCGTCCGGTGGGCGTGCTGATCTCGAACTGCGCGGGCGAAGCGGTCGGTTATGCGCTGAATATGCTCGAAGAGCGCGGCGTGCTGTTCGTGCGCCCGCAGGACAAGATCTATGAAGGCATGATCATCGGCGAAAATGCGAAGCCCGACGATCTTGAAGTCAATCCGATGAAGAGCAAGCAGCTGACCAACTTCCGCTCGACCGGCAAAGATGACGCAATCCGGCTGACCCCGCCGCGGATCATGACGCTTGAACAGGCGATCGCCTATATCGACGACGACGAAATGGTCGAGGTGACCCCGCAATCGATCCGGTTGCGCAAGGCGCTGCTCGATCCGAACGAACGCAAGAAAGCCGGACGCAAGAAAGCCGCGTAAAGCTTTGGTAGCGGCGCAAAGTGGTGCGGCGCGGCGCGGCGCCGTAGCTGAATAATGGCTGCACGCGCCGCACCGCAAGCGTTCTGTTAACCGGGTCCATTACCGTGCCACGGCAGCTTGCATTGTGCCAGGCGCTGCGGAGACCTGTGATGACCACGCTGTTCAAGAAATCCGTATTGGCCACCGCGATGGCCGCCAGCGCGCTGGTATCTGCGACGCCGGCGATGGCCGATAGCTATGGCCGCCGCCAACACGGCGACACGGCGGGCGCGATTGCGGTCGGTGTGATCGGCTTGCTGGCTGTCGCCGCCATCGCCTCGAGCCGCAATGACCGTGACCGCCGCTGCGATGGCGACCGCGACGACGACCGGCGCTGTTATCAGAATAATAATGGTGGCTATTATAATAGCGGCTATAACCAGGGCGGCTATTATCAGCAGCAAGGCGGGTATTATGGCGGAAATGGCGGGTACTACCAGACGAACGGCTATGGTGGGCAGACCGGATACTACGGCAGTGAACGCCGCCGGCACCGCGACCATGACCGCCGCGAGCATGACCGCGACGACGATTAGGTTTTAAGGATTGGCCACGCCGGTTCGCCGGCCGGCCAAGGGCGCATCGATCCTCTTCACCGAGGGATCGGTGCGCCCGTTTGATATCTGGTTCGGCACGGGGATTGCGGCTAGGGCACGGCGATGCAAACCAGCGATCTGCGCATTGCCTTGTTCTCAGGCAACTACAACATCACCGTCGACGGGGCGAACAAGGCACTTAACCGGCTGGTCGGCTATTTGCTGAGCCAGGGCGCGCAAGTAAGGGTCTATTCGCCGACGGTCGATCAGCCCGAAATGGATCCGGTCGGCGATCTGGTGTCGTTGCCGTCAGTGCCGATCCCGCTCCGCAGCGAATACCGCATGTCGTCGGGGGTCAACGCGCGGATCAAACGCGATCTGGCGGCTTTCGACCCCAATGTGCTGCACGTGTCGGCACCCGATGTCAGCGGCCACCGCGCTTTGACCTGGGCGCACAAGCGCGGGCTGCCAGTGGTGGCTTCGGTGCACACCCGGTTTGAAACGTACATGCGCTATTACAAATTGGGCTGGGTTGAGCCGATCATGGTGGCGATCTTGCGGCGGTTCTATCGGCGCTGTGATGCCTTGGTCGCTCCAAGCGAATCGATGGCGCAAGTGCTGCGCGATCAGCGCATGAACTGCGACATCAGCATCTGGTCGCGCGGGGTTGACCGCGCCTTGTTCAACCCGCAGCGGCGCGATCTGGCGTGGCGGCGCGAACTGGGGGTGGCCGATGACGAATTCGTGATCGGATTTCTCAGCCGGCTGGTGATGGAAAAAGGACTCGACGTATTCTGCGACGCGGTCGATCAGTTGGCCGCAGCCGGCATCCCGCACCGTGTGCTGATCGTCGGGGTCGGACCCGCGCACGATTGGTTTGCAGCGCGGCTGCCCGCAGCCATTTTCACGGGTTTCCTGGCAGGGGCCGATCTGGCGCGCGCAGTGGCCTCGATGGACACCATGTTTTTCCCCTCGGAAACCGAAGCGTTCGGCAACGTGTCGCTTGAATCAATGGCGTGCGCGGTGCCTGTCATCGCCGCAGCTGCTACCGGTAGCGAAAACCTGATCGATGATGGCAATTCCGGACGGCTGATCGAACCTGGCGATGTGACCGGTTTCGCCGATGCCTTAAGGGTTTACGCGCTCGATCCGGCATTGCGGATTGCGCACGGACAAGCGGGCGAACAGCACAGCCGCGCATTCAGCTGGGATCAGATCAATCAGGCCGTGGCCGATACTTATCTGCGGCTGGTCAGCCGCGCGGGCGTGCGCACCTAGCGCAACAGCCCTTTGTCCGCTTCGCTGTTGCTGAACCGCAACAGGAACAGCGCCACCATCCAGATCATGCCGATCTGCAGCACGCTCATCGGCGTGTTCGAGAAGATCTGGTACAAGGTCAGCACCACCAATCCGGACAGCGACAGCGCGAACGCGGGGATTGCCCAGCGGCGGCGCAGCAACAGCAGCACCGACCCGGCCAGGGCCGCCGTGACCGCCAGCCCCCACGCCGCCATCGCCCATGTCGGGGTTGCCGCCAACGCCTGAGCCATCTGGGGCGGGGTTTGCGCCATCGTGCGCGCATCGTGCGTGGTGGTGAGCCAATAGGCCACGCAGGCCACGCCGTTCCACACGACGCCCAGCGCAGCCACGATCCAGAAACTCAGCGGCACTTTTGCGGTGCCATCCGCCTGATACATCTCCCAACCCTTTGCCTTTTGACAATACAGGAAGCGCTAACACACAACGTGCGCAGGATCAAACCATCTTCAGTTCAATGGGATAGCCATTCAGGCTAATCGTCGTGCCATTGCCACACCAGCGTTTCGCGAAACGCGAAGCGGTCGATATGCCGCGCCAAAGCGCCCTTCAGGCCATCGCGCTGGGCAGGTTCGCTCGCCGCTATGCTGCAACCCAGCGCAGCAGGCCCGGCGGTGAGCGTTACCAGCCCGTCGCCAGCCCAGTTCGCGCCGCGTGCATCCTTGGGAAACACGATTGTCCCCTTGGTGGCATCGAACTCCACCGCCAGGTTGTGCTCCCAGTGCTTGCACACTTGCTGCAGATATTTGCTCGCGCTGGCGGTGGGCACGCTGGCCGTTGCAGATACGCTCACAACCGTTCGATCCGCTGCGCCGCATCATCGAGGATGGCAGCGACAGCATGCACTGTCTCACGGTCGAAATCTCCCGCCGCCATGCGGTTCCTGACCGCGTGGAACAAGTTACCCATCGCCCGCTTGAGCGGCGGCGCGCTGGTGCGCTCACCCTCGTCGGCCAAGCCTTTAAGCCGCGCGAGGATCGCGTCGTAATCGGCCTGGCGTTCAGCAAGTTCGGTCTTGCCGGCGTCGGTCGCGGCAAATGATTTACGCGCCCCGGCGTTCGCCAGTTCTTCGACCATGCCTTCGTCGGTAAGCAAACTAATCGTGGGATAAACCACCCCCGGGCTCGGCGCGTAGTTGCCGCCAGACAGTTGCTCGATCGCCTTGATCAGTTCGTAACCGTGGCGCGGTGTTTCGGCGATCAGGCCGAGCAGCGCGAGCCGCAATTCGCCCGAACCGAACATCCGGCCGCGTCCGCCCGGGCCGCGCCGTCCAGGGCCGCCGCGCCCGCGGCCTTCGCCGCCTTCGCCTGAACCCCAGTCCGCCCCCCAGTGGCGTCCCCAATTGGTCAGTATCATTGCGGCCAATGGGCCGTGCCGGTGGCCGCGTGGGCCCCATCCGTGCATTCTCATGTGTCTTGTTCCTTCTGTGATTGCTCTAAGATATATCTTTGATCCAAACACACAAGCCCTTGGTGCAAATTTTTCGTAACGCCCTATTTGCAGTTCATGGCCGACCTGTTTGCTGCTGATCTTTCCGAGCTGCCCGACGAAATCCCGCGTGCCGATGCCCCGCTCGCAGACCGGCTGCGCCCGCGCGTGCTGGACGAGGTGATCGGGCAAGCGCATCTGACCGGCCCCGCAGGTGCAATCGGGCGGATGGTGGCGGCGGGCCGCCTCTCAAGCATGATTCTGTGGGGTCCGCCCGGCACCGGCAAGACCAGCATTGCGCGGCTGCTGGCGAAAGCAGTGGGGATGCGCTTCGCCGCGATCAGCGCAGTGTTTTCGGGCGTGGCCGACCTCAAGAAAGCCTTCGCCGAGGCCGACATAATGGCCAAGGCGGGGCAGCGCACGCTGTTGTTCGTGGACGAGATTCACCGCTTCAACCGCGCCCAGCAAGACGGGTTCCTGCCGTTCGTCGAAAAGGGCACGGTTACCTTGGTCGGCGCGACCACCGAAAACCCCAGCTTTGCGCTTAACGCCGCATTGCTCAGCCGCGCGCAGGTGCTGATCCTCCACCGGCTCGATGCAGCTGCGCTCGATACACTGCTCGCGCGCGCCGAAGGCCTTGAAGGCCCGCTTCCGCTGACCGCCAATGCCCGCGAGGCTCTGGTAGCTGCGGCCGATGGTGACGGGCGCTTCCTGCTTAACCAGGCCGAAACGCTGTATGCGGCGGCGATCGCTGAACCGCTCGATCCCGCCGCGCTCGGCGCATTCCTCCAGCGGCGCGTGGCGGTCTATGACAAGGATCGCGATGGGCATTACAACCTGATCTCGGCACTCCATAAAGCTTTGCGCGGCTCTGATCCGCAGGCCAGCCTTTATTACATGGCACGGATGCTGACCGCGGGCGAAGAACCGCTGTATGTGCTGCGCCGACTGGTGCGGTTCGCCAGCGAGGACATTGGCCTCGCCGATCCGCAAGCGCTGATCCAGTGCCTTGCGGCCAAGGACGCCTACCAGTTCCTCGGCAGCCCCGAGGGCGAGCTGGCGATCGTCCAGGCCTGCCTCTACCTCGCCACCGCACCCAAATCGAACGCCGCCTACATGGCGCAAAAGTCGGCATGGGACAGCGCGCGCCAGACCGGCAGCCTGGCCCCGCCCGCGCACATCCTCAACGCGCCGACCAAGCTGATGAAGGACATCGGTTATGGCAAAAACTACGCTTACGATCCCAACACCGAAGACGGCTTTTCGGGCTCGGATTACTGGCCCGAAGAAATGGAGCCGCAGCAATATTACCAGCCGGCCGAGCGCGGGTTCGAGCGCGAGGTGCTGAAACGGATGGAGTGGTGGGCCAAACGGCGGGCGGAACTTCGCGGCGAAGGCACAGCCGATTGAGGTATGAGCTTCACCCGAAGTACCGAAGAGGTCGATGACATGCTGCAAGAGCCTGACCTTGAAGCGATTATCTCGGCAGTTAGACAGCTTAGGTCCTTCGGGTGAACCCCCTTCCCCCAGACCGCTTCCAGCACTTCGCCGCGATTGACTGGTCGGGGGCGGCGGGCGAGCGGCATCACGGGATTGCGCTGGCGCTTTGCGCGGACGGCGATGCTGCGCCCAAGCTGGTCCGTCCGGGCCACCGCTGGTCACGCGGGGAAGTGCTCGACTGGCTGCGTAACGATTTGCCGCCTGATACGCTGGTCGGGTTCGATATGAGCTTTGCGTTCGCGTTCGACGATCAAAGCGCTTACTTTCCCGGCTGGCCAACCAGCCCCGCCAGCGCGCGCGGATTGTGGGATCTGGTCGAACGGGTCTGCGCTGACGAGGCGCATCTGGGCGCGACGACCTTTGCCGATCACACCGATACCGCGCCGCATTTTCGCCGCCACGGCGGGCGCGAGGGCGCAAGGTTCGGCGCTGCTGGCAGGCCCGGCGGACGGGGGCGTTTTCGCCAGACCGAACATGCGCAGGCCCGCGCGGGCTGCCGCCCCTACAGCAATTTCAATCTGGTCGGCGCAGCGCAGGTCGGCAAGGGCAGTCTGGCGGGGATGCGGTTGCTGCACCGGCTGCAGGACACGTTCGCGATCTGGCCGTTCGATCCGCTGCCCGGCAGCGGTTCGGTGCTGGTGGAAATCTACACCGCCCTGGCCGCGATTGCCGCCGGGCGCACGGCAGGACGTTCCAAGATCCGCGACTATGCTGCACTTAATGCGGCGCTACTTGCACTTGGCAGCAAGCCGGTGGGCGGGCTCGGGCCGATCACCGATCATGCCGCCGACGCGCTGATCTCGGCGGTATGGATGCGCGGGCTGGCGCACGATCCGGCCAACTGGACACCGCCGCTGCTGACCCCGGCAATTGCCGCAACCGAGGGCTGGACCTTTGGCGCGCGCTGACGCAAAGGACGCCAACACTTAAGTTCACGTTGCCGGCTTAGCTCAGTTGGTAGAGCACCTGATTTGTAATCAGGGGGCCAGGGGTTCGAATCCTCTAGCCGGCACCACTTCCAAAGGACCCGCCCGGCATGCTGGCTGACATGATCGAACGGCTGCTCGAACGGCACCTCGATGACGGCGCGCAGACCCGCGCGCGCGGCGGTGAATGGTTGCCCGAACTGTGGGCCGAATTCGAGGAAATGGGCCTGCCGCTCGCGTTGCTCAGCGAAGCGCAAGGCGGGTTCGGGCTGGACCCGTCCGAACAGGGCGAAGCGCTGCGGCTGCTCGGCCGCCGCGCCGTACCGCTGCCAGTGGCCGAAACAATGGGCGCGAACCGGCTGCTCGCGCTGGCCGGACTGCCTTTGGCCGCAGGCGCTGCCGGGCTGGCGCGGGCTGATCATCTGACAATCGTTGCTGGCAAGCTGACCGGCGAGGTTGCGCGGGTTGCGTGGGGCATGAACCTTGATTGCCTGGCGCTGGCGGTGGGTGACACGCTGTACCGGGTGCCGCGCTCGGGCTGGCACGTGGCGCAAGCCGGCCACGCGCTCAACTTCCAGCCGCGCCCGACACTGGCAATCGATTGGGCAATAGATGCCGGCGCGCCGCTGCCGCATTGCCCTTTGGCCGAAGGCGCGACCCTGCGCGCGTTCCAGATCGCCGGCGCGCTTGAAGCCGCGCTCGATATGACCATCGCGCACACCGCCACCCGGGTGCAATTCGGCAAGACCCTGTCGAAGTTTCAGGCAGTGCAACACGAATTGGCAAAACTGGCGGGCGAGCTGGCCTGCGCCACTGCCGCTGCCGATCTGGCCGCCGAAGCGCTGGCCCGGGGCGATCTGCTCGGGGTCGCCGCGGGCACCTTGCGCGCGCGCGAAGCGGCCGGGACCGGGGCGGCGATTGCCACCCAGATGCACGGCGCGATCGGCTTTACCCGCGAATATCCGCTGCACCTGTTCACCACGTCGCTTTACACCTGGCGCGATGAATTTGGCGGGCAAGTGATGTGGGCCAAATTGCTGGGCGGGGCCTTGCTCGCTGCAGGCGCAACCGGATACTGGCCAATGGTGACAGCATTATGAGCGCAATTCCGTTCCCTCGCCCGCCCGCCGATACGCCCGAAGTTGTGGCGCTGCGCACCGAATTTCGGGCCTTTCTGGCGCGCGAGCTGGCCGGACGCAGTCCGCGCGCGCGCTCGGACAACTGGTACGGGTTCGATCGCGGTTTCAGCCGCGCGATGGGCCAGGCCGGCTATCTCGGGATGACCTGGCCCAAGCAATATGGCGGGCACGAGCGCTCGGCCTATGAACGCTATGTCGTGGTCGAGGAAACGCTGGCTGCAGGCGCGCCGGTGGGCGCGCACTGGATTGCTGACCGCCAGAGCGGGCCGTCGATCATCAAGTTCGGCACCGAACAACAGCGCGACACGATCCTGCCCGGAATCGCCGCTGGCGAGCTGGCATTCGGGATCGGGATGAGCGAGCCTGACAGCGGCTCCGATCTGGCGGCAACCCGCACCAAAGCGGTGCGCGACGGCGATCTGTACCGGGTCACCGGAACCAAGGTCTGGACCAGCTTCGCGCACGAGGCGGACTATGTGATCCTGTTCTGCCGCACCAGCGGCACGCCGGCTGATCGCCACGCCGGGACCAGCCAGCTGCTGGTCGACCTCAAGAACACACCGGGCCTGACGATCAAGCCGATCATCGATCTGGCCGGGCAGCACCACTTCAACGAAATGCACTTCGAGGATGCAGCGGTTCCAGCCACGATGCTGCTCGGCAACGAAGGCGATGGCTGGAACCAGGTGATGAGCGAACTGGCGTTCGAACGCTCTGGCCCCGAACGGTTCCTCTCGTCGATCGAGCTGTTGTACCAGGTGCTCGAGATGCTCAAAAACCGCGACAGCGATGCAGCGCAGATCACGCTGGGCCGCGTCACCGCGCGGCTCGCCGTGCTGCGGCGCTTGTCCCGCTCGGTCACCGCGATGCTGCAGGACAAGGCGGACGCCGGACTGCAAGCCGCCATCGTCAAGGATGTCGGCGCGGTATTTGAGCAAGCGCTGCCCGATATTGCGCGCGAGTTAATCGATGCCGAGCCCGATCCGCTGGCGGCGGGAGCATATGCTTCGGTGCTGGCCAACATCACGCTGAACGCGCCGAGCTGGAGCTTGCGCGGCGGTACCCGCGAGATCCTGCGCGGAATTATCGCACGCGGCCTGGGTACGCGTTAGAACACACCCCTGCGGCAAAGAATCTCCCCGCCCCGGTGGGGAGGGGTTGGGGGTGGGGGTTCCACGCACGAGAGGTTGGACCCCCCATCCCAACCCTTCCCCCACGGGGTAGGGCTTTAGAGTTGCGTTATATCAGGAAAATAAGCCAGTCGAACGCCAACAGCCCGGCCGGCCGCTGGCCGCCGGGGTTAACAAGGGACTGATGACCGGCGCGGGGTTGCCGCATTTTGTGCCCGGACTCGGCGGCGCTGGTTATAGGTATAGATAACGCGCCGAGATTTTATGCCGCCAGCCGATGTCCCCCCTCCAGCTGAAAACGCGGCGGAAGGGGGCGCAAACGTGGCGGACCTGCTTGGCGAACGTTCGGCTTGTAATGCCGGGACGCCCGCGCCGGTCGTCTCCCGCGCCTGATCGCCCCAAGGC
>JANMCG010000143.1:0-40635 GCA_031361075.1 Novosphingobium sp. | reverse complement strand
AGGCTTGACTTGCGGCGGATCGCAAACTAGTTACATTTGCAACCAATAATCGCTGGAGCATTCGCGCATGGCCGACCTTTTCGAAAACCCGCTGGGCCTCGACGGGTTTGAATTTGTCGAATTTTCGGCCCCCGACAAAGGCCTGCTCGAACCGGTGTTCGCGGCAATGGGGTTCACCCGGATTGCGCGCCACCGCTCCAAAGATGTCCAGCTGTGGCGGCAAGGCGGGATCAACCTGATCGCCAATTACGAACCGCGCAGCCCGGCGGCGTTCTTTGCCGCCGAACATGGCGCTTCGGCCTGCGGGATGGGCTGGCGGGTCAAGGACGCGGCCAACGCCTATGCCGCAGCGCTGGCGCGCGGGGCTGAGCCGGTCGAACTCAAGACCGGGCCGATGGAGTTGAGCCTGCCCGCAATTCGCGGGATTGGCGGCTCGATCATCTACCTGATCGATCGGTACGAAGGCCAGGCGGGCGGCGACCTGTCGATCTACGACATTGATTTTGTCTACGAGGCGGGCGTCGATCGCCATCCCGCCGGGTGCGGGCTCAAGCTGATCGATCACCTGACGCACAACGTCTATGGCGGGCGGATGGCGCACTGGGCCTCGTTTTACGAGCGTATCGCCGGTTTCCGTGAGATCCGGTTCTTCGATATCAAGGGCGAATATACCGGGCTGACCAGCAAGGCGATGACCGCGCCTGACGGCAAAATCCGTATCCCGCTTAACGAAGAAGGCAAGGCCGGCGGCGGGCAGATCGAGGAATTCCTGCGCGCCTATAACGGTGAAGGGATCCAGCATATCGCGCTGATCTGCGACGATCTGATCGCGACCTGGGATCGGCTTAAAGCGATCGGAACCCCGTTCATGGCGCCGCCACCCGATACCTATTACGTGATGCTCGACGAGCGCTTGCCCGGTCACGGCGAGCCTGCCGTTGAATTGCAAAAGCGCGGCATTCTGCTCGATGGCTCGACCCAAAACGATGATCCGCGACTGCTGCTGCAAATCTTTTCCGAAACCCAGATTGGCCCGGTGTTTTTCGAATTCATCCAGCGCAAAAAGGACGAAGGCTTCGGCGAGGGCAACTTTACCGCGTTGTTCCAAAGCATCGAGCGCGATCAAATGAGGCGCGGCGTGCTGGGCACGAAGGAGGCTGTGTAATGTCGCAGCCCCCAATCCTCAACCGCATCCACCACGTCGCTTATCGCTGTAAAGACGCGAAGGAAACGGTCGATTGGTACGCGCGCGTGCTGGGGATGACGTACACCACCGCCTTTGCCGAAGATCATGTCCCCTCGACCGGCGAGTTCGATCCCTACATGCACATTTTCCTCGATTGCGGCGGGGGCAACGTGCTGGCCTTTTTTGAACTGCCGCAACAGCCGGAAATGGGCAAGGACCCCAATACCCCGGCCTGGGTCCAGCATATCGCGTTCGAAGTGGCCGATGTGGACACCTTGCTGGCGGGAAAAACCCACATCGAAGCGCAAGGTGTGGACGTGCTGGGCCCGACCTATCACGGCATCTTCCGTTCAATCTATTTTTTCGATCCCAATGGTCACCGGCTCGAACTGGCCTGCAATATCGGCACGCCTGACCAGTATGCTGAACTGCGCGGTCTCGCTCCGGTGATGCTGGACGAATGGGCCGCCACCAAGCGCGCGCCCAAGCACGCCGCGTGGCTCCACGAAGACCCGGCCGAACGCGGCGACGCATAGGGGCTTTCCAAGCCGCGCGCTTGCGCTAAGGGGCGGAGTATGCGTGGCTATTTGAAACTGGGTTTATTGGGCGGTGCGGCGCTCGTAGCGTTGCCGCAGGCGGCCTGCGCGCAGCGTGCGTCGGACAATGTCACAACCCAATCAAGCGACGCGTTCGGGCGCGCTGTCGGCAACGAAAAGAGCGGGCTTTACACCACCGATGACGTGCGCGGGTTCAACCCGGTCGATGCCGGCAACGTGCGGCTTGAAGGGTTGTATTTCGATCAGGTCGACCGCGTCTCGCCCCGGCTGGTCGATGGCAGCACAATCCGGGTCGGTCCGGCCTCGCAGCGCTATCCCTTCCCCGCGCCGACTGGCCTGGTCGACTATTCGCTGACTCAGCCGCGCGCCAAAACCAGCTATAGCTTCACGCTCGACAGCGGCTCGCCCAATGCGGCGGGGCTGGGCGGCTCGTTCGAATTCAAGCAGCCAGTGGATGACGATCGCTTGGGCGCGTCGGGCGGGGTGGGTTTCCGCAATCTGCACCGCATCGAAGGCGGCACCGGGTTTGTCCGCACGTTTGGCGGAACGCTGGCTTGGCGGCCGCACCCTGGCGCCGAGGTGCTGGTGTTTGCCGGCGACTTTCTGTTTCGCAGCGATGAGGCGCGGCCCACGCTGTTCCTGACCGGTACCACCGGGCCGCCCAGATTGACGCGCGGCCAGGATTTGAGCCAACGCTGGACTGGCCGCAACGCCGATACCTGGCTGTGGGGCACAATCGGCAAATTGCCGCTTGGCGCCGGGCTGCGGATCGAAACCGGGGTGTTTTACACCCGGCGCGATCTGCACCGCGCCTTTGCCGATCTGTACACCGGGGTACAGGCCACCGGCGCGACCAGCGGGCACCGCATCGTTGCCGATGCCGGTTCGTTCGATGCCTCGTTGTCGGGCGAAACCCGGTTAGTCCGGCAATGGCAGCACGGCGCGATCAGCCAGCAAGTCACGCTCAGCCTGCGCGGGCGGCACAAGGTCCGGCGGTTTGGCGGGACGGCATCGTTTCAATTCGGCCCGGCTAGCTTGCTGACGCGCAGTCTGCTGCCCGAACCGGCCTATACCATCGGCCCTAAGAACCGCGACCGGGTCGATCAGATGACGTACGGTGCGGCGTGGAGCCTGGTGTCGGCGCATGGATTCAGCATCGACGCCGGGCTTTCGCGCACCAGTTATAGCAAAGCGATCGATTTTGCCGATCCGGGGCTGGCCGATCCTGTCACCCGCGACCGGCCGTTCACCGGCAACCTGGCGGGCGCGCTGACCGTGATGCGCGGGCTGAGCGTTTATGCCGGGGTGTCGCAAGGGCTGGAAGAGGCACTGATCGCGCCAGATGTCGCGGTCAACCGCGCCGAAGCCCCGCCTGCAATCCACACCCGCCAGCTTGAAGGCGGGGTCAAACTGGCCCTGACCCGGCACGTTACGCTGATTGCAGGTGCGTTCAGTATCACCAAGCCTTACTACAATCTCGACGGGGCGCAGCGCTATCGCCAGCTTGGTACCCTTAATAACCGCGGGGTCGAGCTGTCGCTGACCGGGCAACTGGCGCCGGGACTTAACGTGGTCGGCGGGTTGCTGCTGCTCGATCCGAGGATTTCGGGCGAGGCCGTGACCACCGGGCAGATCGGCCCGCGCCCGGTCGGGCAAGTGCGCCACCACGGAGTGCTCAATTTCGACTGGCGGCCGCGCGCCGGCAAAAGCCCGCTATCGCTCGATCTGGCGGTCGAAAGTTTTTCCAGCCGGGTCGGCAACAGCGCTAACAGCCTGTTTGCCGCGCCGCGCACCGTGGTCAATCTAGGCGCGCGTTACCGGTTTCATCAGGGGCCCGGAACATTCCTGCTGCGGCCCTTGGTGCAGAACCTGTTCGACAACTACGGGTGGCAGGTTTCGACCAGCGGCGGCTGGACTTACACTGCGCCGCGCGCGCTAACGGTGCAACTGGTGGCCGATTTCTAGGCCTTGGCCGGCACCGTGACCCGGCTCATCGCCAGCGCCGCCAGCACCAGTGTGCCCGCCGCGAAAGCCATCGTCCACAGCGGCTGGCCGGGAAACCATGCTTTCATCATCGAGCCCATCACCGTGGCGACCAGCAATTGCGGCACCACCACGAACACGTTGAATAACCCCATGTAAATGCCAAGCTTGGCCTGCGGCAGACTGCTCGCCAAAATGGCGTAAGGCATCGCCAGGATCGAGGCCCAGGCGATGCCGATACCGAGTTCGCTTAACAGCAGCCAGGTGGGATCCTTGATTACGAAAAAACTGGCAAAGCCCGCTGCGCCGCACAGCAGCCCAACCATATGCGTGCGGGCCTGCCCCAGCCGGCGCGACAGCCACGGCAGCAAGGTCAGCGCTGCAATCGCGGCGACCGCGTTGTAGGCCGCGAACAATTTATCTACCCAGTTGGCCCCGGCCTGATACGCCGCGCTGGCCGCGTCGGCTGACCCAAAGAAATCCTGCGCAACAATCGGGGTGGTGTTGATCCACATGATGAACAACGCCGACCAGCTGAAAAATTGCACCAGCGCCAGCCGTTTCATCAGCGCGGGCATGCCGGCAAAATCGCCAACGATGTTAGCCAGCATGCTGTTGGCTTTGCCGCGCCGCGCGAGCGTGACTGCCGCCATCCGGGCAAGGCCGTAGCCGATCAGCAATGCGCCGAGCAGATTGACGTCGCGCAGCAGCCCCAGCTGACGTGTGGCGAGCACAACGACCACCCCGGCCGCGATCCAGCCGAGCGAACTGGCGGGACCTTGTTGCGCCAGCGCGCTGACCGGGTCAGCGGGTTGTTCAGGGTCAGCGGCGGCCGCAAATTTCGCCATCTCGGCTGGGGCATATTCGCGGGTGGTCAGCACGGTCCAGCCGACCGCAAGGAACAAGGCCACCCCGCCAAACCAGAAGGCATAGCGCACGGTATCGGGGATCTGCCCGGCCGGTGCCACGTTCGCAACGCCGAGCATTTCCATCAGCGGCGGGAACAGCGATCCGACCACTGCGCCCGCGCCGATAAACGCGGTCTGCACCGCATAGCCAGCGCTGTGCTGATCCTTGCCAAGCATATCACCGACGAAGGCGCGGAATGGCTCCATCGAGATATTCAGGCTGGCATCAAGCAGCCACAGCATCAGCACCGCGAACCACACTGCCGTGCTGCCGGGCATCAGCAACAGCGCCACCGCGGCGAGCAGCGCGCCCGCCAGAAAGTAAGGGCGGCGGCGGCCCAGGCGCCCCAGCCAGGTCCGGTCACTTAGATGCCCGATCACCGGCTGAACCAGCAGCCCGGTCAGCGGCGCGGCGACCCACAGACCCGGCAGCGTATCAAGATCTGCGCCCAGTGACTGGAAAATCCGGCTCATATTTGCATTCTGCAGCGCAAAGCCGATCTGGATGCCAAAGAACCCGAAGCTGATATTCCACAGCCCGGCCCATGACTGGCGCGGTTTTTCCATTATTGTCTCTCCCGGTCTTTTGCCGAGAGGTTGCACGCGCGGGGCAGAGCGGCAACACGCATACGAATACGTTGCCGCTGCATCACACCCCCGTGCTGGCGCGCGCCACCAGCTTGGCCGGGATTGAGCAATTGGCATTGGGATGATCTTCGATCGCGGCGAGCAGCGTCTCGACCAGCAGTTCGCCGCCTTCGTTCAAATCCTGCATGATCGTGGTCAGTGGCGGGTTTGTAAGCCGCGCGGCCGGAATATCGTCGAACCCGATTACCGCGACATCGTGCGGCACGCGCTGACCCGCTTCGGCCAGCCCGCGCATCGCGCCGATCGCGATGAGGTCACTGGCGGCAAAGATCGCGTCGCAGTGCAGACCGGCGGCGAGCATCGCGGTTACCGCTGCGTAGCCATCGCCTTCGCTACTTAACGCGCCCCGCTGCAGCGCTGGATCGGCTGTCTGTCCAGCCTCAGCCAGCGCTGCGCACAGCCCGCGATAGCGATCGGCAAATTCGGGGTAATGATCATCGGCATCGCCAAGAAACGCGATCCGGCGGCGGCCTTGTGCCAGCAGATGCTCGCCCGCCAATCGCCCCGCGCCAAAATTGTCAGAACCCACCGTCGCGCCAATGTTGTCATCGCGGACCGAGCCCCAGCGCACGAACTGGGTGTCGCTCGCCACCAATTGCTTGAGCCGGCTTTCGTACAGGGTGTAGTCGCCGTATCCCAGCAGGATCAGCCCGTCGGCGCGATGACTGTCCTGATAGCGGACGTGCCAATTGTCCTCCATCTTCTGGAACGAAATCAGCAGGTCGAGCCCGCGATTGGCGCAGTGGCGGGTGATCGAGCCCAGCATCGCCAGAAAGAACGGATTGATGTTCGCCCCGTCGGGCGTGGGGTCTTCGAAAAACAGCAGCGCGATCGTGTTCGAGCGTTGCGACCGCAGCGATGAGGCGTTCTTGTCGACCGAATAGTTGAGTTCGCGCGCGATCTCTTCGATCCGCTGACGCGTTGCCAGACTGACTGACTTGGCCCCGCGCAGCGCCCGGCTGACCGTGGGCTGCGAAACCCCGGCGCGGTAAGCGATGTCAAAGCTCGTCGGCTTGGTTGAGCGCTTGCGGCCCATTGGCCCTCCCTTTCCGGAATTGCTTCCGGCCGCCGACGCTAGGCGGTTGTCCGGCTGGCTGCAATCGCTTGCAGTCCGCGCGGTCAAAATCGTGGCAATCGCGCCACAACGCCGCGAACGCATAAAATGGGTATACGTATGCCATCTTCCGGAACGGGCCCAAGTGGCTCTAACAAGAGCTTACGCGCAGGCAGGCTTGGCTGATTGCCGCCGCGCGGTGGGATTACAGAGGCCGGGGCCAATGCGCACTCGGCACGCTAACGGGAGGAAAACCAGCGTGGCACTTCGCAGCAATTTTTCGGGCGTTTCGGCATTGGCCGTAGCAATGGCAATGTTCGCGGTGCCCAGCGCCGCGCTGGCGCAGGCGGCTGCACCGGCCCCTGCTACAACCGCGGAGGAAGACGCCGACACCGCCAATGCGATTACCGTGGTCGGCTTCCGTGCCAGTCTGCAGAACGCGGTCAACAAGAAGAAGAATTCTGATCAGGTGGTTGAATCGGTGTCGGCCGAGGACATCGGCAAACTGCCCGACGCCTCGATCGCAGAATCGATCGCGCGGCTGCCGGGGCTGACTTCGCAGCGCCTGTCGGGCCGCTCTAACGCGATCACCATTCGCGGCTTTGCCCCCGATTTCTCGACCACGCTGCTCAATGGCCGCGAGCAGACCTCGACCGGCGATAACCGCGCGGTCGAATACGATCAGTATCCATCCGAAATGATCAGCCAGGCAAACGTCTACAAAACCCCGATGGCCAGCCTGGTCGGACAGGGCTTGTCGGGTACGGTCGACCTGCGCACCATTCGCCCGCTTGCGGTGGGCAAGACCATCGTATCGATTGGCGCCCGCGGAACCCTGGCCGACAACGGCAAGCTGAACGTCGATTCCAATGATAAGGGCTACCGCGCCAACGCGCTGCTGGTGACGCAGCTTAAAGAGGACACAATCGGCTTGGTGCTTGGCGGCAGCTACGTCAACGAGTGGTACCAGACCAAGGAATTCAATGCGTGGGGTTATCCCAGCGGCCCGGCCAACAACCTGGTGATCGGTGGTTCCAAAAGCTACGTCACCTCCTCGCAGCTCAAACGCTTCGGCCTTAACGGCACGCTGGAATTCAAGCTCAGCCCCAGCGTGACGAGCACGTTCGATGCGTTCTTCTCGGACTTCAGCGATAACAACACCAAACGCGGCATCGAAGTGCCGCTCTGGTGGTCCAGCGCAACCTTGGCGCCCGGCTACACCGCCAGCAACGGCTTTGTCACCGCAGGCCGGTTCAACGGGGTCAAGGGTGTTGTCCGCAACGACGCGTTTCAGCGCAAGGCCAAGCTCTATTCGTTCGGCTGGAACCTTGATTACAAAGGCGACGATGGCTGGGACGCGATGCTGGACGTCAGTTATTCCGGCACCAACCGGAACGAACTGGCGCTCGAAACCTATTCAGGCACCGGCCGCGACGGCGTTGGTGCCACTGACTCGCTCGGGTTTAGCTCGGGCCCGACGGGCACAGTGTTCAAGCCGACCCTTAATTACGGTGATTACAACACCATCCTGCTGACCAGCCCGCAAGGCTGGGGGGGGACTCAGGTCGCGGTTAACGGAACCCGCATTACCGGCGGGCAGGACGGGTATTACAACGACCGGATCATCAAGGATAAGCTTTATCAGGTGCGCGGCCAGGTGGCGCGCCACTTCGACAGCGCGATTGAAAGCGTACTGATCGGGGCAAATTACACCAAGCGCACCAAATCATTGACCCCGGAAGAATACTTCATCGGCTTGACAGCTAACACGACCGGCTTGGTCAGCCTGCCGGTGCCGACCCAGTTCCGGCTGGGCACCACCAATCTGGAATTCCTCGGCCTTGGTCCGATGATCAGCTATAACCCGCTCGCGTTGATCGATGCCGGGATCTACAAATTGGTCCCCAACCCGTACGGCGATGTGGTGGTCAAAAGTTACTCGGTCGAAGAAAGCCTGATGACTGGCTTTGTCCAGGCCAACCTCAAGGCGGACGTGGGTTCGGCCAGACTGACGGGCAACTTCGGGGTGCAGGTGATTGTCACCGACCAGAACTCAACCGGCGCCAGCGCAGTCTATCAGGGTAACAATTCCAACGGGTCGCCCAATATCGGCACGGCAGTGCAACGCGCCAGCACCAATTATGTCGACGTGCTTCCCAGCCTCAACCTGTCGCTGCGCTTCCCCAGCGATTTTGTGGTGCGCGTCGCTGCGGCTCGTGAAATCATCCGGCCGCGGCTGGACGATATGCGCGCCTCGGCCAGCTATGGATATGGCTTTGTCGGGCCGACGACGGTTCAGATCACGGGCAAATCGGGCAACCCATATCTGCGTCCCTGGCGCGCCAATGCCGCCGACCTGACGTTCGAAAAGTATTTCGGCATCAAGGGCTTTGTGGGGCTGCAGCTGTTCTACAAGGATCTCAAGAGCTACATTTACAACG
Organism: Novosphingobium sp.; assembly: GCA_031361075.1. Classification (GTDB taxonomy): domain Bacteria; phylum Pseudomonadota; class Alphaproteobacteria; order Sphingomonadales; family Sphingomonadaceae; genus Novosphingobium. Next base: position 31,858 of record JANMCG010000143.1, on the reverse strand, counting down.
CCCAAACCAATATTCCGGCGGCAGGTCTGGCGCTGGTGTCGCCAGGCGCCGGTTTCTCCGTCCTCCCGATCGCCGATCTGGAAATTCCGATCAACGGCACGGGAGGTTCGCTTTACGGCGCGGAGCTGGCGGCAACCTTGCCATTTGGTGAGGTTGTTCCAGCGCTCGGCGGGTTTGGACTGACCGGCGGGGCCAGTTATACCAAATCCAGGATCAAGCCCAATCCGGGCGGCAGCGCTGAAGACTTGCCCGGATATTCGAAGTGGGTTGTCAACGGCACGCTGTTCTTCGAACAGGGCGGTTTCAATCTGCGCGGCTCGATCCGCTACCGGTCAACTTTCGTCGGCGAAGTGTCCGGGTTTGCTGCCAACCGCGTCCGTCGCCGGGCTGCGCCAGAGACCATCGTCGATGCGCAGGTCGGTTACGACTTCCAGGAAGGCAGCGCGCTGCACGGATTGTCGCTGTATATCCAAGGCCAGAATTTGACTGACGAGCCGTTTATCACAACCAATCCTGGCGATACCCGGCAAGTGATCGACTATCAGTCTTACGGACGCCGGTTCCTCGCCGGGTTCACTTACAAGTTCTGATGTAAAAATGGGCAGGCTGCCGGTGCGCGGAGGGCCATGTTTCCAATGCACCGGCGGCCATGCTGCTTGAATTGCACCCTGTTTCGCTGTCTCTTCCGCCCGGTGCGGAAAGGGGAAGGTCATGACTGAACCAGCAATGCGGATCGTGATCGTCGGCGGCGGCACCGCCGGATGGATGAGCGCAGCCGCGCTCGCGCGGTTTGCCCCGCCGGGCTATCAGATTACGCTGATCGAAAGCGAAGCGATCGGCACCGTCGGGGTGGGCGAGGCAACCATCCCGCCGATCCGCCGGTTCAACGATGCGCTCGAAATCGACGAGTCCGAGTTTCTGCGCGCCACCAAAGGATCGTTCAAGCTGGCGATTCAATTTGCCGGCTGGCACAAACCCGCTGAGAGCTACTTCCACAATTTCGGCGAGGTCGGCCAGCAGCTTGGCCTGCTGCCGTTTCGCCATTACTGGGCGCGCGGGCAAGCGCTAGGACTGGCCAAGCCGATGGCCCATTACAGCGCCAACGAACTCGCCGCGCGGACCGGACGGATGTCAACCACGGCCAGCGGCCCAGGCATTCCCGAGGTGCCATATGCCTATCATTTCGACGCCGGGCTCTATGCCGCATTCCTGCGCAACTACGCCGAAGCGCGCGGAGTGGTGCGGATTGAAGGACTGCTCAAGGGCGCGACGCGCGATGCCGACGGCGATATCGCCGCTGTCGTTACCGATGACGGGCAATCCATCGCGGGTAATTTCTTTGTCGATTGCTCGGGCTTTCGCGGTCTGCTGATCGAGCAGGAGCTCAAAACCGGCTACGAGGACTGGAGCCATTGGCTGCCGTGCGACCGCGCGGTGGCGGTGCCGTGCGCCGCCTCGGGCAACTTCACACCATACACCCGCTCGACCGCACACCGTGCCGGGTGGCAATGGCGCATCCCGCTGCAACACCGGATCGGCAACGGCCATGTGTATTGCAGCGACTACATGTCCGAGGACGAGGCGACCGCGATCCTGCTCGCCGGGCTTGATGGTGAGCCGCTCGCGGCGCCCAAGCCGCTGCAGTTCACCACCGGGCGGCGCAAGCAGTTCTGGGTGCGCAACGTCCTTGCGGTCGGGTTGTCGAGCGGGTTCATGGAACCGCTTGAATCGACCTCGATCCACTTGATCCAGTCCGCAATTACCCGGCTGCTGACCGTGCTGCCGGGATGCAAGGTCGAACCCAAAGTGGTCGAAGGCTTCAACCGCCGCGCGACCGAGGAATTTGAAGGGATCCGCGATTTTCTGGTGCTGCATTATTGCGCCAACGCGCGGGTGGGCGAACCGTTCTGGGACCGGATGCGCCAGCTGGAATTGCCCGCTACGCTGGCGCAGCGGATTGCGGAATTCGAGGCCGCCTGTCTGGTCCAGCCGCGGATGGACGAACTGTTCACCGAAAGCTCGTGGCTGCAGGTGATGGTCGGCCAGGGGCTGCTGCCGCGCAGCTGGAACCCGATTGCCAACCGCTATCCCGATCACGAACTTGTCGGGTTCCTCGGCGCGGTCGAGCAGGCCGCGATCGAGACGGTGCGGCCGATGCCGATGCATATGGATTTCCTCGCGCAATTGTGCGGCCAGGCGCAAACGGAGCAGGCAGCATGAAGCAGATTTCCCTGATTGTGGCCGCAGCGCTAACCGCAGCCAATCCAGCAATGGCCGCTCCGGCTGCGGCTCCGGCTGACTATCGCGCGCGGCTGCCGCAGGACGAGGTGGTCTATTTCGTGCTGCCCGACCGCTTCGCCAATGGCGATCCGGGCAATGACCGCGGCGGCATTAAGGGTGACCGGCTCAAGACCGGGTTCGATCCGGTCGCCAAGGGATTCTACCACGGCGGCGACCTCAAAGGTCTGACGCAGCACCTCGACTATATTCAAGGCTTGGGCGCGACCGCGGTGTGGTTCGCGCCGGTGTTTCGGAACAAGCCGGTGCAGGGGCCCAAGGGCGATGAAAGCGCTGGGTACCACGGCTACTGGATCACCGATTTCACTTCGGTCGATCCGCATTTCGGGACCAATGCCGAATTCAAGGGCTTCGTCGATGCCGCGCACGCGCGCGGCATGAAGGTCTATATGGACATCGTTGCCAATCACACCGCCGATGTGATCCAGTACCGCGAAGGTGCCGCGCAGAGCTACGCCTATCGCGGCAAAGGCGCTTATCCGTTCAGTCGGCGCGGCGGCACCACCGGCGCGCCGATCAACCCCGGGTTCGGCGATGACAGCGATCCCGGCGCGGCCAATTGGGCCAGACTGACCGACCAGAGCTTTGCCTATACACCGTACGTGCCCAAGGGCGAGGCGCACGCCAAAACTCCAGCCTGGCTTAACGATCCGCAGTGGTACCACAACCGCGGCGACACCAATTGGCAGGGCGAAAGTGCGCAGTACGGCGATTTCGTCGGGCTAGACGATCTGGCGACCGAAAATCCGCGCGTGCTGGCCGGGTTTATCGAGATTTACGGCAGCTGGATCGACCGCTTCGGGATCGACGGATTTCGCATCGACACCGCCAAGCACGTCAACCCGGAATTCTGGCAAGCCTTTGTTCCGGCGATGCTGGCCCGCGCCAAAGCGCGCGGTATTCCCAATTTCCATATCTTCGGCGAGGTTGCGACCGGCGATTTCGATCCCGCGCTGCTGGCCAGCTGGACCCGCAAGGCCGGCTTGCCTGCCACGCTTGATTTCGCGTTCAACCATGCCGCGCTGGCGGCGGCCGGCGGCGCGGGCGGGACTCAGGAACTCGCCACGCTGATCGATGACGATGTGCTGTACGAAGGCGGCGCGGCGGCGGCGTTGATCCAGCCGACCTTTCTGGGCAATCATGATGCAGGCCGGACCGGTCTGTTTCTGGCGCGGTTGGCGCCCAAGGCCGATGCCGATGAACTGCTTGCGCGCAATCTGCTGGCGCATGCGATCATGCTGTCGATGCGCGGTGTGCCGGTGATCTATGCGGGCGACGAGCAGGGCTTTGTCGGTCGCGGCGGTGATCAGCTCGCGCGGCAGGATTTGTTCGCCAGCAAAGTGGCAGTCTATAACGACCAACCGCTGCTCGGCACGGCGCGCACCACAGCGCAAGACAACTTCAACCCGGCGCATCCGCTGTACCGGCTGATTGCCGAGCTGTCGGCAGTCCGCCGCAGCACGCCGGCGCTAACCTCGGGGCGCAGTGTAGTGCGATTGTTTTCGGACAAGCCCGGGCTGTTCGTGCTGTCGCGGTTCGATCCCCTGACAAACCTTGAAGTGCTGATCGCCTACAACACCGCGAACACCGCGCAGAGCGCGCAAGTGCCGGTCGCCGCGCGCAGCTTGTCGTTCGCCCCGCTGGTTGGCCAATGTTCGCTTACCGCGGACGCGCCGGGCAGCTTTACCGTCACATTGCCGGCGCTGGGTTTTGCTATCTGCGCGGCCAAGGATTGAACTGGGTTTCCTGCTACAATGAACCGACTTGCCCCAATCTCGTCCGCGCCGGACCTTGCCGCCAGCACCCCGTGGTGGCGCGGCGCGGCGATCTATCAGATCTATCCGCGCAGCTTCCTCGATTCCAACGGCGACGGGGTCGGCGATCTGCCGGGGATCACCGCGCGGCTTGAATATGTCGCGGCGCTCGGGGTCGATGCGGTGTGGATTTCGCCGTTCTTCACCTCGCCGATGGCCGACTTCGGCTATGACGTGGCGGATTACTGCGATGTCGATCCGATCTTCGGGACTTTGGCCGATTTCGATGCACTGGCTGCGCGCGCGCATACGCTCGGGCTTAAAGTACTGGTCGATCAGGTCTATTCGCATACATCGGACCAGCACGCATGGTTCGCGGCGAGCCGGGCCAACCGCGATAATCCGCAGGCCGATTGGTATGTCTGGGCCGATCCCAAGCCCGACGGTTCGCCGCCCAGCAACTGGCAATCGGTGTTCGGCGGTCCGGCCTGGACCTGGGATGCGCGGCGGCGGCAGTATTATCTGCATAATTTCCTTGCCAGCCAGCCGCAGCTTAACGTGCATAATCCGGCGGTGCAGGATGCGCTGCTGGAGGTGGCGCAGTTCTGGCTTGAGCGCGGGGCGGACGGGTTCCGGATCGACGCCCTCAACTTTGCGATGCACGATCCCCAGCTGCGCGATAATCCCCCGGCGGGCGAGGATGGCCGCTTGCGCACCCGGCCGTTCGATTTCCAGCAGCAGCGCTACAACCAGTCGCACCCGGGTATCACCGGGTTCGTCGAGCGGATCCGCGCGCTGACCGATCGTTATGACGCAGCGTTCACCATGGCCGAGGTCGGCGGCAAAGAAGCCGAACGCGAGATGAAGTTGTTCACCGCGGGCGAGACGCGGCTGAACAGCGCTTACGGGTTCGATTTTCTTTACGCCGACAGCCTGACCCCGCACGTTGTGGCGCACGCGCTCGCGCTGTGGCCCGACGCGCCCGAGATGGGCTGGCCAAGCTGGGCGTTTGAAAACCACGATGCTCCGCGCGCGGTGTCGCGCTGGTGCGAGCCGCACCAGCGCGAGGCATTCGCACGGCTGAAAATTCTGCTGTTCGCGGCGCTGCGCGGCAATATCATTCTGTATCAGGGCGAAGAACTGGGGCTCGAACAGGTCGCAATCCCGTTTGCACAGTTGCGCGATCCCGAAGCGATTGCCAACTGGCCGCTGACGCTGTCGCGCGACGGTGCGCGTACCCCGTTGCCGTGGCAAGCGCAGGATGAGCACGGCGGGTTCAGCAGGGCTGCACCGTGGTTGCCGGTGGGGACTGACAATTTGGCGCGCGCGGCTGACCGGCAGGAGGCCGATCCAGCCTCGCTGCTTAACCTGACCCGCGCCACAATCGCGCTGCGCCGCGTTACGCCCGCTTTGCGCGCCGGTGCTTGCAGCGTCGTGCACTGCGATGACCAGGTGCTGGTGCTGCGCCGGACCGCAGACAGCCAGAGCATCGACTGCGTATTCAATCTGTCTGCGACCGCTTCCAGCTGGCCGCTGGCCGCGCGCAGCACGGGCGCGGTATTAACCGGTGTCAACCGCGCCAACCTGGGTGCCCAGCTGCCACCGTTCGGCGCGATTTTGATCGAAGGACTCAGCCGATGAACCCGATCCGCCTGCTGAGCGCCGCATTCGCGCTGACTTGTGCCATTCCTGCCGCCGCGCAGGACCAACCGCCGATCACCGCCAATTCGCCCGATGGTTCGGTTACAGTTGCGCTGACAATCGATGGCGATGGCCGCGCGGCTTACCGGGTCTCGCGCAAAGGCCAACCGATCCTCGCGCCGTCCAAGTTGGGGTTCCTGTTCACCGATTCGCCTAAACTTGATCGTCATCTGGCGGTGACCGGGCAAGAAACCAGCACCTTTGACGAGACATGGCAGCAGCCGTGGGGCGAATGGCAGATGGTCCGCAACCACTACCGCGAGCTCAAAGTCCACCTTAAGGAAACCACCGCACTGGCGCGGGTGTTCACCGTCACTTTCCGGGTTTACGATGACGGGGTGGGGTTCCGCTACGAATTTCCCGATCAGGCCGGGCTGCACCAGACCAACATCGCTGACGAGCTGACCGAGTTCAGCTTTGCCACCGGCGGCACTGCGTGGTGGAAGCCCGCGTTCCTGTGGAACCGCGAGGAATACCTCTACAACCGCACCAGTCTGACCGAAGTTGGTACCGCCGCTACGCCGGTCACGATCAAGCTGGCGAGCGGAACGCATGTCGCGCTGCACGAGGCCGCGCTGGTCGACTACTCGGGCATGGCAGTTGCCAGGACCGAGGGCTACACCTTGCGCGCACAGCTCACCCCCGGCGCGGGCAAGCCCAAAGTGACCAAAACCGGGGCCTGGACCACCCCGTGGCGCACGCTGATTATTGCGGACGATGCCGCCGGAATTTACATGAGCCACCTGATTCTCAACCTTAACGAGCCGAACAAGCTGGGCGACGTCAGCTGGTTCAAGCCGGGCAAATTCGCCGGGGTGTGGTGGAACATGATCAAGGGTGAATGGTCATGGGCGCGCGGTCCCAAGCACGGCGCGAGCAACGCGCGCGTTAAACAATACATCGATTTTGCCGCCGCCAACGGTATTTCGGGCGTGCTCGCCGAAGGCTGGAACAAGGGTTGGGATGGCGACTGGTTCGGCAATGGGAACGAGATGGATTTTGCCGGGCCGGTCGAAGATTTCGACGCTGACATGCTCGCCGCATATGCCAAAAAGAAAGGCGTGCGGCTGATCGGGCATCACGAAACCGGCGGTTCGGCCAGCCATTACGAAAGCCAGTTCGACAAGGCGTTCAAGTTCGCCGCCGATCACGGCGAGATGGTGGTCAAGACCGGCTATGTCACTGACGCCGGGCAGATCGAGCGGGTCGATGCCGATGGCTCGCGCTACCGCGAATGGCACGAGGGCCAATGGATGAGCAATCACTTCGTCCGCGTCGCGCAGGCAGCGGCCAAGTACCATGTGGCGTTTGACAGTCACGAGCCGATCAAGGGTACCGGATTGCAGCGGACCTATCCCAACTGGGTGGCGCGCGAAGGCTCGCGCGGGATGGAATACAACGCCTGGATCGGCGGCAAGAACCCGCCAGAGCATGAAGCCAATCTGGTCTTCACCCGCATGCTCGAGGGCCCGATGGACTTCACTCCCGGCGTGCTCAGCCTCAAGGGCGCGGAAAATAGCGACATCCTTTCGACCGAGGCCAAGCAACTGGCATTGTATGTGGTGCTCTATTCGCCGGTCGTGATGGCCGCCGATACGCCCGAAAATTACGCTAGATATCCGCGCAGCTTCAAATTCATCCGCGACGTCCCGACCGATTGGCAGGACACCCGCGTGCTCAACGGCGAAGTGGGTGATTATGTAACCATCGCCCGCAAAGTGCGCGGCGGGGAGGATTGGTACATAGGCGCGGTCGGCGATGAGCAGCCGCGCAGTGACAGCTTCGGCTTGGGCTTCCTTACTCCAGGCCGAAAATATCGCGCCGAAATCTATCGCGACGGCGACACTGCCGATTACCGCACCGACCAGCGCCATTCGGTAATTTACGAAACGCGGATGGTGACCAGCGCCGACCAGATAGCCGTGCCGATCGCACCCGGCGGCGGCTTCGCGATCCGGTTGGTACCGGCCAAGTAAGGGCTATGACGGCCGGGGCAGCGCGGTGGTTGCCTTCATCTTCTCCATCGAGAAGCTGGAGCTGACATCGGCAATGTCGGGCACCCGGGCGATCAGCTTGCGGTAAATCCGGTCATAATGCGCGATGTCGCGCACCACGATCTTGAGCAGGTAATCGACCTCGCCGGCCATGCGGTGGCACTCGCTGATCTCTTCGATTGCGGCGACCCCGCGTGAAAATGCCTCGAGCCAGGCGGGATCGTGCCGCTGAGTGCGGATTGCGACGAACACGGTGGTGGCAAAGCCGAGTTTTTCGGCATCGAGCAGCGCCACTCGCCGCGCGATGATTCCGCTGTCCTCCAGCCGCCGGATGCGCCGCCAGCAGGCATTGCTCGACAAGCCGACCTGCTCGCCGACTTCGTGCACTGGCAGCGCGGCATCGTTCTGCAGCACGCCGAGAATCGCCCAGTCGATCGGATCGAGTTGCGGCATTTCGTTATTCATTGGGACAAAATATCACAAAATTGTCTCAAAATCAAAAATCAGGTGAAGTTTTTGCAGTCCGGGCAGGTTAAGATTGCAGCAGCATCCATCGCTGGGGGAAAATCATGTCGAGCAAGCATCTGTTTACCGATCATCCCAACAGCGTCGGTGAGAGCTATGCGGAGCATCTCGCCACAGCCTTGGGTTTTGGGCTGCGGATGGTGCTGGCTGGGCTCGCCTGCATGGTCCACGCGCTGCTGCCGTTCGTGTTCGTCAAAACAGGTTCAGTCCAGATCACCACGCTGCACGCCAGGATGGTCGCCAACCGTCGCCGCAACCCGGTGACAGGCGCGCTCGACTTCGTGATTTAAATCAGCAGGTAAGCAAACCCCAGCGCGCAAGCAAAGCTGGCCAGTGTCGCGGTCACCACCGGCACCCCGGCGCGCCAGCCCATCCCTAGCAACAAGTCCATCCGGCTGCGCATCGCGGTCGCGGTGACGGCCAGCAACAGCAGCGCTTTTGACGCGATCAACCCCCAGTGCAGAACGGATTGGGGCAGGGTGATCAGACTGTTGATCACGACCACGCCCAAAAACGCGACGATAAACCATGGCAACGCCAGCCGCCGCCATAGTGGCTGCCCGGCCGCGTCGCCCGCTGGGCCGATCGCCAGACTGACCAATGCGACCAGCGGCGCCAAGCTGGCGACCCGTGCCAGCTTGACGATGGTGGCGTAATTGCCGGCCGGATCGGAGAAAGCATAGCCCCCGCCGATTGCCTGCGCGACATCGTGGATCGAGGCCCCGATCAGAAACCCGGCCTGACTGTCATGCAACCCCAGCTCGCCCGCAATCGCCGGATAGACTGACATCGCAAACGCGCTGGCGAGTGAAATGCCCACCAGTGTCAGCGCGAACTGCGCCTGGCTCAGCCGGTCTTTGCCGATCACGCCGTAAAGCGCGAGTGCCGCGCTGGCGCCGCAGATTGCAGTAGCGCCGCCCGCCAGAATGCCGGCAAACCGCGATTGGCCGCTAAGCTTGGCACCGAGCAGTGCGGCTGAAAAGGTTACCGCCATAACCACTCCCAGCGCGGCGAACGGTGCCGCCCCCAACGCGTTGATCTGGGCCCAGGTGACCTGCAGCCCCAGCACTACGATCCCCCAGCGCAGGCAGGTACGCGAGGCGAAATCGAGCCCGGCATGGTTCTTGACGTCATGCGAAATGAAGTTGAGCGCCAGCCCGACCAGCAGCCCGAGCAGGATCAGCGGAAAGCCGTAATGCTCGGACAGCCACGCCGCTGCCGCCGCCGCGACCCCGCACAGCGCGAGGCCCGGAAACAGCAGCGCGGTTTTGCCGGGCCGCGGCGCTGACGCTTCGTTCGCCGCCAGTTGCAACTCGCCGAACAGGTCGCCGCCATACGGCAGGCTGTCCCAATCGACGCTGCGCCGGGCCACCGGCTGTGGCTGCTCAGCCATGCTGCTCCCCTCTTGTCCGCGCCCGCCATAGCGCGCGCGGTGGGCCAGACAAGCGAAGCGCGGTTATTTTTCGCCCAGCGCCTTGTCCTCGTTCGCACGCTTGATCACGTAAAGCCGGATTGCTTCGATTTGCGCGGGACTGAACTGGTCTTTCCACGCGACCATCCCCTGTTCGCTGAGCGCCCCATCGTGGACAATGCTTTGCCAGACCTTGGGATTGCCGAGCGAGCCCGAGTGCCGCAGATCGGGGTTAAGCGAACCCGCCACCGCCGCATTGCCGTGGCACAGGCTGCAACTGTTGGCATAAAGCTTGGTCCCCAGCGCCAGCTGTTCAGGCGTTCCTGACACCGGTGGCGGATCGAGCACCATCTGCGCGGCTGGCGGCAAGGGGGCCAGCGCGCCCTTGGCGCCCAGCTTGAACACCATCAGGCGGCTGATATTGGGGGTCATTTTCGAGACGAGCTTGCCGCCCGAAACGTCCCAAACCCCGCCCCAGCCAACCAGCACCGCCACGTATTGCTCGCTGCCGATGGTATAGGTCATCGGCGCCGCCAGGATGCCGCTCTGCGCCGGAAAGCTCCACAATTGCTTACCGCTATCGGCGGCATAGGCGCGGAATTCGCCTTGCGCGGTGCCCTGGAACAGCAGGTTGCCGGCGGTGGTCAGGATCCCGCCGTTGGTCGGGCTGGAATAGGGCACCGACCAGCGCACTGCGCCTGCGACCGGATCGAACGCCACCAGCGCCCCGGTCAGCGCGGCCATGGTCCCGGCGCGCACCGCCTTGTCAGCCGGGATTACCCCGCCGGTGGTATCGAGCCCCAGCTGGAAACCGGTGGTGCCCGGCTTCCAGTTCGGATCGGCAGCGTAATACTGCGGGGTATTGTTGACCGGGATATAAACCAGCCCGGTCTTCGCGCTGAAGCTCATCGGGGTCCAGCTGTGCGCCCCGACCGCGCCGGGGAAGCCAAGGAACGGCTTGCCGGTTTTCTCGTACTTGGCCGCGGGATTGATCGTGGGCGCGCCGGTGACGGGATCGAGCCCGCTGGCCCAGTTGATCCCTTGCACAAATGGCTTGCCTGACAGGAATTTTCCGGTCCTGGCGTCAAGGGTATAGAAAAAGCCGTTCTTGGGTGCGTGCATCAACACCCGCTGCTTGGTCCCGTTCACATCGCGATCGGCGACAATGATCTGCTGCGTGGAATCGAAATCCCAGCGGTCTTCGGGCGTTTCCTGAAAATGCCAGGCATAGGCGCCAGTATCGGCATTCACCGCCACGATCGAGGCGGTGTAAAGGCTGTCGCCATCCTTGGTGCCGCGATGCGCCGGGTTCCACGGTTCTGCATTGGCGGTACCGAAGTAAACGAGGTTGGTGACCGGATCATAAGTGATCCCGTCCCACACATTGCCGCCGCCGCCGGTCTTCCAGAACTCGCCGCTCCAGGTCTTGGCCGCAGCTTCAAGATGCTTGCCCTCGGACGGTTTGGCCGGATCGCCGGGGACGGTGAAGAACTTCCACTTTTCGGCACCGGTCTGCGCGTCATAAGCCGCCAGATAACCGCGCGAAAAGTATTCCGAACCCGCCGAGCCAAGCAGCACCATGCCCTTGGCCATCCGCGGCGCACCGGTGATCGCCTGATGCGATCCGGCGGGAATTACCGGTTTGTCGAATACGACTTTACCGGTAGCTTGTTCCAGCGCGACCAGCCGGCCATCCAATGTGCCGACGTAAACCTTGTCGCCATACAGCGCGACCCCGCGGTTGACTGCATCGCAGCACACATCGACCAGTTTGGCGCGCGGCACTTTGGGATCGTACGACCATTTGAGCGCGCCGGTCTTGGCGTCGTACGCCTTGACCATCGACCACGCGGTGGAGACATACAGCACCCCGTCGTGCATCAGCGGCGTGGCTTCCTGCCCGCGCGCGGTATCAAGGTCTGCCGACCATGCCAGGCCCAGCGTGCCCACATTCTTGTCCGAAATCTGATCGAGCGGCGAATAGCGCGTTTCGTTATGATCACCCGCCACGGTCAGCCATTCGCCAGCCGGCGGCGCGGCCAGCATCGCATCGGTGACGCCAGCAGCGGTCAGGGCGGTGCCTTGCATATCGCAAGCCGCCAGCGCAGCCAGCCCGCTTAACAAGGTCAACGTCAAAAGTTTGAACCGCATGCGCATCGTCTCCAGCATCAGCCTGCGTTATGGCAGGTCAGACGCGCATCTTGCCTTGAGCCGCGCGGCGAATCCAGCGTTTAATTGCGCGGTTAAGGGTGGGTAGGCGCAAGCCTGCGTCTGCCGCGCTAAGCTCGGCGCCTCCCCCAGTGGCAAGACGCTAGTCCCGCGCGGCCTTTAACGCCTTCGCTTTGCCCGCATCATGCCGCGTGTATTCGAGCACTGCTTTGAACAGCTGGCCTGGGCGCAGCACGGTCTGATCCTGTGCCAGCCGCACCAGGTTCTGGTAATACCAGGTCTGCGACATCATCACGGTCAGCTTTTTGATCAGTGCGATCGGGCTGTTTTGCGACAGGATCCCGCTGCCCAGCCGGATTTCGTCTTCGTGCCGCGGCAGCTGCGTGATGGTCCCGCCAAGCAATTGCGCTGAGGTATCGGGCGCAGCGCACAAGGGCCGGCCGATCCCGATCAGATCCACCTGATCTTCGTTCAGCGCAGCGTCCATCGCGGCGCGGGTGCGGAACCCGCCCGTCACCAGCAGCCTGCTGCGACCGAGCGCGGCGGCGATGCGCGGGGCGAATTCAAGGAAGTAGGCTTCGCGCGCGTGAGTCGATTTCTGCGCACCGCTGCCGGTGTCTTCGGTGAACCCGACCATCTCGGGCGCTTCGTAATTGCCCCCCGAAATCTCGAGGAAATCGATCCCGATCTCATCAAGCCAGCGCGCTACGGTAACGCTGTCGTCAAGCTCGAACCCGCCGCGCTGAAAATCGGCCGAGTTGAGTTTGACCGCCAGGCCGAAGCTGGCCGAGCATAACGGCTTGATTGCCCGCGCCACCTCGAGCAGCAGCCGCGCGCGGTTTTCAAGCGTGCCGCCCCACTGGTCAGTGCGCTGGTTGCTTTTGGGCGAAAGGAACTGGCTGAGCAGATAGCCGTGCGCGGCGTGGATCTGAACCCCGTCGAACCCGGCGGCCTGACACGCTTGCGCGGCGATCACGAATCCGGCGATGACGTGCGCGATCTCAGCCTCGGTCAAAGCCACCGGCGCGCCCATTTTCATACCGGTCGGCGGTTTGAGGATCACGGCCGAGGGCGCTTTGGGACGGGGGTTGATGTTGAACGGGGTCTGGCGCCCGGCATGCGAGATCTGCGCCCAGTTGCGCGTGCCGCCGCGCTGCCCGGCGCGGGCAAACTGCGCCAGCAGATCGGCCATCGCGGCATCGGGTACCCGGTCGATCACGACATTGCCGGCGCGTTCCAGATGGTGCCCGTCGATCTGGATATTGCCGGTCAGCAGCAGGCCGGTGCCGCCATCGGCCCAGCGTTGGTACAACCGGATCAGCGCCGGCGTCGGCCGCCCGCGCGGATCGGCCAGCCCTTCGGTCATTGCGCCTTTGATCAGCCGGTTTTTAAGCGTCTGCCCGCTTGGCAATGCCAGCGGAGCGGTGATATCGATCATGCGGTGGTCCCCGTGTTTATCGCAGCAGGCCACAGCTGCGGTGCAAATGCAACTGGACCAGCGGGCCGTGCGCGCTATCGTGTTGATCAAAGGAGAATTTCCCATGTGCGATGACCTGACCGTTCACGAAGAAGACGCCGCGCTGGCAGCCAGCGGGCTTAACCGCCGCCAGTTTGCAGCGATCAGCGCCGCCGGCGTGCTGGCGGCATGTGCGGGCAGCAAGAGCGAAGCCAAACCGCGCGACGGGCTAAGCGAAAGCAATGTGGCGATCACCACGCCCGATGGCACTGCGGACGCGTTCTTTGTGCGGCCGGCCAAGGGCAAGCATCCGGCGATCATCATGTGGCCCGACGTGGCGGGCCTGCGTCCCGCCTATCTGGAAATGGGGCGGCAGTTGGCCAGTGCTGGTTATGCGGTGCTGGTGGTCAATCACTATTACCGCTCGGCCAAAGCGCCGATCCTGGCGACGATGGCCGAATGGCGCACCCCCGAGGGGCAGGCCAAGCTCAAGCCGATGATCGCGGCGATCACGCCGCCAGGCGTGACCAGCGATACGATGGCGTTTGTTGAATGGCTTGATCGGCAAGTCAGCGTCGAGCGCAAACGCGGTATCGGCACGATCGGCTATTGCATGACGGGGCCGTTCACCGTGCGCGCTGCTGCGGCGGTGCCGCGGCGAGTCAAGGCGGCGGTATCATGCCACGGCGGGGGGTTGGTGACGGCCGCCCCGGACAGCCCGCACAAGCTGCTGGCCAGCAGCTCGGCCAGCTATCTGTTCGCGATTGCCCGCAACGATGATGCCCGCGCGCCGACCGATAAGGATATGCTGCGCGCGTCGGCGGCAGCGGCGGGCCGCCCGGCCGAGGTTGAAGTCTACGCCGCCGATCACGGCTGGTGCACGCTTGACGCGCCGACTTTTGACAAAGCCGAAGCCGCGCGCGCGTGGAACCGTGCGCTGGCGTTATTCGCCAAGCTGTAAGCGCAGATCAGCTTTCGCCGCGCGGCGCTGACGGGGTCTTGGGATTGATCAGGATCACCACTTCGTCATAAACCGCGAGCAGATGGCTGTCGTACCACTGATCGAGCACGCATTTGACCCGGCCGAAAAAGTCGGGGACTTGCTCAAGAATGTAGTGCCCCTGATAGCCGGCTCCGGCGGATTCCGGGTAAGTCGGCGGCTTGTCGATATCAAGCGCGTGGCCTTTGAGGTAAGCGGCGATTTCATCGACGTGCTGGCGCAGCGCCAGCCGCCGGGAATCGCCGCTGCCGCCGCCGCTGCGGGCCAGACCCAGCTCGTCCTTGGCCTTGTCGAGCAGCGCCGTCAGGTACAGGTAAACCCGGTCCATATTCTCGCGCTTGAGCGCGATCATGGTGTCGACATAGTCTTTCTGGACACGCAGTGCCGCGGTTTCGGGGTGTTCTGAACCCCAGAAGCCTTGCGAGAATTCTTTGTGGTTTGGCTGGATCATGCAGCGCGGTCTAACGCGATATGGTTACACCCCGGTTAAGTGTGGGGGCGAGCTGCGCGCATCCGGTTTCGCTTGCCGCGCTGGGGCAAGCCGCTAAGCTTTGCGGCTCAAGTTCTGGAGGGGACCATACGATGCCCGGTGTTCTGATTGCCCTGGTGGGGCTGGTGTTTATCTTCCTGCTGATGGGCGTACGCGTGGTGCGGCAGGGCTATGTCTATACGATCGAGCGGCTGGGCAAGTTCACGCTGGCCGCGCAACCCGGGCTGCATGTGATCATCCCGTTTGTCGACCGCGTCGGCAACAAGGTCAACATGATGGAACAAGTGCTCGATATTCCCGGGCAAGAGATTATCACCCGCGACAACGCGATGGTCGGGGTCGATGCGATCGTGTTCTTTCAGGTGCTCGATCCGGGCAAGGCGGCCTACGAGGTATCGAACCTGTATGTGGCGATCATGCAGTTGACCACCACTAATCTGCGCACCGTGATGGGTTCGATGGACCTGGATGAAACGCTGTCCCGGCGCGACGAGATCAACGCCAAGCTGCTGACCGTGATCGATCATGCGACCGAGCCGTGGGGAGTCAAGATCACTCGGATCGAGATCAAGGATATCCGGCCACCAGCGGATATTTCCAATGCGATGGCGCGGCAGATGAAGGCCGAGCGCGAAAAGCGCGCCAATATCCTTGAAGCCGAAGGGTTCCGCCAGGCCGAAATCCTTAAGGCCGAAGGTGAAAAGCAAGCCGCGATCCTCTCCGCCGAGGGCCGCAAGGAAGCCGCCTTTCGCGATGCCGAGGCGCGCGAGCGCTCGGCCGAGGCCGAAGCGCGCGCAACGCAAGTGGTGTCAGAAGCGATCGCCACCTCGGGCACGCAAGCGCTCAATTACTTCGTCGCGCAGAAATACACCGAGGCGGTCGCCGCTTTCGCCAATTCGCCCAATGCCAAAACCATCCTGTTCCCGGTCGAGGCGACTCAGCTGATCGGTTCGATCGGCGGGATCGGCGCGCTGGTCAAGGATGCGCTTGGCACCGACCTCGGACCCAAACGGTGACCCTGCTTGGTACCACGCTTGATCCGCACTGGGCGTGGCTGGCGCTGGGCCTGGTGCTGGCGGTGGGCGAAATGACCATCCCCGGTGTGTTCCTGATCTGGATGGCGGGCGCAGCGGTGCTGACCGGGCTGGCCGCATGGGTGCTGCCGATCGGCGTACCGCTGCAAGTAGTGCTGTTCGCAGGTCTGTCGGTCGGGGCAGTGTTTATCGGGCGCAACTGGCTGCGCGCCAATCCGATCGAAGGCGCCGATCCAATGATGAACGACCGCGGTGGACGCGCGATCGGCGAGACGGTGATGGTGACGCAAGTGATCGCCGGCGGTGAGGGGCGGGTCAAGCTGGGCGACAGCGAATGGATCGCCAAGGGCCCCGATGCCGAGCCTGGCACCCGGATGCGAGTCAAGGCGCACGATGGCGCCGTGCTGCTAGTTGAATATCTGCATTAATCCGCCGGTTGCAGGGGGCGGTCCGCCCGGTGCAGCGGCCAGACCGGCTGCACACTATCACCGCATTTCCCCCATTACCCCTGCGCGGCATTTGCCTTATGACAAAAGCGCCGCGTGCACCGACCCGGTGAGAGGATTGACCGAGCCCCATGGCCAGAACTGACAACCGGCGCGCGTCTCGTTCCAGCGGGAGCGGTCCTGCCAGGCCTCCACTCACCGGCTGGCGGCTCGGGCTGCGGCGGCTGGTCGTGTGGAGCGCGGCGTTTGGCCTGCTCGGGCTGATTTCGCTGCTGGTCGCGGTGGGGCTGGCGGCGCGCTCGCTGCCCGATTACGAACAGCTCAAGGCCAGCCAGGTTGAACAGATGATCGTGGTGCGCGCACGCGACGGGAGCGAACTGGTCACCATCGGGCCGAGCTATGGCAAGTGGCTGGCCGCGCCCGAAATTCCGCAAGTGATGAAGGACGCGATCCTCTCGACCGAAGACAAGCGCTATTATTCGCACATCGGGATCGACCCGGTTGGCGTGCTGCGTTCGGTCCAGATCCGGTTGCAGGCGGGCGCGTGGCGGCAGGGCGGATCGACCATCACCCAGCAGCTCGCACGCACGATCTTCCTCAACAATACCAAAACCTTCGGGCGCAAACTGCGCGAAGGGGTGCTGGCCCTGGCGCTCGAATGGAAGTTCTCCAAATCGCAGCTGCTCGAGCTATACCTTAATAAGGTCTATTTCGGTGGCGGCGCTTACGGGGTCGATTCGGCGTCGCGCAAATTCTTCGGGCACTCGGGCGAACAGCTGTCGCTGCCCGAGGCGGCGATCATCGCCGGGCTGGTCAAGGCGCCGTCGCATTATGCCCCCACGGCGGACGCTGAAGCGGCGGTCGGGCGCGGGCAAGTCGTGTTGGGGCTGATGGTGGAAAACCAGAAAGTCAGCACCGGCGCTGCGCAGGCGGTCGATTTCAAGGCGATCAAATTCGCGCAGGAGAGCGGGCAGAACGCGGTGCGATATTTCACCGACTGGGCCCTGCCGCAGCTCGACCTGCTGCTGCCCGAAAACACCGAACCAATCGAGGTGTGGACGTCGCTTGATACCAAGTTGCAAAGCGCGGCGACGGATTCAATCCAGCGCAATGTGCCCAAGGGCGCGCAAGGCGCGCTGGTCAGCATGGACCGCGATGGCGCGGTGTTGGCGCTGGTCGGGGGGACCGACTACGTCACCTCTAATTACAACCGCGCGACCAATGCGGTGCGCCAGCCGGGTTCGGCGTGGAAGCTGTTCGTTTATCTCGCCGCGCTCGAATCGGGCTATACCCCAACCTCCGAAGTGGTCGATGAACCGGTGACAATTCAGGGCTGGAGCCCGCGCAATTCGGGCGGGACTTACGCTGGCAAAATCGACGTTCGGACCGCATTCGCCTATTCCAAGAACACCGTCGCGGCGCAGCTTGGCAACGAAGTGGGCTTTTCCAGCGTGGCCGGGATGGCCCGGCGGTTTGGCATTACAACGCCGATTTCAACCGTCCCGTCGATGGTGCTGGGATCGAACGAGGTCAGGCTGATCGACATGACGCGGGCCTTTGCCGCGGTCTCGGCCAACGGCCAGTCGGTCGAGCCGTATGGCATCGTCAAAGTGACCACCACCGGGGGCCGCGTGCTGTATCAGCATCAGGCCAAGCAAAGCACCGCGCTGGTGCCCGCCAGCGTCACCGCCGGGATCACCGATCTGCTGCAGACCGCGGTCAGCATCGGGACAGGCCGCGCGGCGCAGATCGGCCGCCCGGTCGCGGGCAAGACCGGCACCACCTCTTCGAACAAGGATGGCTGGTTTTTGGGCTTTTCAAGCGGGGTGACCACCGGGGTATGGATGGGGCGGGATGATGACAAGCCGGTGCCAGGCTTGCAAGGCGGCACTGCCCCGGCGCGTGCCTTTGCGGCGTACATGAAGATCGCGGTGGCAGGCCGCCCGGTCGAACAGTTCCAGACGCAGACCCAGCTGCCCAGCTGGCAGCTTGAGCCCGACGACGAAGCCAACTTCAGCGGCCGACCCGAGGACTATTACTACGTCGATGAGCAAGGCAATCTAGTCGAACCAGCGCAGCAGCCACCAGCCGACCGGCCGCGGCAGCTGCCGCAGGATGTCCCGGCACCAGGCGGAAATTCGGGCGGGCTGATCCCCGCATCGCCGCCGCCCGCCGCGAACGACGAGTTCCTGAACGAGGCAACCGGGGGCGGCAAACCGGGCGGAGGCGGGGAAAACCCGCCGCCCCGCCCGTGATCTGCCGACTCAGCTAAGCCCGATCAGCGCAGCCGCAACGCTATGAACACCGTGCCCGGTTGACCCGGACGCAGCACTTCGAACGTCATGCTGGGGCGCCCGGCCGCTTTGGCGGCTTTGATCGCGGCTTCGAACTGCGCCACGCCGCTGACCGCGGAGAAGTTGACCCCGATCACGATGTCGGCTTGCTGTAAACCGCGGTTGGCAGCGTCGGATGCGCTGTCGACCGATGCAACCACAACGCCCTTGGTGTCGCTCGGCACTTGCAGCCGCTGCGCCAATGCCGGGGTCATGCCCAGCACTTGCAACCCCAGCGCAGTCCCGGCCAGTCCTTCGCCTTGTTTTTCGGGCGTAGTGAACGGGTTGGCCGGGGCTGCCGGCTGGCCGAATTGCTTGGCCATGTCCTGCTGGTTGGGGCGCTTGGCCACCACCGCGGTGACCGTTTGCGCACGGCCCTGACGCAGCAGTTCGATCGGGATGCGCGTGCCCGGCGCCAGATCAGCGACAATCGCTGACAGTGTATGGTCGGGAGTGATTTCCACCCCGTTGACCTTAAGCACGATATCGCCCGGCTTGATGCCGGCTTGCGCTGCCGCCAGCCCGGGCGGAACCGCGCGCACCAGTTCGCCGCGATTGTGCGGCAAACCAAGCGAATCGGCGATCTCATCAGTGATCGGCTGGATCGAAACGCCCAGGAAACCGCGCTCGATCGCTTTGCCGCTGATCAGCTTGTCGACAATTGGCTTGGCGGTGTCGGCAGGAATTGCAAAGCCGATCCCGATATTGCCGCCCGTCGGCGCGACGATCCAGTTGTTGATCCCGATGACGTTGCCGCGCATATCAAACATCGGCCCGCCCGAGTTGCCGCTGTTGATCGAGGCATCGGACTGGATGTAATGATCGTATGCACCGGTGCCGGTATTGCGGTTGACCGAACTGACGATTCCCGAAGTAACCGTGCCGCCGAGCCCGAACGGGTTGCCGATCGCGATCACCCAGTCGCCCGCGCGGGCCTTGCCCGATTGACCGAACTGCACGAACGGCAACGGCGCTTTTGCATCGATCTTAAGCACCGCGATATCCGAATCAGGATCGCGGCCGACGATCCGCGCGTTATATTCGGTCCCGTCGACCATCGTGACCATCACCGCATCGGCAGCACCAAGCTGATCGAGGCTGATGACGTGGTTGTTCGTCACAACGAAGCCATCGGCCGAAACGATAAAGCCCGAACCCTGCGCTTCGGCCACCCGCTGCGATGGGCCGCCGCCGCCCATCATGCCGCCGAACGGACTACCCGCCAGCGGGTTATCAACCTGCACCTTTTGCCGCACCGTGATATTGACCACCGCAGGCTGCAATTGCGCGGTCAGATCGGCAAAACTGGCGGGTGCACCCGCCCGCGGGACCACGTCCTGCATCCGGCTCTGGTCGTTCTGCGCCACTTGCGCTCCAGCGGGCAGCCCGGTGGTCAGCGAAAGCGCCGCGCCGCCCAGCAGCAGCGCCGTTGTTACTCCATAAGCGTATCGCACCAGTGAAATCCTATCTATTAGCCAAAGTGTCTGCGCCCGGTTGCAAGTCTCACGCGTGTGGGCCTGAACCGCAATTGAATGAGCCGCTGACGCTGCGTTACTTTCCGTTGAAGTGCTTGAGATAATCGCTGTCGGGCGGGATTACGATAGTCACCGCGCCTTTGCGTGCCGGATCGCCGAAATTGGTCGCGTAGCTGCGCAGCGCGCGGAAATAATCGTAGAATTCGGGGTCTTTGCCCGCGCTGCGCTGCATGATTGCGGCTGCTTCTGCCTTGGCCTCGGCCACTGTCTGGCGTGCGTCGAACGCGCTGGCGTCGGCAATTTCCAGCGTTTGCCGATCGTGCCGTTCCTGCATCCGATCGAACGCGAGTTTTTGCCCGCCTTCCGGCAAAACCACGCGTCCGATCCGCAGATCGACCGCTTGCACGCCAAAGGTGCGCAGCTTGGCATCCAGCGCCGACAGGATCTGGCGCGCTGCGCCGCCGCTACCGGGCGTTGCAATCACCCCGGCCGAGCGCTGAGTCAGCTCTTCGGTCAGCAGCGATGGCAGGATGGTGCGGATCTGATCGCCAATTTTGCTGCCGCTGCCCAGCGTACTTACCAGCCGCACCGGATCGATAATGCGATACATCACATCGGCATCGACCAGCAGCACTTGCTCATCGCTGGTGTGAACTTTCTGGCCGCCGAGCGAATATGCCTGCAGCCCGCGCCCCAGCCAGATCACCTGATCGACAAACGGCAGTTTGAGCACCGCACCGGCGCCGCTGGTGGCAGCACCGCCAGTGCCGCTCGCGCCGTCGGGCCGGAACTGGTTGATAACGCTCAGCGGTTTGCCAAAGCGGGTAATCACCGCCTGATCGCCTTCGTTTACCACCACCACGCTCGACGCGGCGAGCAGGCTCAGCGCGATCGCGCCAAACAATGTGGCGCGGCTTGTGCTGAAACGTTGCGCCATGGTCATTTACCTCCCGCTTGCGGAGCAGGATCGGGTTTGGCATCCGGCGCGGGCGGTGCAGTGGCCGGCATGCCCGTGCCGCCGACCACCACTGGATTGTTGCGCAGCACCCGTTCGATCATCTCGTAATACATCTTGCTCCGGGTCACTGCCGGGGCGAGCTTGTAAGTGGCATAGGCCTGATCGAAATCACCCGCTTCGCTGGT
This sequence comes from Novosphingobium sp., assembly GCA_031361075.1. Classification (GTDB taxonomy): domain Bacteria; phylum Pseudomonadota; class Alphaproteobacteria; order Sphingomonadales; family Sphingomonadaceae; genus Novosphingobium. Next base: position 10,629 of record JANMCG010000143.1, on the reverse strand, counting down.
GGCGTCCTTGACCACCTGATCGCGGTATTGCGCCGCGCGTTCACGGTTTTTCGACGCTTCTTCGCGCGCCGCGCCAATTTTACGGAAAGTGTCATTGAGCCGACCCGGCGGGCCGGTGCGCAACACCTCGATTGCCGCGACAGTCACCCCGGAATGCCACGCATCGAGCACCTTCTGAACCCGGCCCAGCACGCGCTGCTGCAATTCGGCCTGGCGCTTGCCGGTCCACAGTGCATCGAATGGCAATTCGGCCACGCTGGCCCGCATTTCGGCGTCGGCCAAACGCCGGACCGCCGCCTCGCCCTCGGGCAGGTTGAAGGTGAATTGCCGCAAATCGCTGATCCGCCAGCGGACCTGGAACGACAGATCGACCAGTTCACCGTCCTTGGTCAGCATCAGCGTTTCGGCTTCCTTTTCGGGCAGCAGCGAGGTTGCTTCAAGCCCGGTCTGCTGGCGCAGCACGGTTTGCAGTGGCCACGGCAGTGTCAGGTGCAGCCCCGGCCCGATCGTCTCGGAAAAGCGGCCCATCGTGCTTACCAGCGCGCGCTCATCCTGCGCCAGTATGTGTACCGACGTGGACGCCAGCCACGCCGCAAACGCCGCGCTGAACAGCCACGGCAGCCAGCGCAATGCCAGGGCGTTGCCTTGCGGCAGCAGCCCGCCGCCCGGTCCGTTCCCCGCACCGCCGCCTGAATTGCCCCCGCCACGGCGATTACGGAAGATATCGTCGATCGAAGCCGACCGGCGCGGCGTTGGTTCTGGTTCGGGTGTTAGCCACGGATTGGTGGCGGCAGGACCATCCGCGGGCGGAGGTTCAGGTGCTGGCAGCGGCGGGCTGACCTCAACCTCGCCGCCCGGTTTGCCGGCAACGCCTTTGCCGTTATCGTCGTTGCCGTCGTCTCCGCCCCACGGGCTATCGCTCTTCGCCATCGCCAGCGGGGTGCCGCGTCCGAACCTGTCTGAACCACTCATTGCTGCACTATAGGTGCGGTGCGCGCACAAAAACAGTGTCTCGCCCGGCTTTTTAGTTGCTAGGGGGTGGCGCGATGACTGACCCGACCCCAACCCTGCGCGCAGCCTTGCCTGAATTGGCTTTGACGCGGCTGCAATCGCTTAAGCTGGTGGATGGCCGTGCGGTCGTCGTGCTCGATGCTGCCGGACTTGACCAGCCCGCGCGCGCGCAGCTTGAAGCCGACGTTCGGACCGCATTGGCGGGCCAGCCGGATGTGACCGAAGTGCGCGTCGCGCTGATTGCCGACAAGCCGCGGCGGCGGATCATCGCGGTCGGATCGGGCAAAGGCGGGGTCGGTAAAAGCACGGTTGCGGCCAATCTGGCGATCGCGCTGGCGCGGCTTGGGCGCAAGGTCGGCTTGGTCGATGCGGACATCTATGGCCCGTCGCAGCCGCGTTTACTCGGGATCGAAGGCGAGCGTCCGCACGCCGAAGACAAGCTGCTGGTCCCGGTGGCCAGCCCGTGGGGCGTGGCGTTGCTATCGATGGGCCAGCTGATCGAACCGGGCAAAGCGATTGCGTGGCGCGGGCCGATGACGGGCACCGCGCTTGGCCAGCTGATCGACGCCAAATGGGGCGATGCCGAAGTGCTGGTGATCGATTTGCCGCCCGGCACCGGCGATGTGCAGCTTACACTGCTGCAGCGCCACAAGCCCGACGGCGCGGTGATCGTGTCGACCCCGCAGGATCTGGCGCTGATCGATGCGGCGCGGGCGATCCAACTGTTCGAGGTGGGCAGCGTTCCGATCATCGGCATGGTCGAGAATATGGCGGGCTATCAATGCCCGCATTGCGGCGAATTGTCCGATCCGTTCGGGCAAGGCGGGGCCGAGGCGGCAGCAAAAGTGAAGGGGCTGGCGTTTTTGGGACGAATCCCGCTCGAACTGGCAATCCGCGAGGCGAGCGACGCCGGGGTTCCGCCAGCGGCGAGCGATGGGCCTGCGGCGGCACCGTTCGCCGCGCTCGCGCGCCAAGTGGCGAGCTGGCTCGACAAGCAATGAGCAGGCGCTAGGGAAAGCGCATGGCACTGGGCATGAACCTCTCGCGGCGCGGGTTCTTTTTCGGGATGGGTGCGGGCGGCGCGCTGATTGCCGCGTGGGCGCTGACCCCGCGCCGGTTCGCTGCTCCACTCAAGGCTGGCCCGGGTGAATACGCTTTCGATGCCTGGCTCAAGATCGGCAGCGACGGTGTGATCAGCGTGGCGGTGCCCGATCTGGAAATGGGCCAGGGGATTACCACGCTGTTGCCGCAAGTGGTGGCAATAGAATTGGGCGCCGACTGGCGACAAGTGGCGGTTGAGCCAGCGCCGGTAAGCGGGGCTTATGCCAACGCGGTGCTGGCGGCCGAATGGGCACCGCTGTGGCTGCCGCTGATGGCCGGGCTAGCCGATGCCCCGGATAGCTTGCTGGCCCGCCGCTTTGCCGAGCGTGACGTGTTCACCGCCACCGCAGATGGCACATCGCTGGCTGCGCACGAGGCGGCCGCGCGCGGTGCGGCAGCGGGCGCGCGGGCGATGCTGGCGCAGGCCGCAGCGGCCAAGTGGGGGGCCGATTGGCAAGCCTGCGAGGCGCAAGGCGGGTTTATCCTGCATGACAAGCGCCGCGCGTCATTTGGCGAACTGGTGGCGGCCGCGGTAACTTACGCACCGCCCAATCCGCCGGTCCTACGCGCAGCCGCCCCGCGCGAACGCCCCGGCGATTTGCCCCCAGGCGCACAATTGCGGTTTCCCCGGCTCGATCTGCCCAGCAAGGTCGACGGCAGTTATGCCTTTGCCGGTGACGTGCGCTTGCCCGACATGGTCTTTGCCGCGATCCGACAGGGTCCGATCGGGCAGGCGAAACTGGGGCAGTATGACCGCAATGCTGCGCACGGTACCGCCGGGCTGCTCGACGTGGTCGCCGGGCCGGGCTGGCTGGCTGCAGTCGCGACGAACTGGTGGGCGGCCGAACAGGCGCTGGGCAAGATCGCGCCGCGCTTCACCGCCGCAGCCAAACCCGACAGTGCCGGGATTACGCTGGCGCTTGAAAATGCTTTGCGCAACGGCAGCGCAGATTTGATCGACGCGAATGGCGGCGCCGATACCGTGCTGGCGGGCAAGCCCGATCTGACCGCGCATTACACCATCGCTCCCGCACTCCACGCCAGTCTCGAGACCGCCACCGCCACTGCACGGATCGAGCATGGCCGGTGCGAATTGTGGTTTGCGAGCCAAGCCCCCCAAGCCGCGCGCGAGGCTGTGGCGCGCGCGCTCGATCTGTCATTGAATGACGTGACGTTGTACCCGCTGCCTGCCGGCGGCAGCTTCGATGCCCGGCTTGAGCATGATCATGGGGTTCAGGCGGCGCTGATCGCGCGCGCGGTGAAACGCCCGGTGCAATTGGTGTGGTCGCGCTGGCAAGAGCATGTCGCAACCCGTCCGCGCACGCCGGCAGCCGCGCAACTTTCGGCTCGGACCGCCAGCGATGGCGCGCTTGCGGCCTTGGCTATCAGGGTCGCAATGCCCGCCACCGCGCGCGAATTTGGCGCACGGCTGTTTGGCGGACGCAGCGCGTATGCCGCGCTGGAGCTGCAGGATGACAGCGATCCGCTGGCCTGCGCGGGGCTGACCCCGCCTTACACCATTCCCAACCTGCGGGTCGAGCACGTGGCAGTCCGCACCCGGTTGCCGACCGGACGCCTGCGCGGCAATTCTCACGGGATCGGCGCATTCCTGACCGAGACTTTCATCGACGAACTGGCGCACGCCGCCCGCCGCGAGCCGCTGTCGTACCGAATGGCGCTGCTCGGCGCGCAGCCGCGGCTGGCTGCGTGCCTCCAGCGGGCGGCAACTTTGGCACAATGGGGCGGCGGCAACGGCGGCAGCGGGCAAGGGCTGGCGTGCTGGCGGATGGTTCTGGGCGAAGCAGAAGGCCACATTGCGCTGGTCGCCAGCGCGCGCCGTGACGAGCGCGGGATCCGGGTCGATAAGCTGTCTGCGGTGGTCGACATTGGCCGGATCGTGAACATTGATATCGCGCGCCAGCAGATCGAGGGCGGTTTGCTGTTCGGGTTGGGGCTGGCGACCGGTTCCAGCACGGCATACGCCAGCGGCCTGCCGCTGACCGGACGGCTGGGCATGCTCGGTCTGCCGCTGCTGGCCGATTGCCCAGAAATCGTCACCGAATTTATCGACAGCGAAGCTGCGCCGTTCGATCCGGGCGAACTGGGCGCGGTCATCGCGCCGCCCGCCATCGCCAACGCGCTGGCCTCGGCTGGCTCGGTCCGGCTCCACAATCTGCCTTTGACGATGGAACAAGCCTGATGCTGCCTGCCGATCACCCCCCGATAATGCCCCCGCGCGTGGGCGTGCTGCTGGTCAATCTGGGCACTCCCGATGCGCCGACCCCGCACGCGGTTCGGCGCTATCTCAAGCAATTTCTGTCCGATCCGCGCGTAGTCGAAATTCCCAAGCTGGTGTGGTGGCCAATCCTTAACGGGATTGTCCTTAATACCCGGCCCAAGAAAAGCGCACACGCCTACCGCCTGGTCTGGACCGAGCATGGCTCGCCGCTGGCCGCGATCACCCGTGCGCAAGCCGAAGCCTTGCAGGGCCAGATGGGCAGCGAGATCGTGGTTAGCTGGGCGATGCGCTATGGCAACCCGGCGATTGACGGGCAGCTGCAAAAGCTCAAGGAGGCCGGCTGCACCCGGATCTTGATCGCACCGCTTTATCCGCAGTATTCGGGCGCGACCACCGCCACGGTGACCGACGCGGTCGGCGCGGCGCTGAGCCAGATGCGCTGGCAACCGGCACTGCGCAGCCTGCCGCCGTATTATGACGATCCGCTGCACATAGCCGCGCTGAAAGACGATCTGACCCGGCAACTGGCTGCTTTGGCGTTCCGGCCCGAAGTGCTGCTGCTGTCATTCCACGGCATGCCGCAGCGCACGCTTGAGTTGGGCGATCCCTACCATTGCCACTGCCAGAAAACCGCGCGGCTGCTGCGCGGCGCGCTCGCTGCCGATCACCCTGAATTGCGGATCGAGCTCAGTTTTCAATCGCGGTTCGGACGGGCGAAATGGCTTGAACCCGCGACTGACACCACGCTGGCCGCCGAAGCCAAGCGCGGCACGAAACGCCTGGCCATTGCGGCACCGGGGTTTTCTGCCGATTGCCTGGAAACGCATGAAGAGCTGGCGATCCGCGGCAAAGAGCAATTCATCGAAGCCGGCGGCGAGCAGTTTGCAGCGTTGCACTGCCTCAATACCTCGGACGCGGGCATGGCAATGCTCGAAGCTTTGACCCGCCGCGAACTTGGTGGGTGGATTTAATCGAACGATTAAGTTACCCGGAGGTCAACAACCGGAAAGACTTATGGCCACCATCGCTCCCGCACCGCAAGAGTTCACGCACTGGTCGCAGCGCCAAGCTGCCGATGCGCTAGATCATATTCCGGGTGACGACGGCTGGCCGATAGTCGGCACGACCTTTGCTCTGCTGGCTGATCCGATTGGTTATGGCGACAAGATGCGCGCAAAATATGGCAACGTCGCGCGCAATCGCGGGTTCGGACGGCGCGGGGTGATGCTGGCGGGGGCCGAGGCCAACGAGCTGGTCTTGTTCGACCGCGACAAACTGTTTTCAAGCCAGCAAGGCTGGGGCCCGGTGCTCGATAAGCTGTTTCCGCGCGGGCTGATGCTGCTCGACTTCGATCATCACCGGATGGATCGGCGGGCCTTGTCGGTCGCGTTCAAGCCCGAACCGATGCGGCACTATGCCGAAGCGCTCAATCGCGGGATCGGGACGCGGGTGGAACAATGGCGCGGGCAACAGATGCTGTTCTATCCGGCGATCAAACAGCTGACGCTCGATCTGGCCGCAGACAGCTTTATGGGACTGCCGCTGGGGCCAGAGGCAGACCAGATCAACCAGGCTTTCGTGCATATGGTCGCAGCCTCGATCGGGGTGATCCGCAAACCGTTGCCGGGCACTGCGATGGGCCGCGGCGTGGCCGGGCGCAAGTTCCTGGTCAAATGGTTCACCGCCGAAACCCTGCGCCGCCGCGAATCAGGCACCAATGCACCGGGGGGGCAGGATATGTTCAGCCAGTTCGCCCTGGCCACCCGCGAAGATGGCACGCTGTTGCCGGTCGATCAGGTGGTCGATCACATGATCTTCCTGATGATGGCGGCGCACGATACGATCACCTCGTCCGCCAGTTCGCTGGTCTGGCTGCTGGCCAAACACCCCGAATGGCAGCACAAATTGCGCGCTGAAATTCTGGCGGTGACCGGCGGCGGCGGCGCGGTGGGTTACGATGATCTGGGCAAGCTTCAGCTGACCGAAATGGCCTTTAAAGAATCACTGCGGCTGATCCCGCCGGTACCGTCGCTGCCGCGCCGCGCGCTGCGCGAATTTACCTTCCAAGGCTTTCGCATTCCGGCCGGGACCGGCGTGGGGATCAGCCCATCTGCCGTGCATTTGATGGCCGAATACTGGCCCGATCCCAGAAAGTTCGACCCGCTGCGGTTCACTCCCGAGCAAATTGCCGGGCGGCACAAATACGCCTGGGTACCGTTTGGCGGCGGCGCGCATATGTGTCTGGGGCTGCACTTTGCCTATATGCAGATCAAGCTGCTGATGGCCCATATCCTCACGCGCTATCAGATCGAGCTGGAACCGGGTTACGCCCCGCAATGGCAGCCGTGGCCAATCCCCAAGCCCAAAGACGGGCTCAGGGTGACGTTTACGCCGGTCTAATTCGGGGGCTGGCGCTAGCTTGTCGGTCTAAAAATCCACCGCGATCCCATTTTTTTCCCAATCGCCGTAGCGGGTCGGGTCGAGCGGGTCAGTTGGCGCGGGCACGGCGGCGGGTTGCGGCGCGGGTTCATCGCTCCAGTTCGCGGGCTTGGTGAACTGCTCCGGGCGAGTGGTGGCGCGCTGGGTCATGGCGCGTAAATGCTCCTGCTGGCTCTCGATTGCAATTGCCTCTAGGGGCAGCCCCATGGATATTCCCGGGTTACCCGCGCGCAAAGGCGCGCTCAAACTGATCGATGCGGTGCTTAACCGGGGTGAGACGCTGGATCAGGCGGTCAACGCCGCGCTGCTCCGGGTCAAGGGACAGGCCGACCGGGCCCTGGCGCGGGCCTTGGCGGGCGAGGCGCTGCGCTGGCTGACCGACCTTGACGCGCTGATCGACAGCGCGACCCGGCTGGCGCTGGCACCCGATGCCAAAGTGCGTTCGGTCTTGCGGCTGATGCTGGCGGGCTGGCTGCGGCTGGACACCCCGCCGCACGCAGTAATCGCCACCGGCTTGCCATTGCTGAGCGGCGGTCCGCGCCGATTGGCCCACGGGGTATTTTCAGCGCTGAACAAGCGCGCGGTAACACTCCCCGCCGTGCCCAGTTTGCCCGCAGCCGTACTGGACCGCTGGGGGGCGCGCGCGCTGAGCATCGCTGCCGGGTTAGGGCACTTGCCTTCGCTTGACCTCACCTTGCGCGATCCCGCCACAACTGCCGAATGGACCGCACGGCTGGGCGGCACTTCGCTGTTTCCCGGACATGTCCGGCTGGGCCGCGGCACGGCGGTGGAAAACATTGAAGGCTATGATGAAGGCGGCTGGTGGGTGCAGGATCTCGCCGCCGGCTTGCCCGCGCGGCTGCTGGGCGAAGGCGAAGGCCGCACCGCGCTTGATCTGTGCGCTGCGCCAGGCGGCAAGACGCTACAGCTCGCCGCCAACGGCTGGCACGTGACCGCGATCGACGCCAGCGGACGGCGGCTTGAACGGGTCGAACAAAACCTCAAGCGGACCGGGTTGGGCGCCAAGATTATTGTCGGCGATGCGTTGCACTGGCAGCCGGGCGAGCTGTTCGATGCGGTGCTGCTCGACGCACCATGCAGCGCGACCGGCACCTGCCGCCGCCACCCCGATGTGCTCCACCGGATCGGCCCGCGCCAGATTGCCGAGCAAGTGGAATTGCAGGCGGCGCTGCTCGAACGTGCGGCCGCTTGGGTCAAGCCAGGCGGCTCGTTGGTCTATGCCGTCTGCTCGCTAGAACCAGAAGAGGGCGAGGCGCAGGCGGCCACGGTGACGCTCGCCCCCGATCCGATCCGCGCCGACGAACTGCCCACCGGAATCGCACCCAGCGCCGATGGCTATGTCCGCACCGATCCGGGCATGCTCGCCAGCGAAGGCGGGCTTGACGGGTTCTTCATCGCGCGCTGGAGAAAATAGGCGGGCTCACCCGAAGAACCGAAGAAGGCGCGCGGGCCGCAGGCCAACTTGTTCGTCGTTCGGTTGCAGCTGGCGCGATCCAGGATCGGAGGCGGCCTAGCCGCAAAGCGCAGCATCTTCGGTGCTTTGGGTGAACCTAAACACGCAGACCCCTTGCCCTCAGCGCGGACCGTGCCACACTCGCGCCAACCGAGGGGAACCATCATGTACCGCACCGCTGCACTCGCCTTGTCCGCGCTGGCACTGGCGACGCCTGCCCTGGCCTACCAGGCCGAGATTCGCCGCGACGACTGGGGGATCGCCCACATCAAGGGGCACACCGACGCCGATGCGGTTTACGGGATGAGCTATGCCCAGGCCGAGGACGACTTCAACCGGATCGAGATGAATTACCTGACCAACCTGGGCCGCCGCGCCGAGGCTGACGGCGAAGGCGCGATCTGGGCGGACTTGCGCCAGCGGTTGTGGATCGATCCGGCCGACCTCCAGGCACAGTACGCCAAGAGCCCGCCGTGGCTGCGCGCGCTGATGCGCGGCTGGGCGGCGGGGTTTAACCAATATCTTGCCGATCACCCCGAGGTGCACCCCAAGGTTATTACAAAGTTCGAACCGTGGATGGCGCTGAGCTTTTCCGAAGGCAGCATCGGCGGCGATATCGAGGCGGTGCCGCTCAGCCAGCTGGAGGCGTTCTACTCCGGACGCAGGATCGCCATGACGGCGAACGAGCGCGGGCTGGAATTCAAGGAACCGCTGGGGTCGAACGGCTTCGCCATCGGCCCGGCGCACAGCGCGAGCGGCCACCCGCTGCTGCTGATCAACCCGCACACCAGCTTCTTCTTTCGCGCAGAACAGCAGGTTGAATCGGGCGAGGGCCTGCACGCCTACGGCGCGGCGACCTGGGGGCAGTTCTTCATCTACCAGGGCTTCAACGAGGCCGCCGGGTGGATGCACACCTCGAGCACGGTCGACAACATCGATGAGTTCACCGAAACCACCTTTGCGCGGCCGGGCGGGGGCTTCGCATATCGTTACGGCAAGCAGGTCCTGCCGGTCTCGCAAAAACGCGTGACGCTGGCCTACCGCAAGCCCGATGGCTCGATGGGCAGCCGCACTTTCACCACTTACGCCACCCGTCATGGCCCGATCACCCGCGAGGACGGCGGCAAATGGATCGCCACCGCGCTGATGAACCGTCCGGTTGCAGCGCTGCAGCAAAGCTTCCTGCGCACCAAGGTCCATTCGATCGCCGAATTCCGCAAGGTCGCTTTGCTCAACGCCAACAGCTCGAACAACACGCTGTTTGCCGACAATCGCGGCGAGTTCGCGTTCTTCGCGCCGCAATTCATGCCGATCCGCTCGGCCCGGTTCGATTACACCAAGCCGGTCGACGGCAGCAATCCGGCGACCGACTGGAAGGGCTTCCACAGCATGGCCAGCCTGCCGCAGGTGGTCAATCCGGCCATTGGTTGGGTGTTCAATGTCAACGACGGGCCGTGGTGGGCTGCGGGCAAGGACAGCCCCAAGCAGGCCGCTTACCCGCGCTATCTCGACAGCGAAGGCAAACAGCCGCGCACCCCGCACGCGATCAAAGTGCTCTCGGCGCGGCCCACCTTCACGCTCGATCAGCTGGTCGAGGCGGCTTACGATCCGTGGTTGCCAAGCTTCGCCGAAATGATCCCCGGGTTGGTCGCGGCACAGGCGCGCAACCCCGATCCGGCGCGCGCCGAGGCGGTGGTGCTGCTCGGCAAATGGGACAACCGCTGGAGCCTGACCTCGACCGAGACCAGCCTTGCGGTGTTCTGGGGCGAGGCATTGTGGGAACGCGGCAAAGCATCGGCCGAGGCGCAGAATATCGGCATCGGCGCATGGCTGAGCCAGGCCAGCGACACTGACCAACTCGCCGCGCTCGACAGCGCGATGGCCCGGCTCAAAGCCGACTTCGGCTCGTGGCAAGTGCCGTGGGGCGAGATCAACCGCTACCAGCGCAACGATGCCGCGATCCAGCAGACGTTCGATGACGCCAGGCCCAGCGTGGCCGTGCCCTTCGCCTCGGCACAATGGGGCTCGCTCGCCAGCTTCGGAGCCAAGCGTTATCAGGGGACCAAGCGCTATTACGGTACTTACGGCAACAGCTTCGTCGCCGCGGTCGAGTTCGGGCCGAAGGTACGCGCCCGCGCGGTGACGGCGGGCGGGGAAAGCGGTGACCCAGCCTCACCGCACTTTGGCGATCAGGTCGGGCGCTATGCGGCGGGGAACCTGCGCTCGGTGTACTTCTGGCCCGAGGACCAGCAGGGCCACATTGTGTCGAGCAAGGTGGTGAAAGGGAGGTAAGCGCAACCCCTCTCCAAGCTGCGCGAGCCGCGGTCGCGGAAAGCTGCGCTATCCTCTCCCGAAAGGGAGAGGA
>JANMCG010000129.1:0-17865 GCA_031361075.1 Novosphingobium sp. | reverse complement strand
TTGGCGTTGGGCTTCATCACGGTGTTGCCCATCGATACCTGGCCATCGCCCGCGATGACGGTCTTGCCGCCCTTCTTCACGCCGATGATGGTGGTGCCGTGCCACTGGATCAGACCGTGGCTATCGTTTGAATTGCTCATGCACCGCAATATGGAGACTGCGGTGCAGGGTTCAAGCTAGCTGCCGTTAGGCCCGCCTGGCCCGCCGCCCTGGCCCCCCGCCCCGCCCGCGCCAACTTGGCCGATATTGCCGAACAAGTCTTCGAGGAAGCTGCGGTTGCGGCCCAGCGTCGGGGTCTTGTCGCCGTCTGGGCCGATCTGCGCGACCTTCTCCATGCCGGTGCGTTCCACCCCGGTGACATTGCCGTTGTCATCAAACTTGATGTGGACCAGCAGCTGTTCCCTGGCCCGCGGTGCGCTGAACGCGGACTGCCGGGTGTTGGTCGAAATATAATACCAGTCCTGCCGCCCGAACTGGCTGACGAAGCTGGGGCGACCGAGCATTTTTTCGATCGATGTGCGATTATCGACCCCGGCCTGGACCGAATCGAGCAGCGCTGCATCAACCAGATAACCGCGGTGATCCTTGATCGACGCGCAGCCGCTCAGCCCCAAGGCGAGCACAGTTCCTGCCAGCAAAATTCCAGTTACTCGCCCAGTCGCCAACATCGTTATATCGCTCCGTCGGCACGCCGCTTATTGCTGGACGGGCCCATGTGATCTAATGCGTGATCTATCGCGGGCCAGCCTTAGGCTGCCTTGCCGCGCTGCGCAATAAGGCCGCTTGGGGTGCCAGCGTTTAACGCCAACTGAATGAAAGGCCACGCGCGTATGGCGCTTCTGGAACGTCTGTTGGGGCGCAAGCCCGCCGAAACCAACCTGCGCCCGCTCTGGCACCGGGTGGTCGAGATTGCGCGCGAACCGCAGTGGTATGCGCGTGGCGGAATTGCCGACAGCGTGGCCGGGCGGTTCGATGCGATCACGCTGGTGCTCGGCGTGGTCCTGCTGCGGATGGAAGCCAGCGAGCCCGTGCGCGGCCACACCGCGCGGCTGACCGAACTGTTCGTCGCCGACATGGACGGCCAGCTGCGCCAAAGCGGGGTGGGCGACGTGGTGATGGGCAAGCACATGGGCCGGTTGATCAGCGCGCTGGGCGGGCGGATCGATGCGCTGCGCGGTGCGTTGGCGCAGGCCGATAACGCCGATCTGGTCGCTGCGATCGAGCGCAACGTGACGCTGATCGGCAGCGGGGATACCGCCGCGGTGGCACATGAACTGCGCGCGCTCGCCGCGAGTCTGGCGCAAACCGATGACGCTGCGCTCTTGGCCGGAACCATCGCGCGATGAGCGAGCTGAGCCGGGTGATCGACGCGCGCCAGCTGCCGGGCGAGCCGATCGAGATCAAAGCCAGCGCCGCTGAGTGCGCCGCGCTGGCGCAGCGCTTCGGGCTGGTCAAGGTCAAGCATCTGAGCGCGCGGATCACGCTGACCCGCGACGGGCCGAGCGTGCGCGCGGCGGGACAGCTGAACGCCGATATCGTGCAAAGTTGCGCGGTGTCAGCCGACGACCTGCCGGTACGCATCCACGAGCCGGTGGCGTTGCAATTCGTGCCGGCCCATGCCGCGCAGGCCGAGGAAATCGAGCTCGAGGCCGAGATGCTCGACGAGATCGAGATGGACGGGCAGCAATTCGACCTGGGCGAAGCGCTGGCGCAAGGGCTGGCGCTGGCGATCGATCCCTATGCCGAAGGCTCCGGCGCGGCAGAAGTGCGTCGCAAGCTGGCCGAGCAGGAACCCAGCGGCCCGTTCGCGGCGCTCAAGGATTTGCTGGGCAAAAATTAGCGCCGATAAATTGTGCCGATTTCCGGAACAATTTTTTGCTGAGCATTTTCACATGTTTTTGAAATGCTTGGACAGTTTAGCCGTAGGCGTGGCGGGCCCACTTTCGATTTCAAGCGGAAGTGTTTCTGCCCGGAAATGCCATTCCTACGGTTCACTGCGCTGGGTTGGAGCTGACGCAGAAACTCAGAACGGGATATCGTCATCCAGATCGTCGGCGAAACCGCCGCTGCCACCGCCGACATTGCCGCCGCCCGAACGCTGCCCGCCGCCTGACGGAGCGCCGCCGCCGCCGCCGCTACCGCCGCCCCAGTCACCGCCGCCTGAACGCTGGCCACCGCCACCGCCGCCGCCCTGGCCGCCGCCGGGCGCGCCATCAAGCATGGTCAGCACGCCGCCCATCCCTCCAACCGAAACTTCGGTCGAATAGCGATCATTGCCCGAGGCGTCCTGCCATTTGCGGGTGCGCAGCTGGCCTTCGATGTACACTTTGCTGCCTTTTTTCAGATAGCGTTCGGCCACTCCGACCAGCCCGTCCGAATTGAGCACGACGGTGTGCCATTCGGTGCGTTCCTTTTTTTCGCCGGTGTTCTTGTCTTTCCAGTTTTCCGACGTGGCGATCCGCAAGTTGGCAATCCGCCCGCCGTTCTGAAAGCTCTTGACCTCTGGGTCCTGCCCCAGATTGCCGACAATAATGACCTTGTTGACGCTGCCTGCCATCGAATCGAGTCCTTTTGAATTCTGTTCCTTCGACTAGCCGCTTGACCGGGCCAGTGCCAGTTTTGGCGATACGGTTCCCACAGCCGCAGCATGCGCGCTCGCCAAGCCGCCACGGCGCGAAGCGGCCAAGCCATGCACCCCGCGACCGAGACCTCTTTGGTTGTTCGGCGCATCGGGTGAACCGATCTTCGTCGCGCCTTGGCGGCATTGCGAGCGAATTGCTAACCCAGGCCCAGCCATACCGCCGTCCAGTACGTCAGTCCGGCAAAGATGTAGGCCAGCGCGAACAAATATCCGAGCATGAACAGCGGCCATTTCCAGCCGTTGGTCTCGCGCCGGGTGACCGCGATCGTGCTCATGCACTGCGGCGCGAACACGAACCAGGCGAGGAACGCCAGCGCGGTGGCAAGGCTCCATTTGGCGGTCAATTGCGCGCCGAGCGCTTGCGCCTGCTCGGCATCATCGGAATTACCGACCGCGTAAGTGGTCGCCAGCGAAGCCACCGCCACTTCGCGCGCGGCCATCGCCGGGATCAGCGCCAGGGCAATGTCGCGGTTGAACCCGATCGGCTTGAGCACCACCGCAAGGCCATTGGCGACGTGACCGGCGATCGAGGCATCGACCTGGCTTTGCCCCTCGCCCGCGCGCGGAAAGCTGAGCAGCAGCCACAGCACCACGCTGACCGTCAGGATAATCGTGCCGGCGCGGCGCAGAAAAATCTGCACCCGCTGATACAGCCCCAGCAACAGATCCTTGGCTTGCGGCAACTGATATTTGGGCAGTTCCATGATGAACCCGCTGGCCGAACCCTTGGTGATCGTGCGGCGCAGCGCCAGCGCGGCAAGCATCGCGCCGACCACCCCCGCAACATACAGCCCGAGCATGACCAGCCCTTGCAGACGCATCCCCGGCAGCACCGGGGTATTGGGGATGAACGCGGCGATGATCAGCGTGTAAACCGGCAACCGCGCCGAACAGGTCATCAGCGGGGCGACCAGAATGGTGGTCAGCCGGTCCTTGGGATCGGCAATGCTGCGGGTCGACATGATCCCGGGCACCGCACAGGCAAAGCTCGACAACAGCGGAATGAAGCTGCGGCCAGACAGGCCAACCCGCGCCATCAACCGGTCCATCAGGAACGCCGCGCGCGCCATATAGCCCGATGCTTCCATCGCGAGGATGAAGAAAAACAGGATCACGATCTGTGGCAGGAACACCACCACCGCGCCGACCCCGGCGATGATCCCGTCGGTCAGCAAATCGCGCGGCAGCCCGGCGGGCAATACGGCGCGGGCCAGCCCGCCCAGCCAATCGACGCCGGCTTGCAGCGCATTTGCAAACGGCTGCGCGCCGGTGAACACGGCTTGAAACACCACAAACAGCATCGCAAACAGGATCAGCGGCCCCAGCCACGGGTGCAGGAACAACCGGTCGAGCCGCGCGTGCAGCCGGTGCCGGGCGGTTTCCGACAGGATCACGCCATCGGCAATCGCGTGCGCGGTCAGCCGCCGCTCGCCCAGCGAGGTTGCCGGGCGGTGGTGTTCGGGGGCGCGTTCTTCGGCTGCAGCAATCGCTTCAGCCAGTTCGGCCAGCCCGCGCCGCCGCACCGCCACGGTCGGCACCACCGGCACCCCCAACGCTTCCTGCAAGGCCGCCGGATCAAGCACCAGCCCATCGCGCTCGGCCAGATCGACCATGTTAAGCGCGATCACGGTGGGGCGCCCCAGCGCGATAAGCTCCTGCGCGAAGACCAGATGCTGCTCCAGATTCGAAGCATCGAGCACCACTACCAGCACTTGCGGAGCAAGCTCGCCCGGAAACTCGCCCAGGATCACCTTGCGGGTCACTTCTTCGTCGGGGCTGGTCGGGGTCAGGCTGTAGCTGCCCGGCAGATCGGTCAGCGCAACCGGCTCGCCCGAAGGCAATAGCAACCGCCCGGCTTTACGCTCGACCGTGACGCCGGGATAATTGGCGATCTTCTGCCGCGCGCCGGTCAACGCGTTGAACAGCGCGCTTTTGCCCGCATTGGGATTGCCGACCAGCGCGGCGCTGCGCAGCCCGGTCATGCTGGAACGCCCATGCTAAAGCAACTCGACCGACATCGCGCGGGCGTGGGCACGGCGCAGCGCCACGGTCATCCGGCCGATTGTTATCGCCAACGGATCATGCCCGCCCAGCACCCCGCGATAGGCAACCGCCACCCGCGCCTCGACATCCAGCCCTAGCGATTGGAGCCGCTGCACTTCGTCCGGCGCCAGCGTGGCCCAGTCAACCGCGCTGATGCGCGCTATCTGGCCAAGCGGAAGCAAGTCGAGCGTCATGGCCGCCGCGCTGCCACAGCCGGCGCGATACTGCAAGTCATTCGCAATAGATCACGCCTCGGTTTCGACTTCGACCGAGCATGCCAGTAACTGATCCGAAGCGCCCCCCGCCATCACGCGGTAACTACCGTGTTCCAGCACCCAGCCATGCACCGCCGGATCGCGCCACCGCAAGTCGTCCAGTTCGACGCGCAATTGCACCCGCTCGGCCTGCCCCGGGGCCAGGGTCAGGCGGCGAAACCGGGATAGCCGCTTGGGCGCGCGGGGCGCAGCCAGGCCGGGGGCGCCGATGTAGCATTGGACCACCTCATCGGCTGCGACGCTGCCAAGATTGGTCACTGTAACGCTGGCCACGATCGCCGCGCCGTGCCGCACCGCGGTCAGATCTTCATACCCGAACCGGGTGTACGATAGTCCGTGGCCAAAGGCATAGCGCGGCCGCAGCCCGGCATGATCGAACAGCGCATAGCCGTGCCAATATCCGTATTGCACGATATCCGCATCGGGATCGAACCGGGGGTACTGCGCGGCATCGCGGGCCAGCGTGAACGGCAACTTCCCGCTGGGACTAACCGCGCCAAACAGCAACCGGGCCAGCGCCGTGCCGCCTTCCATCCCGGCGTAAAAGGTTTGCAGGATCGCTGATACCGCGCCGTGCCACTGCTCGACCATTATCGCCGAGCCCGCGACGATCACCACCACCACCGGCTTGCCCAGCGCGGCAGCGGTTGCGATCAGCCCCACTTGATCGGCCGGCAAGCCAAGCTCGCGCCGGTCCCCACCGATGTCGGCGCGATTTCCGCCGGTCGCACCCTGCCCCAGCGTCATTCCGCCGGGGATGAACTCGCCTTCTTCATGCGCCGTCGTGCCGACCAGCACCATGGCCGCATCGGTCGCCGCCACCGCTGCGCGCACCGCAGCCAGATCAGCTTCATCGGCGTGCACCACATTGGCCTCGCCGAGCGCGGCCCGCAGCCCGGCCAGCGGCGTGACCACGTATGGCGGCCGCACCCGGCTTGAACCATTGTCGCCCGTGTTCTCCAGTGCTGCGAGCCGCCCCAGCACTGCCAATTTGCCGACCTTGGCCCGGTCAAACGGCAGCGCGCCGTCGTTGGCCAGCAACACCGCCGATTTTTCCGCCGCTTCCAGCGCCAGCGCGCGGTGTTCAGCGCATGCGACCAACGTCTCGGGATAATGCGGCAGCGGATCGGCTGCCGCGGTGAAGCGGTACAACGTGGTCAGGATCCGGGTGCAGGCACGGTCGATCACCGCTGGCTCGATTGCGCCGCCGGTTACTGCGCTGATCAATTTGTCGCCAAACACCAACGGTTCAGGATTTTCGACGTCGAGCCCGGCGGCTGCGCCGTAAGGCTCGTACACCCCTTTGATCCAGTCCGAATGGACAAACCCGGTAAAGCCCCATTCGCCGCGCAGAATGTCGGTCAGCAAGACTTTGTCTTGCCCGCAGTATTCACCGTTGGCCTTGTTATAGGCGCTCATCACGCTGCCGACGCCGCCTTCAACCAAGGCTTTGAAATGCGGCAGATAAACCTCGTGCAAGGTGCGCTCATCTACTTGCACGTCGACGGTGAAACGGCTGTTTTCCAGCGAATTAAGCGCGAAATGCTTGGCCGTGGCGCACACATTATGCGTCTGGATGCCTTGCGCCAGCGCCGTCCCCATTGCCCCCAGGTGATGCTGGTCCTCGCCATAAGTTTCCTGCGCGCGGCCCCAGCCGGGATGCCGCAGCAGATTGATGCAGACCGCGCCTGACAAATTGCAGCCCTGCGCCCGCGCCTCGATCCCCATTGCGGCCCCGATCCGCTGTTCAAGCCCGACATCGAAGCTGGCCCCGCGTGCCATCGTGCACGGAAAACAGGTCGAATTGCCGCGCGCGACCCCGCGCGGGCCATCGCTGAACCAGAAGGCGGGCACCCCCAGCCGCGCAATCCCGCCGCCCGCACGATAAGGCCGCGCGCCAAACCGGCCGCCGTCCTCGCGGAAGGCCTTGAAAAATCCGTGGCCCGACATCGTGCCGACTTTTTCTGCAAGCGTTGCCTCGGCCACGATTTCGGCGACGGTTGCGGCTATTTCTGCTGCGCTCATGCCAGGCCGCGGGTTAAAGCGAGTCATTCGCCCAGCGTTAGACTCAGCGCTGGAATCAGCGGTCAGATCAGCGGTTGGGTCCGCGGTTGGATCACGGTTTGAATCAGTCACTGCGTGCTCACCGGGCGGGATAGCGCAGCCGCCCAAGCAGCCGCGCCGGGCTGAATTGTTCGTCGCGCGGCTTCAGCAGCCGCGCCTTGGCTTTTTCGAACTTCATGATCCCTTCGATCCGCCGCTCAAGGAACGCGCGGGTATCGGCATGGCCCGGACTGGTGTCATCGACATAGACCGCCAGCGTCGCTGCATAGATCGAACCCAGCGTCAGCCGCTTGGTATAATGATTGTAATCGGTTGCGGTATCACCCGCCAGCCGCCACATGGCATCGGCACTGTGCCAGCCAAGCTGCAGACTGCGGCCGGCGTTCTGCGGCATCGCCATGATCGCCAAGGCGCGGCGCAACGCTTCCTTTTGATGAGCCACCGCGTCGAGCCGGAATTGCACCAGGGTGCGAATCCGCTCGCGGATTTTAAGCGTTACCAGATATTCGGGCGGCAAAGCGGCCGCCATCGCCGTATCGACGCTGTGGACCCAAGCCTCGATCATTGTCATCGCGCCGCCGGCAAAAGCATAAAGCGCGCTGTCTGGATCGCTCTGCGCGGCGGCGGCGGCATTGCTGACCGCCAGCTTGGTCCACCCGTCAAACGCGGCGGCGTCGGCAATCCCGGGTGCAAGTTGCAGCCGCAAGGCATCAAGGCTGGGTGCGTCGTTCGAATCCGGGATCATTTCGGGCCAAACACCTTCGCACCCGGGGCCAGCTTGCCCTTGGGCCGGGCATTGTCCTTGATCTCTTTAAGCAACAGCGCCGATTTGGCATCAAGCGCGGCGTAATCGCGTGCGCTGCGGCCTGAATTGTCAGCGCGATCGGGATCGGCTCCGGCTTTGAGCAGCAGCCGCATCAGACCGACATCGCGGTTGTGCAGCGCGGTAATCAACGGTGTTTCCCCGGTGCGATTGCGGGTATCGACCTGCGCCCCATTGCCGACCAGCAGTTCGACGCCTTCGGTAAAGCCCAGATTGACCGCTACCACCAGCGCGGTTTCGCCCTTTATGTTAGCGGCGTTCACATTGGCGCCCTTTGCGATCATGAATTCCATCCAGGTCAGATCGCGCCGCGTAGTGGCAATGTGCAGTGCGGTATCGCCGCTGGTCAGATCCTTGGTATTGATCAAGCTGGGGCTGCCCTTGTCAAGCAACGCGGTAGCGGCGGTGCCGTCTTTCTTTTTGACTGCATCGAGAAATTTATAGCTGTCCGAAAACTGCGCGTGTGCTGCTCCGGGCAGGACCACGGCGGACATCGTCAATGCGGCCAGCGCGAGTGACAGCATGCGGATAATCGGCACGGGTGGTATTCCTCCTGTTGCGGGGCGCGGGCAGAATCAGCGCCGCATCCGAAACGTGTCTTGCGCGGTGCGGTTTAGCAGAGCATGAACCGGCGCGCCATGCACCTGCCAATCCGGATTATTTTTTGCAGTGCCGCGCTGGCACTAAGCGCGTGCCATCCGGCCGCCGCACCGCCCGCCGCGGAACCGGCCAGCATCGCCGGGGTTTCGCTCGCCGGGGCGACGGTTGGCGCGCCGTTCACATTGACCGGCAAGGACGGCCAGCGGGTCAGCTCGGACCAGTTCAAGGGCCAATACCGGATTGTCTATTTTGGCTATACCTTCTGCCCGGACGCCTGCCCGACCGACATGGGGGTGATCATTCAAGGGCTTGTGCGGTTCGCCAAGACGCATCCCGCGCTTGCCGCTCAAGTGCAGCCGATTTTCATCACGATCGATCCGGCGCGCGATACCCCGGCCAAGGTCGGGCAGTTCGCCGCAGCATTTTCGCCCAAGCTGATCGGGCTAAGCGGCAGCCAGGCCGAGATCGACGTGCTCGCCAAGCAGTTCGTGGTCGTCAAAAGCAAGATCGGCAGCGACCCCGCCAACTATCTGATGGAGCACACCCGCCACGCCTATCTGCTGGGCCGCGATGGCGCGCCGATCGAGATCCTGCCGACCGACATGGGTCCTGAGGCGGTTGCCGCCGATCTGGCTTTGTCGGTGCGCTGACCGGGTCATGCGCGACAAATTCTGGACCCTGCCGATCGACACGCTGACCCGGCCCGAATGGGAAGCGCTGTGCGACGGCTGCGGGCAATGCTGCTTGCACAAGGCCAAGGACGAGGACACCGGGATCATTTATCCCACCAACGTCGCGTGCCGCCTGCTCGATATTTCGAGCGCGCGGTGCAGCGATTACCGGCACCGCAAGGCGCAAGTACCCGATTGCCTCAAGCTCAACCCCAAGCTGGCCGCAACGATCAGCTGGCTGCCCGATACCTGCGCTTACGTCCTGCGCGCCGACGGGGCTGATTTGCCCAACTGGCATTACCTGATCAGCGGCGATCCAGAGACGGTGCACAGCGCCGGCGTTTCGGTGCGCGGCAAAGCGATCACCGAGGATCTGGCCGGGCCGCTTGATCAGCACGTCATCCTGCCGCCGGGGATGGAGCTGGCCGATGATTGACTGGCTGCTTAACCGCGGAGCCGCAGCCGATCCGCAAGTCGAGGTGGCCGGGCGGGTGCTGCCGGTGCTGCTGCGCCGCTCGGCTCAGGCGCGGCGGATGACGATGCGGCTAGCGCCCGATGGCAGCGCGGTGAAGATCACCCTGCCGCAATGGGGCCGCACCGCCGAGGCGCTGGAATTTGCCCGCAAACGCAGCGGCTGGATTGCCGGACAGCTGGCCGCCGTGCCTGCGGTGGCGGAACTGGGCCACGGCACCGCACTCAGCTTTTGCGGGCACAGTCTGATCGTCCGCCACGATCCGACTGCGCCGCGCCGGGTGCAGCACGGTGGCGGCGAGCTGGTGCTGGGCGGCCCGGCCGAATCGGTCGCCGCGCGGCTCAAGCGCTGGCTGGAGGACGAAGCGCGGCAATTGCTGGCGGACGATCTGGCATATTACTGCGCAATCGCCGGGCAACCCGCCCCGCGCCTGCTGTTGAGCAGCGCGCAACGCCGCTGGGGCAGCTGCGCACGCGGCGGGACGATCCGGATCAACTGGCGGCTGGTAATGGCACCGTCCGAAGTACGCCGTTCGGTCGTCGCGCACGAGGTTGCGCATCTGGTGCACTTCGATCACAGCCCGGCGTTCCACGCGCTGCTGGGCGCGCTGTTCGAAGGCGATCTGCGCGCGGCCAACCGCTGGCTCAAGCGCTCGGGCCGCGGGCTTTACCAGCCCTTCGGATAAGACCGTAACCGGTCCTTAACCATAAGCGCCGCACTAGGGCAGCGTGGTCCGTCGCTTTGCCTTGATTGCAGCGCTGCTGCTGTGCACACCCGCCGCCGCGCAGGACAATTGCCGGCTGTGCTTTGGCGACAGTTCGACCGCGCCGGGCGAACGGCCCTTGACGATCGAGATCTGGACCGACCTCAATTTCAGCAAGCTGGCGGTAACCGGGCGGACCGGCGGCAGTGCCGAACTGGCAGCGACCGGCGGGGGCAAGCAGACCAGCGGCGAAGTGATCGATCTGGGCGGGATCGCGATCACCGGGCACGGCAAGATCACCGGCAAGCCGCTTCACGAAGTGCGGCTCGAACTGCCTGACAGCGTCGAGATGACCACCCCCGATGGCGGGCGCGCGCAGCTGGCCAAATTCACCACCGATCTGCCGCCGCATCCGGTGCTTGATGCCAATGGCGGGCTGGAATTCAGCTTTGGCGCGCGGCTGGTGCTCAGCGGCGGGCGCGGCGGAAATTACCGTGGGCGCATCCCGATTATGGTCGATTACAACTGACCACTGGCGCCGCGCGCCGTGCGCGACTATCTTGGCACCATGACATTCTTGCGCAATTTCAACCCCGCCGGCGCGATTGGCGATTTTCGCACGGTGTTTCGCGATGCCGGCCCGGCCCGCTGGCGTTATGCCGCGCTCGCCGCGCTGTGCAGTTTCAGCACATTCGGGATCATGGCGCTGACGCAGAACTGGGTGGGCGAACGCCGCCTGCCCGAAATTACGTATATCAATTCGTGGCCGGCTGACCGGACCGAGGCCGAGACCAAGGCGTTCATCATCGCTAGCCAAAAAAAGAAGGACGCGCGCGAACAGGCGCAAGCCGCCGCCGATGCCGAGGCGCAGCGGCTGTATATGGCGCTTGGCCGCGCCACGGGTATCGACGTCGACGCGATCAAAAAGCAGGCCGATGCCGACGCCGCCGCCGCGAAAGCCAAGGCCGATGCCGCTGCCGCCAAGACCGCAGCGCTGCAGGCCAAGGTTGAACGCTGACCCCGACCGGCGCTGGCTGGCCGCGGCGGCGCGACTGGCGCGGCGCGGCATTGCGCTGACCCGGCCTAATCCCGCTGTCGCCGCGCTGATCGTCAAGCATGGCCGGGTGATCGCGCGCGGCTGGACGCAGGTGGGCGGACGTCCGCACGCCGAAGCTCAAGCCCTTGCCGCCGCCGGAACCCAGGCCGCCGGCGCGACGCTGTATGTCACGCTGGAACCGTGCGCACACGCCAGCCCGCGCGGTCCGGCTTGCGCCGATCTGGTCACTGCCAGCGGCTTGGCGCGGGTGGTGGTCGGCTGCCCTGATCCCGATTCGCGCACCGCCGGACAAGGCCTTGCGCGGATCCGCGCCGCCGGAATCGACGCCGAACTGATCGATTGCGCCGATTGCGCCGCCAGCCTTGCGGGTTACCTCATCCGCACCCACCAGCAGCGCCCGCACGTGACGCTGAAACTGGCCTTGTCGGCCGACGCACGGCTCACCCCGCCGCCGGGCCAGGGGCAATGGCTGACCGGGCCGGAAGCGCGCGCGCACGCCCATGCCTGGCGCGCGCGGATGGATGCGATTGTGGTCGGGCGCGGAACGCTGGACGCCGACGATCCGCGGCTCGACGTCCGCTTGCCGGGGCTGGCCGCGCGCAGCCCCCAGCGCTGGCTGCTGACCCGCGGCGCAGCACCCCCCGGCTGGCGCGCGCTGGCCGCGCCAAGCGCCATCGGCAACATGGGCGATGCGCAATACCTGATGGTCGAAGGCGGCGCGCAGACCGCGCGTGTGTTCCTGAAGGCCGATCTGGCCGACCGGCTGCTGCTGTACCGCGCCCGGCACGCGGTTGGCGGCGACGGTGCCGCGCTGCCCGAATTTGCCGCAAGTCAGCTCGCCTTTGACCCCGGCTGGCATCAGACCGACACGCGCCAGCTTGGCAACGACCGGTTGGACGTTTACGAACGCAGCCGATAACGCGCATTTCCCACTCCCGCGAAACGGGTGGGACACAGGAAACACCGCAGCCATGTTTACCGGGATCGTCTCAGCCATCGGCACCTTGCGGGAAGCGCGCGCGGCCGGCGATCTGCGCGCAGTGATCACTTGTCCTTACGATCCGGCGCAAATTGCGATCGGCGCGTCGATTGCCTGTTCAGGCGTGTGCCTGACCGTGGTCGAACGCGGCGGAAGCGTGGGCGCGGCGTGGTTCGCGGTCGATATCTCGGGCGAGACGATCAACTGCACCGTCCCGGGGATGTGGGCCATCGGCGCGCAGCTTAACCTGGAAACCGCGCTGAAACTGGGCGACGAGCTGGGCGGGCATATCGTCACCGGCCACGTCGACGGCGTCGGCACGGTTCACAGCGTCGACGCGGCGGGCGATTCGTGGCGGGTGGTCATCACCGCCCCGGCTGACCTTGCGCCGTTCATCGCAGCCAAAGGCTCGATCACGGTGCAAGGCGTCTCGCTTACGGTCAACGCGGTCAACGACCTGCCCGGCGGGGCCTGCCTGTTCACGCTTAACCTGATCCCGCACACCGGCGAGGTAACGACGCTCGGCGCATTGAAAACGGGCGACAAGGTGAACCTCGAGATCGACGTGCTGGCGCGCTATCTGATGCGGATGCAGAGCCTGCGCGCAGGAGCATAACGTGTGAACTCAAATCGGGAAGGCCAGCCCAGCTTCTGCTCGGGTCAGGCGCAGTCCAGGTGCCTCGCGTACGGCCGCGACTTCGCTCGACCCGACCGGGCTGAGGCGGCTTGTCCGAACGCACCCTTATAGAGATGCGCACCCGCCAGAGCATCTGCGCGCGCAAGCAGCGTTTTGCCACTGCCGCGGACGCGGCCAGCGCCGTGCAGAGCGCCCAGGTTGAGCTTAGACAGTACCGCTGCGACCGGTGTTTTCAATTCCATCTGACCAGCCGGCTGAAGGGCAAACACGTGACAAAACTGCATGGTGAGCGCCCGCCTGACTAGGGAAATGCCATATATTCCCAGACCGGCCGAAATACGGGTGAGCCATCTGCGGCCACGGGAGTAACCGCATCAAGCACCATCGACGAATGCGCCGGGGCAAATATGGTCGCGGCATTTGCCGGTGGCAGACTGGTGAACAGCTGGTGCGCGTTGCCATACGGCGGCGGAACGAGATCAACCGAAGCCGATGGACCAAAGGCTGCCAAGCCAAGCCGCGACCAATTGGCTTGCAGAAAGGCAAACGGAACCAGTTCGTCACCTGCATGGCCAAAGGCATATTGACGCTGCGCAGGAGTAAGCGGCGGCAAATCGAGCCAGGCGGCAAACGTGCCTGCCACCGGTCCCACATCGGCCGGCCCGGCAAACAGTGCAACCCGGTTGAATTCGTAAAGCTTGGCCATATAGGCGGCGTGCCCGGCCCCTTGCGAATGGCCCGCAATCGTAATCAGCGACCAATCCGGCACCCCGGCGCGCAAATACCGATCCCAACCCTCGTTCGGATAAGTGGCTTGGAGCCAGACCAGCAGCGCCTGAAGCCGGCCATTGATCGAATTGGCCGGGTCAACCGTCACTGCCGGGCTGGCATCGATACCGGTGATAATCTCGCGGCGGGTTTCGCCAGCGCAACTGGCCACCGCGCCCGCTCCGCACAGCTCATCAACCGCGCGATCATTGGGGTAAGTAAGCCCGATGGTGTGGTACCCGCGCGCTGCCCCAGCCCGCAAAATAAGCCGGTAAAACCTTGGCAACCCGCCGGTCCCGGGCAGCATCACAAACAGCCGTCCGCGCGCTGCGACCGCTGGATTGGGATTGATCGCAACGTGAGCGCTGAAATTGCTGGTGATCGCGGGATTGGTGGTCAGGGGCAGGATATCACGTTCGACCGAGGCTGCTGTCGCAGTCGCAGTGGGGGATGGCGTTGGGGTCGGGGTCGGGGCCGGGGCGGGGGCCGGCATGGGCGCTGGACCAGCGCCACCGCCCGACGCGTCTCCACCGCAAGCCGCAACCGCAAGCGCCACCAGCAAGATCAACCCTGATCGCATCGCTAGTCCTAAGTTCTGGGCCGTACTGGCCGCAAGTCACAGTGATTGCTGCCCGTTCCGCAACGCATACTTCGCGGCATCGCGGATCGGCGACAAGCAAATTCGGTCTTATAAATTGCCTTGCAGGAGTTCCCGGTGAACGAGGTTGCATGAACCGCGATGGGCCTGGGCAGGATCGACTTGATCGGCAGCTCGATGGCGGCCGCGGCGTCCTGCGCTGCGAATGCCGCCGTTCCATCCGGTTCCCGGTCGCGGGCGATGCGATGGCTGAACGCCGCTGCGGCAGGCCGAATTCATCGGCTGTCTGGCGCACACCTGTTCGGTCAGCGCCGCGGCAGTCGCAGCGCGAAAGGTCTCAACCGAAGAGTTGCGCTGGCGGACGGAAGGCGGATTGTGGCAGGTGCGGATCAGCAACCGCCGCTTTTGCGGGCTGATCCGCAAACCTGACACTTCTGCGCTGGTGGTGCTGCTGGCGCGGATTGGACGAGCCAGACCTGCCGACCCCTGACGCCCCCGGCGTCAGCCAAGGTCACACTTTTCCAAACCCCGTTCAGCGTCCAGTTTTCAACCGGTTACCGCGCTCAGATCGGCCACGAATTTGTCGATATTGCCCATGGTCAGCCCGGCCAGATTGATCCGGCCCGATCCGGCCAGGTAGATGCCATGAACTGTGCGCAGCGTCAGGATTTGATCGGGGCTGAGCGGGAGGACCGAAAACAGCCCGTTCTGCTCGCCCAGCGGGGTGAGATCGATCGAGCCGGCGCGGGCCACTTCGGCCAGTTTGGCGCGGACCTGGCGGATGCGGGTCCGCATCGTATCCAGTTCGTCGAGCCACATCGCGCTCAGTCCGGCATCCTCCAGAATGATCCGCACCGCTGCGCCGCCGTGATCGGGCGGCATCGACCAGGCCGCGCGGGCCAGCGCATGGCCGTTCGACAGCACCCGGGTCAGCGCATCGGCTTCGGGGGCCATTACATAAAGCGCGCCAACCCGGTCGCGGTACATCCCGAAATTCTTGTCGCAGCTATAAGCGATCAGCGCTTCGGGTACCGCCGCCAGCACTTTGCGCACCCCGTACGCGTCTTCTTCCATCCCGTGACCGAGGCCTTGATAGGCCAGATCGAGGATCGGTAGCAGCTGCGCAGCGGCGACCAGATCGGCGATCTCGTCCCACTGCGCGTTCGAATAATCGATCCCGCTGGGGTTGTGGCAGCAACCGTGCAGCATGATCGCATCGCCCGGCCGTGCCAGACCGATCGCCACCCGCAGCGCGTCGATGTCGGTAATGCCGGTCTTGGTGGAATGGGTGAAGCTTTTGAGTTCGACCCCCAGATCGCTGAGGATTTGCGCATGGTTGGGCCAGCTTGGCAGCCCCATCCAGATCCGCTCCACCCCGGCGCGTTTGGCCAGCGCCACCGCGAGCCGCACTGCGCCGGTCCCGCCGGGGGCCTGCATCCCGTCGACCCGGCCGCTCATGCCCGGATCGCCCGCGCCGAAAATGTACGGCATAAGCGCGCGGACAAAACCCATATCGCCTTCGGGGCCAAGGTAGCTCTTGGAATTCTGCGTATCGATCAGCCGCTGTTCGGCCGCCTTGATTGCGCCAAATACCGGGGTGTCACCTTGCCCGGTGCGATAGACCCCCACCCCCAGATCGATCTTGTCGGCGCGCGGATCGTCGTTGTGGAGCTTGATCAGCGCGAGCAGCGCGTCGGCGGGTTGTTGGTCAAGGGTGCTGAGCATGATGGGTGCGCCCTTAGCCGGGGCGGCGCGGCGCGAGCAAGGAACAATTCGGCCCGTTCCGCCGTTAGACCGACAGACGGGTGCGCCGATTGCACTTGCTCTGCTGCTCGCAGTGAAGGAAAAGACGCCGATGCTAGCCCCGCTCCCCGCTCCGACCCTGCCACGGACCCTGCGCGCGGCGCTGCTGCGCGGGATTACCGGGAAATGTCCGCGCTGCGGCGAGACCAAGCTGTTTGGCAAGTTCCTCAAGCCGATCGGGGTGTGTCCGCGCTGTCATCAGGACTGGAGCCTGCACCGCGCCGACGACATGCCGCCGTATATTTCGATCCTGATCACCGGGCATGTGCTCGCGCCGCTGATTATCTATTTCGGCGCAGTGTCCAACGTATCGATGTGGCAAGCCCTGGCGATCTGCCTGGGCCTCGCCGGGGTAATGATGATCAGCCTGCTACAGCCTGCCAAGGGCGCGACGATTGCGCTGCAATGGTGGAACGGGATGCACGGATTTGTGCCATCGGGCAAAGTCGAGGCGGACCGCGCTGCGCAAGCACCCAGCGGCGGACCGTGGATCTAGCGATCAGTGGCCTGCAACCAGGCGGTTACAGCGGCAGCCACTTATGCTTGACCGAAAACTTCATGTACCCTGCATTGATCCCCAGCCGCAGCCCGACGCCCGAGCGCACCGGGATCAGCACGATATTGCCGCGCCGCATGTAGCTGACGTTGAAGCCGCCAATCAGATAGGCCTGCCCCTCACCCGCCGGGAATCGGTGATAAAGTTCGTCGGTGTTATAAAGGTTATAGACCAGCACAAAGGTGCTGCCCGCGCTCGCCCCGGCATCAAACCCGATCGATGGCCCGGTCCAGTACACCGGGCGCTGCCCTTCAACTTTGTGAAACAGCGTGCCCGAACCATAGCGCACTCCGATCACCAAAGCACCGCCGCCTTCGCGCCCGACGATGTAGGCATTGGGCTCGCCCTGCTTTTTGAGGATGTCTTGAATGACATCGGCGACGCCTTTGGCACCCTTGCCAAACACGCCTTCAGCCGCGCCGATCAGATCGTCCTGCTGATACGTCGTACCGGGCTGGCTGGAATCGGCCGGTGCCGCGCTCGGCGCAGGCGCGGGAGAGGCGCTGCCGCCCGCCGGATCGGCCGCAGCGGGAGCTGGGCTTGACCACGGTGCAGGCGCAGGGGCGGGCGAACCATCCGTGCGCTTCAGATCGCCATCGATCGCCCGGTCAGGATCGACCGCCTGGATTTGCGCCGGGGCGGGGATCGATCCGGCCAGGGCGAGCGCGCTCAGCAGCGCCGTGACAAAGCGAAAGTTCATGATCCAACCCCTTAAACTGCCCGGCCTTGGCTAGTGCGGTGTGACTGGGGCTGCGACAATGAACCGGCGATGAGCCGAGTCGGTTTTGCGGCGGAAGGAGCCTTTGCCGGGTCGCGCAGCTGAATTTGGCGCACCACCACACAGCGCTTGCCGCCCCCGCCCCCCCTCGCTATAGCGCGCCCTCGCTGCTGCGATCCGGAGACGTGGGTGAGTGGCTGAAACCAACGGTTTGCTAAACCGTCGTACGGATACATCTGTACCGAGAGTTCGAATCTCTCCGTCTCCGCCAAGTTCGCAAGGTTCGTGACCGCATCCGAACTGCGATGAAACTGCTGATTCGCGCCCGAGCGGTCCTGCGTGAGAGTGCAATTTGCACCCCGCCACCCAGCGCACTGCGTCAGATCGCGCGCTCGAACACCGCAGCGATGCCCTGCCCGCCGCCAATGCACATCGTCTCGAGGCCATACGTGCCGCC
>JANMCG010000126.1:0-8186 GCA_031361075.1 Novosphingobium sp. | reverse complement strand
CGCATGATGCAGCCTTCGCGGGTGCGGCCTTTGACGATCAGTTTGGCGATCATGGAATCGTAATACGGCGGGATTTTGTACCCGGCGTAAAGCCCGCTATCGACCCGCACGTTCATGCCGCCCGCCGCGTGATAGCTGGTCACGAGGCCCGGTGAGGGGGTGAAGTTCCATGGGTCTTCGGCGTTGATCCGGCATTCGATCGCGTGGCCGTTGAACTCGATGTCTTCCTGTTTGACCGAGAGCGGCTTGCCGTCGGCGATGCGGATCTGCTCGCGCACCAGATCGAGGCCGGTGATGGCTTCGGTGACCGGGTGTTCGACTTGCAGCCGAGTGTTCATTTCGATGAAATAGAACTCGCCGTTTTCCCACAGAAATTCGATCGTCCCCGCGCCGCGATAAGCCATGCCCGCCATCGCGCGCGCCACAATGCCGCCCATCCGTTCGCGTTCGGCGGGCGAGATCACGGGCGACGGCGCTTCTTCAAGCACCTTTTGGTGGCGGCGCTGGAGCGAGCAATCGCGCTCACCCAGATGGATCGCCTCACCGTTGCCGTCGCCGAACACCTGAAATTCGATGTGGCGCGGATTGCCAAGGTACTTTTCGATATAGACCGTGGCGTCGCCGAACGCGGCCTTGGCCTCGCTGCCGGCCTGGGCAATCAGCGTTTCCAGCTCGTCGGGCCCGTTGCAGACTTTCATTCCGCGCCCGCCGCCGCCCGACGCGGCCTTGATGATCACCGGATAACCGGCCGCCTCGGCGATCCTTTTGGCTTCCTCGATTTCGCTGACCGCGCCATCCGATCCGGGGACCAATGGCAAGCCCAACGCGCCAGCGGTGCGCTTGGCCTCGATCTTGTCACCCATGGTGCGGATGTGTTCGGGCTTGGGCCCGATCCAGATGATCCCGTGCGCTTCGACAATGTCAGCAAACTGCGCGTTCTCTGACAGGAAGCCATAGCCTGGATGAATCGCGTCGGCCTGCGAGATTTCAGCTGCTGAAATGATCGCGGGGACGTTGAGGTAGCTGTCCTTGGCCGCAGGCGGTCCGATGCAGACCGCGTGATCGGCCAGCCGCACGTGCATCGCATCGGCATCGGCGGTGGAGTGGACTGCCACCGTCTCGATCCCCATTTCGTGCGCAGCGCGGTGGATTCGCAGCGCGATTTCACCGCGATTGGCGATCAATATTCGGGAAATGCCCATCAGTCTGGCGGCCCTACGCGATCACGACCAGCGGCTGATCGTATTCGACCGGCTGCGCGTTTTCGACCAAGATTGCCTTGACTGTGCCAGCACTCGTCGCGGTGATCGGGTTCATCACCTTCATTGCTTCGATAATCAGCAGCGTATCGCCGACATTGACTGATTTTCCGACGCTGACAAACGGCGGGCTGCTTGGATCAGCGGAGAGATAGCAGGTACCGACCATCGGCGATTTGAGCGCGTTGGCATCAACTGCTGGAGCGACCGGTTCGGCGCTGGTCGCGGCCATCGGCATTGCCGGCGCTGAAGCCTGCGGGTGGCCAGGCGCCGCCACTTGCACGGCCGCGCTATAGGTTTGGCGTGCCACCTTGATTTTGCGGTCGCCGTCTTCGACTTCAATTTCAGTCAAGCCGGTTTCGTTCAGCAGTTCGGCAAGCTCGCGCACCAGTTTGCTGTCGATATTCATGCCGCCGCTGCGGCTCACGCCCTTTGTCTCGCTCATGCGATCCTCATCTCTGAAACAGGGGTATGGCCTATGCGGCGGGGGGCTGGCGAGGGCAAGCCTAAAGCGCCGCCGCCCGTTCCAGCGCGACCATGTAGCTTTGCGGACCCAGCCCTTTGACACAATCGGCTGCCGCCAGACCGACATAGGACAAGTGCCGAAATGGCTCGCGGGTATCGGGATCGGACAAATGCACCTCGATCACCGGCAGCTGGATTGCCTTGATGGCATCGAGCAGTGCGATCGACGTGTGCGTATAGGCGCCGGCGTTAAGCAGCACGGCGTGCATTTTTCGCGCGCGCGCTTCATGCAGCCAATCGACCAGCACGCCTTCATGGTTGGTCTGGCGGCATTCGACCGTTAGCCCCAGATCGGCACCGCGCGCGATCAGCCGCGCGCCGATCTGGTCAAGCGTGTCAGTGCCATAGATTTCGGGCTCGCGCGTGCCGAGCAGATTGAGGTTGGGTCCGTTGAGGACCAGAACTGTGCGGTTGGCCACGCTTGCGCTCCGGAACGATTAGCGAAGCCGCCAGTGCATAGCGCCCGCGGATTACCATACAAGCGTTATGCCCGGATCAGCGGGTGGTCGGCGCGCCTGCTGTCGTCGGAGGATTGGGATCGGTCGGAGCGGGATCGCGCGCGCCTTCCGGTTCTGCTTCAACTTCGACCACCGCCGGGGCCTGACCTTTTTCCGCTTTGGTGGCTGCAGCTTCGGCGCGTTCCGCAGCTTTTTCAGCGCGATCCGCCGCCGCCGAGGCCAAGGCGATTTTTTCCGCAAGCACCGTATCGCGGCCCGAACAGCCGCTGATCAGCAGCGTCGATCCCAGCAGCGCTGCAGACAGCGCGACCCGGCGGATTGTTCCGATCTTCATTGCAATACTCACCCCCAACTCCTTCAAATTGCCAGCCGGTCGTTCCCCACCCGGGCAAATCCCACCGTTCGCGAGGTGTAATGGTAATTGATTACCTTACCCTAACCATCAGCTGTTTTTCTGGTGGAACCCGAGCCGTGCCTTGGTAGCAGCTATTTGTCGGTGCCTGCAATTTTGCCCCACTGCCGCGCGGCGGTGTAGCCAAGGTAGCCGGTGCCGAACAAGGCGTAGAGCGGCTCGGGCAGGCCGGCCAGATAAGCGTTCATCCCGGTGGCAATGGCGGCTGCGCGCGCGGGACTGAACATCGCCAGCAGCCCCATCGGCAGCGCAGTGAGCAGCAGGATGTACATCACGTAAAGGAAGCTCGGGCGGGCCCGGCTGGTCCACGGATCGCGCGAATTTGCCTCGGCGACAATTGCCGACAGCCGCGAATTGATCTCGGCGAGGTCCTGCGTGCCTTGCAATTGCAACAGTTCCAGCTTCGCCTTGTCACGCTGGGCCTTATCCGGGATGACTTTGTCGATGATCGAAACGATCGGCCCGATCAAGGCGTCGAGAAGTGCCATACAATTTTCCTTCGGTTAATTGAAGGTGCGCACATAACCAAACTGGTTCGTGTAGGAAAACGCTTAGCGGTTCGGTGCGGGCTGGTGGCGCTGCCTTTTGGTCGCGGCGCTAGCCTTGGCCGCTGCCAGCGCCTCACGCCAGGATACCAATTTGAAATTCTGCGCTGCCGGAGCGTTCTGACCATCTTGGGCAATGAACAGCCCCCCAGCGAAATCATTGCCGAAACTGCCAGTGTTCACGGCAATTCCGTCAGTTTCCTCGGTCGAGCCAACCACCCCGGCTCCAATCCGAAAGCGTCCAGCCGGTTTGAACGAGGGCACTTCATACAGCGCATAAGCGTTGTCGCCTTGGCTTGAAGCGATCAGCCAGCCACCGCTTGCCCCGGCTGGAGCCAATGCGAGCCCTTCGACATCGGCTGTCAAATGCCGACCATCGACCGGGGCGACCAATTTGCCAACTAGCGGCCCAGTGGCGCGCGCATCGAATGCCCAGATGCCGACATCCTCTTCGCCAACGTACAGCATGGCTGTACGCGGGTCGGCAACACAGCCTTCGGATTGCGTTCCAAGCGCCATGCTGCGGACGATTGTTCCAGCCGGGGAGGTCCCTGCAAGGTCGATCCGGACCTGATTGATCGCGCCGTGCTTGAGCACCGAAAATGCAAACAAGTCGCGGCCATTGCGGAGCAGGCACACGCCATAAGCTTCCCCCGCGCCGCCGCTGACTGCGCCAAGCGGAGTCAGGCTCGCAGACCTTGGATCGAGCCGATAGATCTGCAATTTGGCATTTGCTTCATCATTGCGGTCACTGGCGACCACGATGATGCCGCGGCGGCCAAGATCGATCAAATCGACATTGTTTAGCCGTCCGGCCTGCAGAAAGTGGCGGACTTTGCCGTCCAGTCCATAGACATACAATCCAGCCTTCTTGTCGGTCGCCACAATCAGGCTACGCTGCGGGGAGCTTTGATTGCGCCAGATCGCCGGATCGTCAGCCGCATCGTCATTGGCGGTCCCGACCGGTGCCGTTTCGGCCTTGGCCGTCACGGTGGCGGTGGCGATGCCGGCAATCGGCAGTGGCGCGGTCGGCCCGGGTGCAGCCTGCGCCATTGCTGAAAGGCCGAGCGCAGCGATAGCGGCAAATTCGCGGATCATCAGAAGGTCACCCGGAGGCCGCCCGCATAGCGCCGGCCGAACCTTTCCCATTCGATCGTTTGTGCGCTGTTCGAACCGGTCGGGATGCCGGTCGCGGTCAACAGGTTACCCGGATCAGAATAGCGACGGCCCGGCTTGTTGAGCAAGTTGGTTGCATCGAAGTAAATCTCGAAATCGGGGGTTATTGCATAACGCGCCGAGAGGTCGAGCTCGTCGTCGGCGGCCCAGTAGGTATCACCGCCATCGGTCAAATCATCGGCAATCGCATCGAGCCACTTGCTGCGCTTTTGATATTGCAGCCGCAGCGACAGACCGTATTTCTCGTAATACGGCCCGACATTGTAAACGACATCCGAAGTACCCGGCAGCCGCACCTTGCGGGTCGGGATCGCGCCAGTGGCCGGCTTGGTGACCAAGCTGTCGTTCACCGTGACATTCGCCGAAATTCCAAATCCGCCCATCCAGGCGGGCAATCCGAGCGAACTTGTCCACGGCTCGAGTTGCAGCTGGGCTGCGGCTTCGAACCCATACACCCTTCCATCGCCGCCGTTGGTGATCCCCGAAAACATGTAACTCGACCGGTCTACCCCGTTGCTGTCCAGCGCGTTCGAGCCAAACGTGCGGGTCTGGCGATACAGTACGTCCTGCACCTTTTTATAGAAGACGCCGGCCATCAGATACCCCTGCGGCTGCAGATACCATTCGAAATAACCGTCAACGCCATAAGCCCGTTCGGGCTTGACGGCCGGATTACCGCCAGAAATCGTGCCATTGGTGTCGTTGATCGAAACGTTTGGACGCAGCTGATCGTAATCGGCCCGGGCGGCGCCGCTGTTGAATGACAGTCGAAATTTCTTGGTCTCATCGGCATTGTAATTAAGGTGCAGGCTGGGAAAAACCAGCGTTTGGTCGCTTTCCGCAGTGACCGGCCCGGTGACCATGCCGATGGTGGCGACGGCCACGCCGCGGTTCTTGACATGCTCGACCCGCGCGCCGCCGACGATCGAACCCCAGTCATATTTGAGCGTGCTCATCAAGAACCCGGCATAGACCTGTTCGCGGACGTTGTAGATATTGCCGGTAACCGGCGCGAAGGTGAAGTTCTTGCGCGCCGCATCGCTGGCCGCGCGCATCTTGTCTGCGTCGAAATAACGGAACGTATAGCCCATCTCAATCTTGCCGAGGAAAGCCTGGTCAAGACTGAACTGATTGTAATCAGTGGGGATTGCGATGGCCGCGAACTGCGCTGCGGTGTTAAGGATAATCGAGCTTTCGTCGACCCCCTTGGTCCGTTGGTCGAACTGAAACCCGGCCTTGAATGTCGCGTCTCCGCCCAGAAAACCGGTCTCTCGGCTGATCACGAGGCGCCCGGCATAGGCCTTGGTCGTGTCGACCGCATCGATCACGGTGAACGAAGCCAGCGGTTTGGTGAACGTGTCGATGGCGCTTACCGCTGCCCCGGCCTGATACCGCGTCGGGCCACTGAGCTGCTGCGTTGTGAACAGCTGCAGCCGTGACCGGTTTGGATCAGTAAAATCATAGGCCACCGTCGGGCGTAAAGTTCGGGTGGGAGGACTGTCCCAAGTCGCTTCGCCAACAACCGAACGGTCATCCTTTGATTCGGTAAAATTGCCGAGCCAATTTACCTTCCAACCATCGCCAAATTCGTGCGTCCCTTCCAGCGTATTGGTGAAAATTGATTGGCGGAAGGCACGCAATGTCGAACGCTGGCGGATGTCGATGCCATAGACTGTCCCCTTGAGCGGCGTGTTGCCAATGCAGACGTCGGCGTAGCCGGTAGTGGTCGGCATGGTATTTACAGTGGCCGGACAATCGGCGGTGCTAGCCACCAGGTCGGCTTGGCGATCGTCAAGGTCAAAGCGGTAATTGTCGCGTGCCTCGTCGTCGGTGAAAATCGTGTAGATCGAGCGCAGCGAAACCGTGTTGTGCTGGTCCGGCTTCCAGTCGACCCGGCCCGACACCGACCAGTTGCGGCGAGTCAGCCGGTAGAGCTTGTTTTCAGCTTCCTGCGCCCAGAACCGGGTTGCGAAACCGGGGCGCTGATCCTGGCTGACGCGCTCGTAATCGGTCTCGAAATTGTCCGTGATCATATTGCGCTCATAAAAGCTCCCTGACAGCAGCACGCCTATTTCGCCGCCGCCAGCAGCAAAGCGCGACGAAACCACCGCCGAAGCTTCGTATTGCGGGCGATTGCCCAGCTCAGCGATGCCATATCCAGCTTTGCCGGCGAAATGAAATCCGCTGTAATCGAACGCCGATCGGGTGATGACATTGACGTTACCCGCAACCGTTTCGCCGGGCATATCTGGGGTTACCGCCTTGGATACGACGATTTGCGAGGCGATCGCTGACGGGATCGAATCAAACCGGGCGTCGCGGCCTTCGGGGCTGACAATATTGATCCCGTCGAACGACAACGTTGTCCAGTAATTGGGCGAACCACGCAAGCTGATATAACGGGCTTGTCCCTGATCGCGTTCGACCGCAACCCCGGGCAGGCGACTGGTTGCCTGGGCGATGTTCTGGTCGGGCAGACGGCCCACCGAATCGGACGCGACCACCGCGACCAACGAATCCGAATTCTTCTGAATTTGCAGGGCGGCGGATTCGGACTCGGCGATCGGCCGCGATCCGGTTACCACGATTTCGGTCGCTTCGTCTTCGGACCGGTCTTCCGCGTAAGCAAAATCTGCCGGGAACAAAGCGGCCCCGCTGCACAGCAGCAGCTTGCGCAGCGGGCGGTTTCGAAGCTGTGTTTGGCTGCGTAAAGTCATTGAAATTGGCCCCTGACCGAATTGCGAATTCAAGGGCGGCCTAGGGTGCGATTGTTGCACTGCTGATGCAGATTTCTGACCTTGAGCTTTCAATACTGCGACAAGCGGCACGGCATGGTGCGCCATTGGCTGATTTCAAAGGTAAAGCTTTGGCAGAAACTTTTCCAGCTCATCTCGGGCGCAACCAAACTTGTCCGGCAGGCCGATTTCGCCGGCGCAGTGTTCAGCGCCGCGGTTGCTTGGAAAAATTGGTCGGGACGAGAGGATTCGAACCTCCGACCCCCACACCCCCAGTTACTAATATGGGGCTTTCCGCGCCAACGCTACAAGTTCCAACTTGACATATTTAGCTAACGAAAGTCTAATACCTTCAACTGGTTAGCGTATTGTGGAGTGCTTTAGCGAAGAGGTGCTCTCTCACTCCTCAAAATGACTTCCCCAGACTAAACCCAGACTAATCCTGATTTGCAAAAATCAGTGTGAAGGTCATTTGTTGATTTGTGTGGAGGTCATAAAATGAGCGAAACGATGCTCCTGACCGAGAAAGCTATCGCTCGATTGCCACTGGCAGAAACCGGCCAATACAAGGTTCGAGATGTCGAGCTCAAGGGCTTCTTTGTCCGTATCGGCAGACGCACCAAAACCTATATGGTGCAAGGCGAGCATTGGCAGGATGGATGCCGCGAATTCGCGGTTCAAAAGAAGCTTGGCGAATTCAATGCCATCTCGGCGCGCGAAGCAAGGACGCGGGCCAAGGAGATGCTGGTCAAGTTTACGAAGGGCGAACGCCCTGATGAACCGGACAAGCCGCGCCCTGGCTCGATTACTCTGGGGATGGCGTGGGATCGCTACCGTGAGGCGCACATGATCCGTAAAGGCCGCGCAGCGCGCACCATTGAGAATTATCAAGACTATATGGAGCGGTTGCTGGGTGACTGGCTCGATTGGCCGCTTGTCCGTCGTCAGAACATTTGGCGCAACTCGTGGCGTAGATTAGCGGAGTGCGGGCCTCGTCTGGGGGTTGATGTTAGGCGGCGAGCTTGCGGTGTTGCAAGCGCCGATGTTCGATGGTCTGTCGCTTGATCCTTTCGCGC
>JANMCG010000077.1:0-7689 GCA_031361075.1 Novosphingobium sp. | reverse complement strand
CGCACCAATCTGTAAATCGTGGAGCGGTTGGCGCTGCCCGCACCGAAGCGTGATCTGGGGTACTTGTGCAAAAGATTGCGTCAGCTCAAACTGGCGCGCGCGTTTTTAAATCCCAAGGGGTCGGTATGGCTGGGTTGTTTTTTGAAGGATTTGCAGTCGGCCAGTGCTTCAAGCACGAAATCCGCCGGACTGTGACCGACATGGATAACATGCTGTTCTGTTCGCTGACCTACAACCCGGCAGCGATCCATATCGACCACGCTTATGCAGCGACCACCGAGTTCGGCAAGCCGTTGATGAATTCCATCTTCACGCTCGGGCTGGTGATCGGCCTTTCGGTTCAAGATACCACGCTGGGCACGACAATCGCCAATCTGGGGATGAGCGAAACGACCTTCCCCAAGGCAGTGTTTGCCGGCGATACGATCCGCGCCGAGACAACAGTGCTTGAATTGCGCGATAGCACTTCGCGGCCGAATCAGGGCATCGTCACTTTTGAGCATCTGGGCCTGAACCAGCGCGATGAGATTGTCTGCCGAACGGTGCGCGCAGCTTTGATGATGCGGGCGCCGTCACCCCGCGCATAGCATCCGCGCACGCTGGCGATCAGACTACGCCGCGGCTCAAACCGCGCCAACGCCGATCAAAACGACTTGGGCATTTTCAGCACGTGCGTCGCCACATGGCTGAGGATCAGATTGGTCGAGATCGGCGCGACTTGATACAGGCGGGTTTCGCGGAACTTGCGTTCGATGTCGTATTCTTCAGCGAACCCGAACCCGCCGTGCGTCTGAATGCACTGATCGGCAGCATACCAGCTGGCTTCTGACGCAAGCATCTTGGCCATATTGGCTTCGGTTCCGCAAGGCGTGCCGGCCTCAAACAACGCGGCAGCCTGATCGACCATCAGCGCAGCCGCGCTAAGCTGCACGTAAGCGCGCGCGAGGGGGAACTGAACGCCCTGGTTCTCACCGATCGGCCGCCCGAACACCGCGCGATCGGACGCATAGGCAGAGGCTTTATCGATGAAAAACCGCCCATCGCCGATGCACTCGCTGGCGATCAGGATCCGCTCAGCGTTCATCCCGTCGAGGATGTAGCGAAAACCCTTGCCCTCCTCGCCGATCAGATTGGCGGCGGGAACGCGCAAATCGTCGAAAAACAATTCGGTCGTCGCGTGGTTAAGCATTGTGCGGATCGGGCGGATGGTCAGACCATTGCCGATTGCATCGCGCATATCGACCAGCAAAACGCTCATCCCGTCGCCCGGCTTGGCCGCATCTTCGCGCGCGGTGGTGCGCACCAGCAGCACCATCAAATCCGAATGTTCGGCGCGGCTGATCCAGATTTTCTGGCCCGAAACAATGTAATCGTCGCCATCGCGCCGCGCGAAAGTGCGGATCCGTGTGGTGTCGGTCCCGCTGGTCGGCTCGGTCACCCCGAACGCCTGCAGCCGCAGTTCGCCGCTGGCGACACGCGGCAAGTATTGCTGCTTCTGCGCCGCGCTGCCGTGTTTAAGCAGTGTGCCCATCACATACATCTGCGCGTGGCACGCCCCGCCATTGCAGCCCGAGCGGTGGACTTCTTCCAAAATGGCGCAGGCCGCGCCAAGGCCAAGGCCAGAACCGCCGTATTCCTCGGGAATCAGCACCGACAGAAATCCCGCTTCAGTCAGCGTTTGGACGAATTCGGTGGGGTAAGCGCGGTCGCGGTCCTTGGCTTGCCAATAGCTGCCGGGGAACTGCGCGCATAATCGGCGCACGGATTCGCGAATTTCTGGGTAACTGTCAGGTTCGGCCATGCGCCCTGCTAAACACGAATTTCCATGAGCGAAAGACCATAGCGGGCAATTTGCTGGGCGGACCGGTAATGCGGCTGACGCAGATTTTTGATTTTGGTGCCCGCTGCGCCTTGCACTGGCCAGGTGCCTGCCCGGCTCAGCGCTGCTTTTTGGCGGTCGTCGCGGTGAAATCAGGGTCCTTGTTCGCTACCCAATCGACAAATTTACGCACCGGTGGATGTGCCAGCAACAAGTCGACGTCGTCCGCATAGCGTTGCAATTCGGAATTGGTGAAATTGGCAATCAGTGTTTGCTGGCAAATCGGATGCATCGGCACAACGTCGCGCCCGCCCCGGCTTTTGGGCACCGGATGATGCCAGACAATGGTCTGGCCGGTTGGCCGCCCGCACAACCAGCACGGTACCGCCGCGGCCGGCGCTTCGTCCGCGCTGGGGGTAGCTTCGTAAGCGCCATGCTTGGGATGTTTGCGCGCCATGCGTCTGCCTGAATTGCCTGAACCGTATCCGGATCGCCTAGCTGGATGCGCCGCGCAATACCACACGCGATCGGGCGACGGCTTGACAGATCGATCCGGATGGCGGCTTCTGGCCTCAACTGCAGGAGACAATCGTTTGGCTTTAGTCCGTTATTTGCTTGGCGCGGTCGCGGTCGTAGCGCTCGCGGCGGGCGCATTGTATGCCCACTCGCCAGCCCGCGGGCTCGACGTGATCAACAACCTGTTCCCCGGCGACAGCGGGGTTGAGCGGGTTGTCAGCGCAGTGCGATTTGAGCCAGGAGCGCGCGGACTGCTGGATGTGTGGACACAAACCGCTTCGGCGAGCGCTGCGACAAGCAAACCGGTGCTGGTGTTCTTTTATGGCGGCGGCTGGGCCGATGGCAGCCGGCTAGATTACGGCTTTGTCGCACGGGCTTATGCCGCGCGCGGCTATGTGGTGGTGCTGCCCGACTATCGTCTGGTCCCGCAGGTTCGCTTTCCGGCGTTCCTGCAAGACGCCGCTGCGGCGGTGGCGTGGACGCACGCCAACATCGCGCGCTACGGCGGCGATCCCAACCGGATCGCAGTGGCGGGACATTCGGCCGGGGGGTATCTGGCAGTCATGCTAGCGCTCGACGGGCAGTATCTGCGGGCCGCCGGAGCCGATCCGTCGGTGATCAAAGCCGCGGTCGGATTGGCTGGTCCCTATGACTTCTACCCGTTCGATAAGCGCCGTTCGATCGATGCGATGGGCCGCGCGCCTGATCCGCTGGCGACGCAGCCGATCACTTTTGCCCGCGCCGATGCACCGCCGCTGCTGCTAATCACCGGCACCGCCGACACCGAAGTGCGCCCGCGCAACGCGATTAATCTGGCTGCGCGCCAGCAGGCGCTGGGCAGTACGACCACCCGGCTTCGGCAGTACCAGGGGCTTGATCATAACGATCTGATCATGGCGGTATCCAAGCCGTTCCGCTCGAAGGCGCCGCTGCTCGAGGAAAGCCTGGCGTTTCTGCACGACAGCATGCCGGACACACCGCCCGTGCCAGGACCAGCGCATTAACGCGGCTTTTAGCGGGGGTGCCGCGCGGCGAGTGCGATCCCGGCCAGGTTTTGCTGGCGCTTGATCCAGCGCACCTGCCGCGGCGGTGCGGTCTGCGCGAGAGCCAGAAAGTCAGCCGCATGGCCCGGCAAGGCGTGTCCGGTTTGCAGCGCGCGTTTGGCCTGCTTGACTACTTCTAGCGCGTCACCGATCAATTCGAACTCGCGCAGCGCAAGGCTTTGCGCCAGCTTCAGCGCGGCGATCAGTGCCAGCCACTCGGCGTCGGTGTTGCTGCCTTGCCCCAGATCATCGAACCGGTGCACTGCGCCGCGCACGACTGCGGCTGCCTCGATCCGCCCCGGATTGGGCCGGCAACCGCCATCGAAGAATACTTTGGCCCGGCGCGGTGTCATGCCTTGCCTATAGCACGCCCAGCGCAGCAACGTGATATGGCCGATGTAGCTGTAGCTTACTTCCGTAGAGGTCGAGCATCGGCGCGTTTGAAGCCCGTCAC
This sequence comes from Novosphingobium sp., assembly GCA_031361075.1. Classification (GTDB taxonomy): domain Bacteria; phylum Pseudomonadota; class Alphaproteobacteria; order Sphingomonadales; family Sphingomonadaceae; genus Novosphingobium. Next base: position 3,857 of record JANMCG010000077.1, on the reverse strand, counting down.
CTTAAGCGGAATTGCACCGTGCGCGATGATCCAGGCGTTGCCGATGCGGGTGGGTGCGAATTCGAAATCGAGGCTTACGCTAGGGCAGACCAGCCGCGGTCAAAGCGGATTTCATGGCATTTTGCATCGCAGCCACCCCGTTCAAATTTCATCGGTTACTGCGTGGCAACCCCCGGCCCCACGCGGTTGCAAGCATGGGGCCGGGGTGGATTAACAAGCGCTATTGCCGTTGCCGCCGCCGTTACCATTGCCATTGCCCGCACCGCTCGCGTTGCCGTTGCCGTTGCCGTTGGTATTGCATCTGGTGATCGACAGTTCGATCTGGGTCGAATCGTTATAGTAGCTGCCGCCGTCGTCGAGCGCGAAATCAATCGTGCGGGTCGCTGGAGGACCAACGGGTACCGTGACCAGCTGATTGAACGCCAAGGATGTGCCCATCGGCCCGGACAGCGCCAGTGTCCCGCCCACCGGGACATTCCCGACCAAGATGTGGCCGTTGACCGAATTGGCCCCGGCATCGATCGATTTGATGAAACCCTGCACGCGATAGGTTGCGGCATTGGGCGCGCGGAACCGGATGACCGCGCATTTCGCGTTCACCCCGGTTTCGCCGGGATGCAGCCACACCGCGCCACCCGGAATCGTCGCCGAGGAATAGACCGTGGTGGTGGCATTGGTGTTTTTGGCCACCAGCGGCACAATGGTGGGAGTGTTGACGCCTTGTCGGCCGATAAAGCCGGGCACACTGGAGTAAGCATAGCCCAGCACCGTGGCGGATCCGGCGCAGGCCGCACCGGGGCGCTGCATGTAAGACCACAATCCGGTGTTGAACCCGGTGGTCGCGTTCCACGTCTGCGCCGAAGCCGGCGCCGCGGCCAAAGCGGCGGCGAGCATCAGCGGGGCGGCAAAGACTGATTTGGGCATGATCGGCATCCTTCTGCTGGTGAGCGAAGCAGCCCCGCGGCCCGGAATGGCAGCGATCCGCTCCGATTGACTGTGCGTCGGTGGATAGTCGCGCAGACCGCAGCTTCGGTTCAAACCCGGCTTTACTTTTTTCGCGCCGCCAGCTCGAACAGGCCCGCACCGAACACTGGATCAGCGCCCGCCGCGCCCAAATCCTTGGCTTGCGCCATCATCCGCGCTTTCATCGCGGCGGGATTGCGCGCGCTGGTGCATTCGGGCGTGCGCAACAGTGCGCCCGACACCACGGCAGTGGCAAAGCTGGTGCCCGAAACCGCGCGGCGGCCGCCCGGTACCGCTGCGCTAAGGTCTACCCCCCAAGCAGCAACGCTGATCTGGGGACCCTGACTGGCATAGCGATAAACGCGCATCCGGCCATCGACCGCGGTGACCGCCAGACTGGCGGGGTGCGTGGCGGGAAACAACACCGGCGCTCCGTTGCCATTGCCCGCAGCGGCAACCACGCACACCCCGCTGCGCGCAAGCGCATCAAGCGCGCGGCTCATCAGCGGATCGGGGCCGCTGCGACCGAACGACAAGTTCAGCACATTGGGACGCAGCCGCAATGCCGTGTTCATGGCGCGCGCGATGTACGAGGTTTGCGATAGCCAGCTTGTTTCGCTTGCCGGGGCAAAGGCGGCCAGGCTGATCAGCTGCGCGCCCGGCGCGGTGCCTGGAAAGCTGCCGCGGCCGATCAGCAGTTCGGCAATGGCGGTACCGTGCGCCGCCGGGCTCGCGGCCATCCCAAAACTGGTCTGGCGGATCGCGGCAGGCTGGAGCATGGGATGCGCCAGATCGACTGCGGTATCGATCATCGCAATCGTTCCGCTGACCGGGGTGCGATCGCTGTCAGGGATACCGTGCAGCTTAAACCCCTTGCTGCGGCTGCTTGAGCCAAGCGATTGAAACAGATAATCGGGCTGGACCAGTTCGGGCCCGCGTTGGCGTTGCAGCCGGGCGATCGCCGCCGCGACGGTATCTCCCGGCGCGACCGTTGCGATTACCATCAGCAGACCGAGCTGATCGAGCGGGACTTGCTCGAGCAGCGTAACCCCGGCGGTCCTGGCGATTTTCGCGGCGTTACTGCCCGGCAGTGGCAGCGCAAACAGCACCCGCCCTGCAACATGATCGGGGATCGCCGCATCGCGCATTTCAAGTGGCGGCGATGCTGGCGGCGGCGGGGGCTTCTTGTTGCCAAGCGAGATCGACACACCGAGCCCGCGCAGGCCACTGCCCAGCCCGCCGCCGGTGGACCGCGGCTGATCAGGCCGCGGCGTCTGGCCGCCGATCACCGGTCCCTGCGCTCGCCCGGTCCCGAGCCCGGCGCGGATCCCGACCCCGGTCCAGCTCAGCGCGGCCAGCACCATCAGGGTGCGCCTCATCTGGCATTGTCCGCGCTGGCGACCACCGCCTGCCCTCGGAGCCGCGCGATCTGCGCGGTCAAGGCCTGATCCTTGGCGGTGCTTGTTACGGTCAGCGTGCCGAACCCGCCGCTGCTGACAATGGTCAGTTGCTCGGCATCGAGCAGATCGGCAATCTGCGCCCAGCTCGCCCCGTCGCGCAGTTCGAGCGCAATCCGCCCGGCCTTGGCCTGGTCTTCGCACGGGCCCGCAGCGCTTTGGTATTTCTCGGTCATTTGCGCCAGCTGCGTGCCCAGTTCGGCGTTGGCGGCGCGGGTGCGGCTCAGCGCAGCGCCTTGCACCCCGATCACCACCGCCAGCGACAGCGCGGCTGCCGGGATCCAGCGGCGCGGGGTGAGCAGCGCCAGCGCGTCCGACAGCCGGCTCGGCGCTGGCGGTGTCTCAGCCCGGCGCGGCGGCGGCGGCGCTGGGGCGCGGCTCTGATCGGGCAGCTGGCCCAGCAGCTTATCAAGCCGCGCCTCGCGCGCATCATCGCTGCCCGCCAGTGCCGCGCCGTGCTGGCGCACTTGCTGCTGCAAGCGGGTCAACGCGGCCAAATCCGCACGCAGCTTGGGCGAGCCGGCAAGTGCCTGCTCGATTTGCGCGCGCTGGTCTGGGGCGAGCGTCGCGTTGACATAAAACGGCAGCAGCAGGCGCAGCGCGGCAAGATCGGCAGGCTCAGTCATGACGCAGGGGCTTTCTTTGGGCCAAGCGGTTCAGGGAAATGTCGGCGAGCCAGGTCAGCGCCGAGCGCCCGGGCATAAAGAAGTACCCACCCGCGCGCGGTTCGACGAAATTTGCCATGCCGGTCAACCGCAGCGGTCCCACTGCGGTGGGGATGGTGAAGTGGCGCGGCATCGGGCACCCGGTGGCCGGATCAGGGGTGTCCAGTCCAACCAGCGGATCAGGTTCATTAGCCAGCCCGTGAAAGGCGCCCGAATTGATCCAGAATTGCTGGACGAATTCAAACTGCCGCTCGATATCGGTGCACAGCGCCGCAAACATCAGTCCGCGCTCGCCCGTTTGCGGCACGGTGTAACTGCGCCCGCGCCGCAACAAGCGGTGGCGATTGGTGATCAGCTGTTCGGCGGGGTCACCGGGTTGCTTGCTGTCGCGCGGGTTTGCGCGGCGGATATGCGCGCCGAACGGGCAAGCCCGGCCTTGCGGATCATCTTGGCCGTAAGAAAAGTCATTTTCGTGTTCGGCGGCCAGGCTGCCGGGGGCCGAAACCAGATTGACCGGGTTGCCCACCAGCGGCCGCCCGCTGGGCCAGCGGCCGACCAGCTTGGCCTTGACCCATTCGGCGTCCGGCACCTGTCCGACAATTTTGTAAAGGTCGGCATAGCTACCTTGCGCCAGTTCGGCGGCTTTGGCCTGCGCAAATGACTCAAACCCATCGACATCCTGCGCCAGTTCGCGCACCACCAGATAGCTGCCATTGCGGCCAAAATCGCGCGGCGCCGCGGCCCGTTCGCGGGTGCCGAAATCGGGATAACG
>JANMCG010000128.1:0-3838 GCA_031361075.1 Novosphingobium sp. | reverse complement strand
GCTGCCCGAACTACGCGCCGCCTTGCCGGGCTTGCCCGATGCGGTGCGCGAGCAATTCGACAATCTCCAACGTGTCCACGCGCCGCTCCAGCTTGGCGCGCGGACTATCCGGCTCGACCAGCCGCAGGTGATGGGCATTCTTAACGTCACGCCGGACAGCTTTTCGGATGGCGGGCAATTCATGGACGATCCCGATGTGGCGAACGCGCACGCCGCGAAAATGCTCGAAGCGGGCGCGGGAATCATCGATGTCGGCGGCGAAAGCACCCGCCCCGGCGCGGCAGCGGTGTGGGAGGGCGACGAGCTAAAGCGCGTGATCCCGGCGATCGAGCGGCTAGCCGCAGCGGGCGCGGCGATCAGCGCCGATACCCGCCGCCCGGCGGTGATGGAGGCGGCGCTGGGGGCGGGCGCGCACATCATCAACGACGTTTCCGCGCTGCGCCACGATCCGCGCAGTCTTGAATTCGCCGCGCGGTCTGGCGCGCCGGTGGTGCTGATGCACGCACCGGGCGAGGGCGAGGATCTGCACGGCGATGCGAGTTATACTGACGTGGTGCTCGATGTGTTCGACTGGCTTGCCGCGCGGCGTGATGCGGCGCTGGAAGCGGGGATTGCGCGCGACAAAATTCTGCTCGATCCCGGACTCGGCTTCGGCAAGTCGGTGGCCGAGAATCTGCTACTGCTCAACGCCCTCCCGCTGTTCCACGCACTCGGCCAGCCGCTGCTCGTGGGTTCTAGCCGCAAGCGCATGATCGGCGCGCTCAGCAATGAGGCTCCGGCGCACTTGCGATTGGGCGGCAGTCTGGCTTTGGCGGTCAAAGCGATGGATGCCGGGGTGCAATTGCTGCGGGTTCACGATGTGCCCGAAACGGTTCAGGCGGTGCGAGTATGGCGCGGCCTCAAAGACGCCGCGCTGACCGATTTTGCGCAGTTGGCGCCGTAGAACAAATCAGCCTGGGCTGGCTGCAGATCCAGCCAGCAAGCCGCCGTCGATCGTCAATTCGGCCCCGGTCATATAGGTCGCTTCGTCGGACGCCAGCAGCACCGCCAGCGCGGCCACTTCGGACGGCTGGCCAAACCGTTTGAGCGGAGTGTCGGCGGTAAGCGCGGCCATCCGCCCGGCGCGGCCCGGCTCGTCGCCGAGCATTGGTTCCCACATCCCGGTGAGAATTGCGGCTGGGTGCAGCGAATTGCAGCGTATCGCCCATCCTTGTTGCGCGCAGTAAAGAGCGACCGTCTTGGTGTGATTGCGCTGGGCCGCCTTCGATGAGGCATAGGCCGCCGCGCCCGCGATCCCGACCAACCCGGAACGCGACGAAACATTGATGATCGAACCCGATCGCTGCGCTTTCATGGCGCGGATCGCAAAGCGGCAGCCCAAGAAAGTGCCGTCGAGATTGGTGGCATGGACCGCGCGCCAATCGGCCAGGCTGGCGTGTTCGGGATCGTGCGCCGCGGTGCTGCCCTCAAACCCGGTGATCCCCGCATTGTTGACCAGTACGTCGAGTTTCGGCACCGCGCCGGCAAGCGCATCCCATTGCGCTTCGTCGCGCACGTCGAGCGCTATGAAGCGCGCGTCAAGCTGTGCTGCAGTGGCTTGTCCCGCCGCGCTGTCGATGTCGGTTACGATGACCTCAGCGCCCTCGGCGTGAAATGCCGCGGCGATCGCGCGGCCGATCCCGCGCGCCGCGCCCGTGACGAGGCAAAGTTTGCCAGAAAGCCGGTGGCGCTCGGTCAAATCAGGAACTCCGGGTTATGTCCCGGTCAATTAGCCCGCCTAGACCGTCTCGCCAATCCCCAGTTCGGTGAGCTTGCGGTACAGCGTGGAGCGGCCGATCCCCAGCCGCCGGGCGACCTCGGTCATGCGGCCGCGATAATGCCCGATAGCGAGGCGGATTACGTCAGCTTCGATGTCTTCCAGCGGGCGCAGGTTGCCGTCGGCCGCGTAAAGCATGACGCCGACGCCTTCCTGATGCGCGGCTTGCGGGCTGGAGTTGTTGCCGCCGAGCATATCGGACAATTGCGGGAAATCTTCGGCGGTCAGCGCGTCGCCATCGCAGAATACGGCGGCGCGGAACAGCACGGCTTGCAATTGGCGGACATTGCCCGGCCAATCGTAAGCCGACAGCAGCGCCAGCGCCGCGTCAGTAATCCCTAACGCGCGCAGGCCCGGCTGGCCGCCGATCTTGGCCAGGAAGTGCCGCGCCAGCGCCGAAATATCGCCCGGGCGGGCGCGCAGTGGCGGTAAGTGAACGGTCGCACCGGCCAGTGCGGTCAGCAATTCGGGTATGAAGTGCCCCGCCGTTACCATATCGCGCAGCGGCACATTGCTCGCGGCGATCACCCGCACGTCGATCCGGAACGAATGGCGCGCGCCAATCGGGCGGACGTCGCTACGCTGGATCGATTCGAGCAACCGCTGCTGCACCGTCAGCGGCAGCCGGTCGACCTCGTCGAGCGCGAGCGTGCCGCCATCGGCGTGTTGCAACGCGCCGACATGACGATCGAATGCGCCGGGAAACGCGCCCTTCTCATGGCCGAACAGCGCGCTCTCGACCGAATTGGCGGCGATCGCACCGATGTTAAGCAACCGAAACGGAGCTTTGGCGCGCGGGGACGCGGCTTGCATGGCGCGCACCACCATTTCCTTGCCGCTGCCGCTTTCGCCCTCGATCAGCACCGGGCCCTGGCCGCGCGCCGCTTTGGCGGCGACCGCCAGCGCCGAGCGGAACGAGGGCGCGGCCCCGATCATCGCGTCGAAATCTGGCGTGCTCGGCATTTTCTCGGTCAGCGGCTGCAATTCATCGCGCGGGGCTTCGCGGGTGGTGGCCATGCGCAGCGCCAGCATCATCCGGTCAGGCGCGACCGGTTTGACCAGATAATCGGTTGCGCCGGCACGCATCGCTTCAACCGCGAGCAGCGGCGATGCGCTGGTGGTCAGCATCAGGATCGGCACCGCGGGGCGCCGCGCGCGCAATTCGGCGATCAGCTGGCAGGCTTCATCGCCCGGCACCCATTGATCCAGAATGATCGCGTGCAGCAACATGCCCTGGCGCGTGCCGAGCGTCGCAATCGCGGTTTCGCTGTCTCGGATGACCAGCGTGCGCCAGCCCTCGCGCGCGGCCAGCGCCGAGATCAACCGGCTTTGCGCCGGTTCGTCGTCGATCAGCATCAACGTGCGCTGTTCGAATTCGGCCATTGGTTCGGTGCGTGTCCCCGGTATGCGCCAAGCGCAGTGCGAAGTCCCCGCATAGCCAGATTGGGTAAAGACCCGATTAAGGCTTACGAAGCTGCGGGACAGCGGGACGCAAAGGGCTTGAGCGTGGCGGCTCGGGGCGATAGGACAACCGCTGAACCAACCACTTCGATCAGCAGGGACTCTTACTTATGGCCAGCGGCAATGACCCCAAGGCGCACGAAGCGACTTACAACGGTTTTATCGGCATGGTGAAATTCGGGATCATCTCCACCGCGCTGGTGGCGGCGTTCGTCATCTTCATGATCACCAAGTAAGCGGGCCGCCGCAGTGCGGATCGCGGTCCTTAAAGAAACTGCCGCCGGGGAAACCCGCGTTGCGGCCAGTGCCGAGACGGTGAAGAAATTCATCGCACTGGGGGCAAGCGTCGCGATTGAGCCCGGCGCCGGGCTTAACGCGGCGATTGCCGATGCGGATTACGCCGCTTCGGGGGCCGAGGTGGTCGCAGACCCGGCCAAGGGTGCGGACATCGTGCTGGGCGTGCAGGGACCGGACGTTTCGGCGCTCAAGGGCGCTAACCCGGGCGCATGGATTGTCGCCGGGCTCGATCCGTTCGGGCAGCGTGACAGGATAGATGCCTAC
>JANMCG010000172.1:0-3659 GCA_031361075.1 Novosphingobium sp. | reverse complement strand
TCGCGGTAGTCCATCAGCTTGAACTGGACTTTGTCGGTAACGCCCGCTGCCGCAGCGCGTTCATTGGCGAACTTGACCTGATCGGGGGCGAGGCTGACGCCGACAACTTCGATCCCGTAATGGCGGTTAAGGTACAGCCCGAGCGCGCCCCAGCCGCAGCCGATATCGAGCAGGCGCATCCCTTCGCACTTGCCCGGTTCAAGCCGCAACTTGGCCGCGATCAGCGCCAGCTTGTCCAGCTGCGCGCGTTCCAGCGAATTGGCCGGGTCGGTAAAGTAAGCCATCGTGTAAAGCCGGTTCTCATCGAGAAACAGCTCGTAGAACTGGCGGGTCAGGTCGTAATGGTGCGCGACATTGCTGCTGGCTTTGGCGCGCAGGTTGATCTGGTCGGCCTTGGCCATGGCCCAATCGAGCCCGCGCTTGAACCGGCTCGGTGCTTCAATCGACCCGCGCCCGCGATTGGCGTTCATCATCACCAGCAGCACCATATCGCGCACGTCGTGCGGCGGCTCGATCGTCATCCGGCCGTCCATGTACGCCTCGCCCGCGCCCACCCTGGGGTCTTTGGCGATATGCAGCGCCGCGCCCTTGTCCGTCAGCCGCATGACTACCGGCGCTTCGCTTTGATCGCCGTAGTGATAGAGCTTGCCGTCATAGTCGCGGACCGCCAGATGGCCCTCTTTGACCATAGCGCTCAGCATTTTGTTCAATAACCACATAATACCGCTAACTTATTGCGCGCTGCGCGCGGTGCAAGCGGTATTCGCGCCTTGGTATCTGCGCGTTACATACGCGCCAGGTAAAGCACATCGCGCGGCTGGGCGAGCAAATGCTGCCCCGAATCGATGAACAGCGTCTCGCCGCTGGCCAGCCAGCCATCGGTCAGGAACAGCGCTGCATCGGCCAGTTCTTGCGGATCGGTCAACCGTTGCAGAAGGTTCATGCGCCCGCTCCGCTCGTGCTCTTCACTGCGCTGATCGTGACTGGGCAGCATCGCGCCGGGAGCAAGGCCGTAAACCCGCGTAGCCGGATCAGTCGCGGCCATAGCCAGCATTCGCACCGTTGCGGCCAGGGCGTGCTTGGCCATCGTGTAGCTGAAGAAATCGGGGTTGGGATTGGCCAGCTTCTGATCGAGAAACTGGATCACGCGTTTGCCGCCAGCGCTGGCGGCGCTGGCCAGAAACGCCTGCGCGATGCGGGCCGGGGTTTCGGCGTTGACTGTCACGGCCTCGGCAAAGATCGCAGGATCGATCGCTTGCGCGGTATCGGGTTTGAACACTGCGGCCGAATTTATCAACACGCGCCAGTCGGGCAGCCGTGCAGCCAGATCGGCGATCATCGCCAGTGCCGCAGCGCCGTCAACCAGATCGCACTGCACGACTTGGGCCGAAGGCAGTGTGGCAGCCAGCGCGTGTGCTTCGATTGGGGAATGCCCGGCATGAATCACCACGTGCCACCCGGTTGCGCCAAACCGGGCGGCCAGCGCAGCACCAATGCGCTTGGCTGCGCCGGTGATCAGGACTGCGGGTAAATCAGCGGGGTGGGCCATCCCCCGTGGCTTGGCGGAGGATGGCCCGTAAGGTCAAGACCTGCGTTAGCGGCAGCGGCTTTGCCCGCGCTCAACCTCGCGGCCAAGCAGCGCGCCTGCCGCGGCCCCAAGGATGGTTCCGGCCGAACGATCGCCATTGCGGTCGATCGTTCGGCCCAGCAATCCACCCAGCACTGCGCCGACCAGCAGGCCCGTGGTGCCGTTGCTGCGGCGGCAATAATAGCGTCCATCGTTACCTTGCCAGTAAGCGATGCCGTTATCGGTGCGCTGATAGTCGCGCTGATAATCGCGTTGATAGTTGTCGTATTGGCGGCCGCGTTCGTAATTATCGCTCCGATCGTGGCCGCGGCGACCGTGCGCCGGGGCCCACGGCGGTGGATCGCCAAACGCCGGGACAGAAGTAAACAGAGTGGCGGTCATAACCACCGCGAGGACAGACTTTTTCATGGCTGCCGGTTCCTTTCTGGGTCGATGTGCAAGCATTGACCGCCATCAAGCAGTCCGGTGCACAACCACAGATGAACACGGCCGCCGGCTGCGACCGGGCAGGACGAACCGGGCCTGCGCCGCGACAGTCCGCCGAAGCTATTCGTCCATGCTGCCGGTTTGCGCGGCGGCTTTTGGTTTCGGCGCGGGCGGGGCGGCAGGCGCACCGGGCGGCGGTGGGGGCGCTGGCGGTGCATCCTTGGCCCACGGATTGACCGCTGGGGCAGCTGGCTTGGCCGGCGTTGCGGGTGCTGCTGCGGGCTCGACCGGCGCTGCGGCCGGACTGCCGCTGGCCCACGGGCTGGGCTTGGACGGAGTGTTTGGGGCGGCGGCGGGATCGGCGGCGGCTCCGTCAGTCGGCGCGGCTTTGCTTGAACAGCCAGCCAGCGGAACGGCAACGAGCGAAAGCAAAAGCAAGGCGTGTTTCATCGGCGGAGAAGCTCCTGTTGCCGCCACAATTAAAGCTAAAATGCTAACAGGGTGTTGTTGCGCCGCAGCACGGTACGACGTCGCGATAAAACCCACCTAACCCAGCGCAGCCTGCTTTTCGTCAGCCAGCCGGTCAAGCTCGGCGCGGGACATTTTTTGTGCGGTGGTTTTAAGCTGGCCGCAGGCGGCATCGATATCGCGTCCGCGCGGCGTGCGCACCGGCGCGCTGATCCCGGCGCCGAATACAATATCCGAAAACCGTTTGACCCGCTCGGCGGTGGAGCACTCGTAAATTGCGCCGGGCCACGGATTGAACGGGATCAGGTTGACCTTGGCAGGCAGTTGGTAATGCTTGATCAGCCGCACCAGTTCGCGCGCGTCGGCATCGCTGTCGTTCTTGTCTTTAAGCATCACATATTCGAATGTAATCCGCCGTGCGTTGGACAGCCCGGGATAGTCGGCGCAGGCCTGGAGCAATTCTTCAAGCCCGTATTTGCGGTTGATCGGCACAATTTCGTCGCGCACAGCCTTGTTGGTGGCGTGCAGCGACACCGCCAGATTGACCCCGATTTCGGCCCCGGCGCGCGCCATCATCGGCACCACCCCACTGGTTGAAAGCGTGATCCGGCGGCGCGACAGCCCCAGCCCATCGCCGTCCATCACCAGCTTGAGCGCATCGCGGACATTGTCGAAATTGTACAGTGGCTCGCCCATGCCCATCATCACGATGTTGGTCAGCAGGCGCCCGTCGGACGAATAGCCACCGTCCTCGTCGTCATCTTCACTCATATCCGCATCGGGCTGTGCACCAAAGCCCTGCATGGTGCCGTTAGGCCATTCGCCCAAAGCATCGCGTGCCAGCATGACTTGCCCGACGATCTCGCCCGCGGTCAGATTGCGCACCAGCCGCATCGTGCCGGTGTGGCAGAACCGGCAATTGAGCGTGCACCCGACCTGGCTGGAAACGCACAAAGTGCCGCGGCTTTCATCGGGGATGAAGACCATTTCGTATTCGTGATCGTCGGCGGTCTTGAGCAGCCATTTGCGGGTGCCGTCGCTCGAATGCTGCGACAGCACCACTTCGGGCCGACCGATCACGAAGCGCTCGCTGAGCCACGGGCGCATGTCCTTGGCGATGTCGGTCATCGCGGCGAAATCGGTGACGCCGCGGTGGTAGAGCCAGTGGAACACCTGC
>JANMCG010000209.1:0-11840 GCA_031361075.1 Novosphingobium sp. | reverse complement strand
GCTCACCCCGATGGACGAGGAAATCGGGCGGTACTTGCGCGAAAGCTCGGTCCCGGTGGTGCTGGTCGCGAACAAGGCCGAGGGCCGCTCGGGCGATCACGGACTGTATGAAAGCTATTCGCTGGGCTTCGGCGATCCGGTGCCATTCTCGGCCGAGCACGGCGAAGGGCTGGGCGATCTGTTCGAGGCGCTGCTGCCTTTGCTCGATGCCGGGCAGCGCGAACGCGATGAATTTGTACCCGACGAAATCGACGAGGAAGACGAGGAAGCGCTCAATCGCGCCCCGCTTAAACTCGCCATCGTCGGGCGGCCCAATGCTGGCAAATCGACGCTGATCAATGCGTTTCTGGGCGAAGACCGGCTGCTGACCGGGCCCGAGGCGGGGATCACCCGCGATTCGATTGCGGTCGATTGGATCTGGCACGATCCCGAGCTCGACGAGGACCGCGTGGTCCGGCTGATCGATACGGCCGGCATGCGCAAGAAGGCGCTGGTGGTCGACAAGCTTGAAAAGCTTGCGGTGGCGGACGCACGCCATGCGGTGGACTTTGCCGAAGTGGTCGTGCTGCTGCTCGATGCGACAAGGGGCCTGGAGCATCAGGACCTCAAGATCGCCAGTCTGGTGCTCGAAGAAGGCCGCGCGCTGATCATTGCGATCAACAAGTGGGACGTGGCGCACGATGCCAGCGGCCTGTTCAACGGGATCCGCGCCGCGCTCGATGAGGGGCTATCGCAGGTCAAGGGCCTGCCAGTCCTCACGGTTTCGGCGCGCACCGGCAAGGGGCTCGACACGCTGCTCAAGGCCGCGTTCGAAATCCGCGCCGCCTGGTCAAAGCGCGTGCCCACCTCGGCGCTTAACCGCTGGTTCGAAGATGCCGTCAACCGCAACCCGCCGCCTGCACCCGGCGGCAAGCGGATCAAGCTGCGCTACATCACCCAGGCCAAGACCCGCCCCCCGGGCTTCGCGATCTTCGGCACCCGGCTGGATGACCTGCCGGTCAGCTACCAGCGCTACTTGATCAACAGCCTGCGCCGCGATCTGGGGTTTGACGCAGTGCCGGTGCGGCTGATGCTGCGCAGTTCGAAGAACCCGTTCGGGACAGGGTGAGGGGCGTCCCTAAACCGACCGAGCGAGTTCGCCCTGAATCGCGATGAAGATTCCAGCAGCGACCAAGACGATCGAAAACGTCTCCATTGGCATCGACATGAAACGGTGACCGCCGCGATAGAACAGGCGTTTTCGCAACGTATTGGGGTCCCGCTTCTGGATAGCGCGTTTGTTGAGTCTTGTCCCCACACGCCAATTGATTGCCGCGGACGCGAGAAATGCCAGTCCCCAATACCACGGCCGATCGGGGATAAGGGGCTTTCCAATAGCGGCGACAATTCCAAAGCCAGTCAACGTAACAAGCCAGATCAAGATTGTCTGATAACCGCGCCCTTGCCACCAAAAAACCAGCATCGTGGGTAATCTCCCTTGTAGCTCATCATGATCGACCAGATGAAGAACTGCAATCGGATCATTGCCTGCTCTTTAATCACCGGCTCCACCCCAACACCCGCCACTCGGTCAGACTGCGCCACAGCCATTCCAGCGGGCCTTGGCGGTAGCGGGTCAGCCACGGCTGGCTCCATGACAGTATCAGCGCCCAGACCAGCAGCACCAGCGTCCAGCGCTGCGCCGCGCCGAACTGGCCGAACAGGCCCAGGCCCCAGCCATAGCACAGCGCGGCCATTACCAGACTGGTGCCAATGTAGTTGCTGAACGCCATCCGCCCGGCGGCTTCGATTTGACCGGCGAGCACTGTAACCATGCGGTGCAGCGCTGAATCCCCCTCCCGCTTGCGGGAGGGGTTAGGGGTGGGCGCGTCAGCGAGCGGCGTTTCCGGGACAGGCCCACCCCCGGCCCCTCCCGCAAGCGGGAGGGGGGTCGAAACGGCGGCCCCTCCCGCAAGCAGGAGGGGGGAAGAAAGGGCGGCCCCTCCCGCCAGCAGGAGAGGAGAAGATAGCACCAGCAGCGCGGCATAGCCCAGCGCCATGCCCAAGTGCGGCAGCGCGAGGCCGTAGCCGAGTGCGAAGTGCATCGCAGCTTCAGGGTAATGGTTTTGCGCGGCCCAGACCGCGAAACCCAGCGTCACCGCGCCGCCCAGCCCCAGTCCAGCCGCGGCCAGCCAGATCACCCGCCGTCTTGGCCACTGGCCCGCGAAAAAACCGGTCTGCAGCAGCGCCATGCCGATCAGCATCCACGGCAGCGTTTCGCCCCAATTATACACGATCAAATCGAGCGGATCGTCGGCGCGGGTCGTCAGTTTGGCCTGTACTTGCGCGGGCCACGATAGTTTGGCCTCGGCGCGGTCGCGCGCGTCAGCTTTGCGGAAAGCGGCAAGGTCGAGCGCGTGGCTGCGCTGCGCTGCGGGGGTAGCAGTGGCAGCCATTACTGCGGCTTCCTGCGTCAAGCTGGGTGCCCACTGGGCAAGACCCCAGACCTGCCACAGTGCAAAAATTAGCGCCGCCGCGGTCACCCACTGGCGCGGCTGCCAGCTGCGCAGCGCCAACGCGGCGAACCCGATCGCACCGTACAGGAACAAAATATCGCCGTCCCAGATCAGCGCGAAGTGAAGGTAGCCGAACGCCATCAGCCACACGAGCCGCCGTGCCTGCAGCCGCGCCCCGTCACGCCCCGCCGCATCGGCGCGTTCGGCAAACAGCAGCAAGCTTGCCCCGAACAGCACCGAAAACAGCGCGCGCATCTTGCCATCGAACAGCACCAGCGAGGCAAGGTAAGCGGCGTGATCGGTCCACCCGCCGGGGCGCGGCAGATCAGGCGAATAAGCCGCACTGTCAGGCGCGGCGAACCCCGCAACGTTGATCGCCAGGATGCCGAGTACCGCAACCCCGCGGATCAGATCGAGCGTGCGGAGGCGGGGGGAGGATGCGGTCAACGCCTGGGCATCTTAAACGACACGAACGGATCTGGGTGGGGATTGCGTGAGCCGCTGATCAGCCGGGCACCGCCGCACACGTAATCCCCGCCGCCTTAAGCTTGCTACACGCGGCTTGCGCGGCGGCTTGGCTGTAACCGCCGGCTTGCAGTTTGGTCACCGCACCGGCTTTGACGTTTAGCCGCGCGTGACCGGCTAGTTCGGGGCGGCTGCGGACTTGCGCCCACATCGCGTCGGCATTGCTCGCCACGCCAAACGCGCCCAGCTGGATCCGCCAGGAGCCGCCTGCGCTGGCCACAGCGGGCGCAGGTGGTCTTGGGGCTGGGGCCGCGACCAAGGCTGGGACCGGTGCCGGCCCGAGCGCGGGACGCGGAGCCGAGGCAGGCACCGGCGGCGCCTTGACCGCCGGGCGGGCATAGTCTGCCCCGGCCGTGGCGGCGCTGTCGCGCCCGGCTACGCGCTGCGCCTGGCCCGCCGCAGCGCTGGCCGAGGCAACGCTTGGCCCAGCAGTTGGCGGCCCTTTTATCGGCTGGGGGGCGATGGGCGCATTGGCTCCGGACACCTGGCCGCCAAGATCGACAGCAGCAAGTTGCCGCGCGCGGGTGGCATCGGCTTGTGCCCCAAGCTCGCCCGCCAGCTGCACGCCTTGCTGGCGTTGTGGCAGCGGAATGTACTGGTTCATTTGCGTCAGCGCCCCGGCGGCTTGCGGCAGGCCCTGCTGCTGCGCCAAGGTGACCAGCGCATAAGCCCGGACCCAGTCTTTGGGCACCATATCGCCGTTGAAGTGTGAAATGCCGATCAGGTACTGCGCGCGCGGATCGCCGCGATCAGCGGCGGCGCGCAAGTATGGCAGCGCCTTGGCGCGTTCGCCGCGCTGAAACAGCAGCAGGCCGTAGTTGTCGGCAGCTTGCAAATGCCCCATCCCGGCGGCTTGGCCGAACAGCTGTTCGGCTTTGACCAGATCTTGCGGCACGCCCTTACCCAACCGGTAGGCTTGCCCCAGATTGAACACCGCATCGCCATCACCGCGCAGCGCTTGCGCTTGCCATTCCTTGACCGCACCGGAAAAATCGCCGCGCGTCCAGGCGTCGACTCCGGCTTTGGTATCGGCGGCGGCGGGCGCGTTGAGCAGGGCAGTGGCCCCCAACGCCAGCGCAGCGAGATAATAATTGCGACCCATCGAATATTTCCTGTCCGGTGCCGGCGGTTTACCTTTTGGCTGGGGGCGCCCCCGCCCACGCTTTTCCGCCGCGCTGTGTTGTCGCTAACTGACATAGTAAACGCACCTTTAGCAAAAGGTTTATGCCGCCACCGGCGCAAGCCAATGTGCCGGCCCTAGCGCGGCGTTAACTCAAAATTAGGAACGTTCTGCGATCCCCGGCGGCAAGTCATATTGGGTTTGCTGCATTTCCTAGGGGACAGACTTTGCGGGTACTGGCGTTGGCATCACAGAAGGGTGGATCGGGCAAAACCACTTTGTCCGGGCATCTCGCCGTGCAGGCGCAGCGCGCCGGCGCTGGCCCGGTCGTGCTGATCGACATCGATCCGCAAGGGTCGCTGGCCGATTGGTGGAACGAGCGCGAGGCAGAATTCCCTTCGTTTGCGCAAACCACGGTCGCGCGGCTGGCTGCCGATCTGGCGGTATTGCGCCAGCAGGGCTTTCGCCTCGCGGTAATCGATACTCCGCCGGCCATCACCATGGCGATCCAGTCGGTCATCAATGTGGCCGAACTGATTGTCGTCCCGACCCGGCCCAGCCCGCACGATCTGCGCGCGGTCGGCGCCACGGTCGACTTATGCGAACGCGCCGGCAAGCCGCTGATCTTTGTGGTCAACGCCGCGACGCCCAAAGCCAAAATCACCTCGGAAGCAGCCGTCGCCTTGTCGCAGCACGGCACCGTGGCCCCGATTACGTTGCATCACCGCACCGATTTTGCCGCCTCGATGATCGATGGCCGCACGGTGATGGAAGTCGATCCAAATGGTCGCAGTTCGGCCGAAGTGACTGCGCTTTGGAGCTATATTTCAGACCGGCTGGAAAAGAACTTCCGCCGTACCGTGTTTGCCGCGCCGACCGCAGTATCTAGCGTGCAGGGGATTCACCGTCCGGCGGGCGGCTTCGGCCGCCGCGTAGCCGGTTCGTAAGGCGCGGACGCCGACATGGCCGATCCCAAAACGCCCGAGCTCAGGCCGATCGCCTCGCTGACCCCGCGACTCCTCGCGCGCAAAGGCGGAGCCAAGCCCGCAATGCGCCCGCAATCGAGCGCGCTGGCGGTCAGCCACGAGGATTTCGCGCATGACGATCTGGGCTGGAACGACATGGGCCACGAACATGATGACGCGCATGACGGCGCTCACGGCGCGACGCATCACGGCGGCGAAGTTGTTTCGATCGATTCGGCTGGACGCCTGCAAGCGCACTTGCCCGAAGTGGTGCGCCAGCAACGCGGCTTGTCGCACGATCTGGGGACAGAGCGTGGCTCGGCGCTCAACGCAGGGCGCCGCGCCGCATTTACGCTGCGGGTCGATGCGGAACGCCACCTGCAATTGCGGCTGGCCTGCGCGGTGCAAGGCCGCAGCGCGCAGCAACTGGTCACTGAAGCCGTTGACCGGCTGCTCGCCGAATTGCCCGATATTGCCCAGCTTGCCGCGCAAGTGACGCGCAAACGCCCATGACTATCTTTCAGGAAGGGACCACTCCCATGCACACCAGCAACATCCGCCGTTCGATTTTGCCGCTCGGGGTTACCGGGGCGATTGCTCTGGCGATGGCGGCGGGCGCCGGGTTCAGCTCGGGCGCAGTGGCCAAACCGGGCACCGACAAGGCTGCCGCCGAAGCGCAGAAACAGCTGGCCAAGGGCAATGTCGAAAAAGCGATCGGTCTGGCCGAAACGCTGGTCGGCGCAGATCCGCGCAACGCCGGATACCGCGCGCTGCTGGGGCAGGCCTATTTGCGCAGCGGACGGTTTGAAAGCGCCGCGACAACTTTTAACGATGCGATGAAGCTGGGCGACAATTCGGCCAAGACCGCCTTGTCGCTGGCGTTGGCCGATATTGGCGCTGGCCGCAACGGCGAAAGCGTGGCGATCCTCAACGATTGGCGCGATGCAATTCCGGCGGCCGATCTGGGCCTGGCCTATGCTTTGGCCGGGGACAGCGGACGCGGCGTGGCGATTTTGTCCGACGCGCTGCGCGGCGGCGATAATTCACCAAAAGTACGCCAGAACCTGGCCTATGCTTTCGCGCTCGACGGCCGCTGGCGCGAAGCCCGCGTGATGGCGGCGCAGGATGTGCCGGCCGACAAGCTCGACGCGCGGATCAGCGATTGGGTAATGAAAGCCCGGCCCGAAGATTCCAAGCTGCGCGTGGCTGCAATGCTGCGCGTGCCGATGGTCGCCGATGCCGGATTGCCCGCCGCTCTGGCGCTTAATGCCAGCGGCGATCAGGAACAGCTCGCAGCCGAAACCGGTGCGGTCAAAACCGCGCAACCGGTGGTTGCGGCCGCTGGTGAATTGCCCGCTGCCGATGCGCCGGCTGCCTCGCTGGCACAATATCAGCCGGTCGACGTACCGACTGTCGCAACTGCCGAGCCGACTCCCGAAGCGTTTTCGCAGGCATTCAACAGCACCCCCGTGGTGCAGCCGCTGCCGCAAAGCGGACCCGAAGCGATGAGCGAACCCGCTGCGCCACAACGTGCCACTTTTGCAGCCCGGCCCAAGACCGTGGCGCATCGCCCCGGCCTGCGTCCGCGCCATACCGCTGCCAAGGTGGCCGGCCGTGGTTCGTCGCATCTGGTCCAGCTTGGCTCGTTCGCCAGCGAGCAAGGCGCACGCCGCGCCTGGGGCCACTACGCCTCGCGCAATCCTGAACTGCGCAATTTCAAGATGACGATCTCGCAAGCGCTGGTGAAGGGCAAGCACTTTTGGCGCGTTGCCGCTGCCGGGCTCGACGGGCGCGGAGCCTCGGGCTTGTGCTCGGCGGTCAAGAACCGCGGCGGAGTGTGCTTCGCTTATGCCGCCAGCCGGCCGATGCCGGGCCGCGCCGCCGTTGCTCCAGCGCTGGCCAAGGCTGCGCTCAAGCCCAAAATCCAGACCACCGCCAAGCTGGCGATGAAGCCGGTGCCGGCCTACGGCCCGGCCAACGCCCGCCGCCACTGAGGCTTGCACACGAAGTCACCAACGATAACACAATGGGACGCCAGCCAGCCCCCTTCTGCCTTGGCAGGAGGGGGTTTTGCTGTTGCCCACCTCTGCCCGTTTTCGCCGGCAGGTGGGGAGCAAGACACCTACGGGCTCAGCCGACCGCGCTGCCGCCCTTGAACAGGCGCAGCACGCGGCCTTCGACGCCTTGTTTGTCGAACGGGGTATTGCCCGCGCTGGCCGCCATCTTGTCGGCATTTACGATCCACGGCTTGGCCGGATCGATCAGAGCCAGGTCAGCCTCCAGCCCCACCACCAGCTGCCCCGCCTGCACCCCCAGCAGCGCGGCAGGATTGCCCGCGAGCAGCACGAAGGCGCGGGCCAGATCGATCACTCCATCGCGGACCAGTGCGAGCGTCAGCGGCAGGAGCGTTTCAGCCCCGGCCATGCCCGGCTCGGCATCGGCGAAGGGCAGCCGTTTGTCTTCGGGCCCGCGCGGATCGTGGCCCGATGACACCACGTCGATCGTGCCGTCGGCCAGCGCGGCGCGCACCGCTTGCCGGTCGGCCTCGCAGCGCAGCGGCGGCGACAGCTTGGTGAAAGTACGGAAATCGCCAATCGCTGTGTCCGACAGCATGAAGTGCGCCGGGGTTACCCCGGCGGTCACCATCAGCCCGCGCGCTTTGGCGGCGCGCACCAGATCAAGCCCGGCGCGGGTGGTGACCTGGCGGAAATGCAGCCGCGCCCCGGCCAGTTCGGCCAGCGCAATGTCGCGTGCAATTGCCAGCGCCTCGGCCGCTGCGGGGGCGGCGGGCAAGCCATAGCGGGTCGCCATTTCGCTCGCAGTCGCCACCGCATTGCCGCTAAGCCCGGCGTCCTCGGCGTGCGTTATCACCACCAGCCCGAGCATCGCGCAGTATGCCAGCAGCCGGTGCATCGTCCCCGAATCGCCAATCCAGCGCCGGCCGGTGGCCGCGGCACGCGCGCCGGCCTCACGCATCAGCGCCAGCTCGGCCAGCTGGCCGCCGTCCAGCCCGCGCGTCGCAGCGGCAAGCGGATGGACCCACAGATCGGGCTTGCCCGACAGCGCGGCAAACCGAACCCGCGCCGGGTGATCGAGCGCGGGGTTCTGATCGGGCATCAGCGCCGCCCGCGTGATTCCGCCGAAATGAAACGCCGGTTTGTCGATTGCGAACACCCCCAGATCGACCAGCCCCGGAGCGATCAGCGCGCCTTTGGCATCGATCACAGTGTCGCCGGGTTGCGCGGCAACTTCGCCCAATGTGGCGATCCGGCCGCTCTCGCAACGGATGCCGCCTGCCTGCGGCTGGCCGCTGGGCAGCACCAGCCGCCCGTTCAGGATGGTCAACGGGGCGGCGGCGCTCATGCCCAGCCCTCGATTGCGCGCGCCTTGCGGGTCAACACGTCAAGGCAGGCCATGCGGATCGCCACCCCCATCTCGACCTGACGGGTGATCGCCGAGCGGCCCGGTAAATCGGCCACGTTGCTGTCGATCTCAACCCCGCGGTTCATCGGGCCGGGGTGCATTACCAGCGCGTCGGGTTTAGCCAAGGCCAGCCGTTCGAGCGTCAGCCCGTAAAGGTGCCGATATTCACGCGGCGAGGGGATGAAATGCCCGCTCATCCGCTCTTGTTGCAGCCGCAGCATCATAACGACGTCAGCCCCGACCAAGGCGGCGTCGAAATCGTGATAGGCGGTGACTTTTAGCTGTTCGACCTCGGCCGGCAGCAGCGACGGCGGCGCGCAGACCCGGACCTGCGCGCCCAGCGTGGTGAGACAGTGGATGTTCGACCTCGCGACCCGGCTGTGGAGCACATCGCCGCAAATCACTACGATCAATCCGGCGATTTCGCCTTTAGCCGAACGGATGGTGAGCGCGTCGAGCAGGCCCTGCGTCGGGTGCTCGTGTTGGCCGTCGCCTGCATTCAGCACCGGGCAATCGACCTTGTCCGCAATCAGCTGCACCGCGCCGCTGCTTTGGTGGCGGATGACGATCGCATCGGCGTGCATCGCGTTTAGCGTCATTGCTGTATCGATCAGCGTTTCGCCTTTTTTAATAGAGCTTTGCGCAGCGTGCATATTGACCACATCGGCACCCAGCCGCTTGCCCGCCAGCTCGAACGACAGCAGCGTGCGAGTGCTGTTTTCGAAGAACGCGTTGATGATGGTCAGCCCGGCAAGGCGCTCATCGCGTTTGTGGGCGGAGCGTCCCAAAGTGACCCATTGCTCGGCCTCGTCCAGCAGGAACAACAGCTCCCACGGGGCCAGCCCGGCCAGCCCGGTCAAGTCGCGATGCGGGAAAGCGGCGGAGCCAGCTGGGTAGCGGTCCGAAGGGCGTGCGTCTGGCGATGTCATTAAAGCCAGCGCCATAGCGATGGCGAGGCGTAGGGGCAAGGGTAGTGGCAACTTCGTTCACCGCGAAGCGAACAGGCGCTCGATCCGAACCTGATTCCAGCCCGCCGCCGCTGAGCTTGCCGCCGCTCGCGCCGCACTGGATCATAGGTTTCCGCGCATGCCGACTGAGCACATGCTGGTGGGCGGCAATTCTACCGGTTTAACCGAAATCGCCTTGCGCGCCGTCCGTGCAGCCGGGCCAGACCACGCGAGCCCCCTCCGCCAGCGCGCATCGGCGGTTGGTCGATGGCCGATTGGCAATTTGACCACGCTCTGCCTATGGTTTCGGCGTAGCCACAGGACAGGGACACCCGCATGCAATTCGCCCGCAAGGTCTGGCATCTGCTCGTCGCCATCAAGGACGGACTGGTGTTGCTGTTAATGCTGCTGTTTTTTGGCGCGCTGTTTGCGGCCCTGACGGCGCGGCCCAGCGCTGCGGCGCTGACAGACGGGGCCTTGCTGCTTAAACTTGATGGTGCAGTGGTCGAAGAACCTGCCGATGCCGATCCGCTTAACCTGCTGCTGGGCGGGCGCGCGCCGGTCAAGCAGTTCCGTGCGCGCGACGTCGCCCGCGCGATCGAACTGGCCGCCACTGACGATCACATCAAGGCGGTGGTGCTCGATCTGTCGCGGTTCACCGGCGGCGGGCTGGTCCATCTGCAGCAGATCGGCGCGGCGATGGATGCGGTGCGCGCCGCCAAAAAGCCGGTGCTGACTTACGCGGTCGCTTACGTCGATGACGGCGTACTGCTTGCCGCGCACGCCAGCGAAGCCTGGGCGCATCCGATGGGCGGCGCGGTGGTGATGGGGCCGGGCGGAACCACGCCCTATTACGGCAAGTTGCTGCAGAATTACGCGGTGAACGTCCACGTGTTCAAGGTCGGCACGTACAAGGATTTTGTCGAACCTTACGAGCGTAACGAAGCTTCGGCGCCATCGAAGGAAGCACGCACCGCGCTTTATGCGGCGCTGTGGGAAGACTGGAAGGCCGATGTCCGAAAAGCCCGGCCCAAGGCGCAGATCGAGCAGATCAGCAAGGATCCGGCGGGCTGGTTCAAGGCGGCTAACGGCGATGCTGCGCAAGCCGCGCTCAATGCCGGGCTGATCGACAAGATCGGCGACAATGTGGCGTTTGGCGAGCGCGTCAAAGCCATTGCCGGAGAAGGCACCGATAAAACCAAACCGGGCAGCTACGCGTACAACAGCGCGTCGACTCTGCTCGCCGCGCATCCGCTTGATACCGGCGGCAAAGCGGTGGCGGTGGTGACCGTCGCGGGTGAGATCGTCGACGGCAAGGCCGGACCAGGCACCGCGGGCGGCGACCGCATTGCCAAGCTGATCGACAAGGCCAATGCCGACGATGCCCCGGCGCTGGTGTTGCGGGTCGATTCGCCCGGCGGTTCGGTCCTTGCGTCCGAACAGATCCGCGGAGCGCTCGAGCGCTACAAAGCCAAGGGTCGACCCGTAGTGGTATCGATGGGCAATTACGCGGCCAGCGGCGGGTACTGGGTCTCCACCCCGGCGCAGCGGATCTTTGCAGAGCCTGCCACGGTGACCGGCTCGATCGGAATTTTTGCGGTGATCCCCAGCTTTGAGAACACGCTCGCGCGCTATGGCGTGACCAGCGACGGTGTGCGCACCACGCCGCTGTCGGGCCAGCCCGACATTCTGGGCGGTTTCACCCCGGCGGCCGAACAGATGGTCCAAGCCAATATCGAGCAAGGCTATGCCCGGTTCATCGGCTTGGTCGGCAAGTCGCGCGGAAAGACCCCGGCCCAGATCGACACGATCGCGCAAGGCCGGGTATGGGATGGCGGTACTGCCCGGCAAAAAGGCCTGATCGATGAATTCGGCGGCCTGCCCGAAGCGCTCAAATACGCCGCCTTTGCCGCCAAACTCGAAAGCTGGCACCCACAGTATTACGGTGCCGAAGCGAAGGGTTATGGCAGCATGATTGAAAAGCTGCTGGGCGGCGATGACGATGCCGATGCTGCGCAGGGCCGCGATATCGCCGGACTGATGGCAATGCGCCAGCAAGACAGCCTCACCCGCGCGCTCAGCGGGCTGGTGCGGTTGGGCAGCGTGCAAGGCGCGCAGGCCTATTGCCTCGACTGCGAGCTCGCCGCGCCTGCACCGGTTATCGCCGAACGCCGCAGCTGGCTGGCCGGGCTGGCATTGGTGCTTGGCTTGCGCTGAGTTCCCGCTGCCCCGCTTCCCCGATGCCCCGCTTCCCCGCTTGCCCTTTGCCGCAGCGCTCATTAAGGGCCACCGCTTGTTCCACGACTACGTCGGGCTGCGGGCGTGGCGGAATTGGTAGACGCGCTGGTTTTAGGTACCAGTATCG
>JANMCG010000190.1:0-19791 GCA_031361075.1 Novosphingobium sp. | reverse complement strand
ATGACCAACCGGGGCGCGCCCAAATTGAAGGTGGTGCGCGCCAATGTGGCTGCGAAGAACCCCCAATTTGTCGAAATCGTGCCCGAACGCGCCGAAACACTCGAACGCGCGCGGATTGTCGGCAACCGGCTGATCCTCTCGTACCTCAAGGACGCCGCTTCGACCGCGGAGACGATGTCGCTCGATGGCAAGCCGGTGCAGCACATCGCCTTGAGCGCGATCGGCACCGCCTCGGGCTTCACCGGCGAGCCGGGCGACCCTGAGACATTCTACAGCTTCACCAGCTTCAACCAGCCCAGCGCGATCTTTCGCTACGACTCCGCGACCGGAAAAAGCACGCCGTTCGCACAGCCCAAATTGACCTTCGATCCGGCCAACTACGTGATCGAGCAGCGCTTCTACGCATCGAAGGACGGCACCCGGATCCCGCTGTTCCTGGTCCGGCGCAAGGACGTGGCCGCGGCCAACAAGCCGGTGCCGACGCTGCTCTACGGTTACGGCGGGTTCGATATCTCGCTCACCCCGGGGTTCTCGGCGAGCCGGATGGCGTGGCTCGAGGCGGGCGGGGCTTTTGCCATGGCCAACCTGCGCGGCGGCGGCGAATACGGCAAGGCGTGGCACGATGGCGGACGGCTGAACAACAAGCAGAATGTGTTCGACGATTTCATCGCGGCGGGCGAATACCTGATCGCGCAAGGGATCACCCCCAAGGGCGGCCTCGCGGTGCAAGGCGGCTCGAACGGCGGCTTGCTGATCGGCGCAGTGGTCAACCAGCGGCCCGATCTGTTCGCGGCGGCCAATGCCCAGGTTGGCGTGATGGATATGCTGCGGTTCGACCGGTTCACCGCCGGGCGCTATTGGGTCGACGATTACGGTTACCCTTCAAAGGAAGCCGACTGGAAGGTGCTGCGCGCCTATTCGCCGTACCATAACATCCGCAGCGGCGTGGCGTACCCGGCAATGCTGGTGACCACCGCCGATACCGATGACCGCGTGGTCCCCGGGCACAGCTTCAAATATGCCGCCGCGCTGCAGGCCGCCGATCCCAAGGGAAGACCGCACCTGATCCGGATTGAAACGCGCGCCGGGCACGGCGCGGGCAAGCCAACCGACAAAGTGGTGGCTGAGGGCGCCGACGTGCTGGCTTTCCTGGCGCAGTGGACCGGGCTAGCGGTCCCGCCGAGCTAGCCTGCGTTGCGGCGGTAATAGAACGGCCAGGCCAGCACTTGTCCCACGGTGCGTGGCCGCAGGCCAAGCCCGGTGGCTGGGAAGCCGTCGGGTTGGTGGTAATCTCCCGCCGCCACATCCCAGATGGGGAACAGCGCGGCAAAATTGCTGTCGTAATGCGCCGGATCGCTCGAATGATGGCGGCGGTGATACGCGGGGGTATTGATCAGCCACGACCAGCGTCCCAGATCGAGTTTGAGCTGCGAGTGCGTGACAAAGTTCCACAGGCTCAGCACAGTGTAGGCCAGAAACGCTGCCGGAGCAGGGGTGATCACCATCGCCGAGGCCGACCATACCGTGATCGTCTTGAACAAAGGATCGGCCCAGTAATGCCGGCTGGTGGTCAGCGCCGACATTTCGGGATCGGAATGATGCAGCGAATGCATCGCCCACAGGAGCGGGATGCGGTGCTGCATCCGGTGAAACAGATATTCGCCCAGATCGTAGACCACGATGAACAGTATCACCGCAAGCCAGCCGGGCAACTGCTTGGCATCGATCAGGGCGGCGCCGTGCCAGCCCTGGACCAGCTGATACAGCCAAACTGCAGCGAGCAGGTTGATTCCCCAAGTGAGCAAATTGATCGCCCAATCGGACCGGGGCGCGCGCAGTAGCCGTTCAACGCAAAACAGCGTTGCGGCGATTGCGAACGCCGGCAGATGATTGAGCAGCCACACCACCCGACGGCGCTAGCCCGACTTGGTTAACATCTGCCAAATTTCTCATTCATAAAACTCGGGCCATTTATGAATATTGTCTGTCGGGCCAGTTCAGCCTGATGCCAGCAGCGAATCGGTAGAAGCCGATCAAGCCCGGGCAATCCGTCCGGACATCTGAAGGACACATGCCATGAAGAATGTCTCCAAAGCCCTGCTCGGCACCATCGCGGCTGGCGCGATGGTTGCATCCTCGGCCACCCCGGCGCTGGCCGACCATCGCGATAACAACAACCGCGGTGTCAGCGCGGGCGAAATTATTGCCGGCGCGCTGATAATCGGCGGGATCGCAGCGGTCGCCTCGGCTGCAAGCCGCAACAATCGCGATTATCGCGGCGGCACTTATGGCAACAACGGCGGCTACTATGGCAACAACAACGGCTATAATGGCAATGGTTATGATCGTGATGACCGTTATCGCACCAATCCGCGCCAGGCGGTGGAGCAGTGCATTGCCGCCACCGAGCGGTACGCCGCGAGCCGTGGTCTGCGGGCCAACGTGACCGATATCCGCGAGGTAAAGGATTCGCGGTACGGTTTTCAAGTAAAGGGCAGCATCGCGGTGCAAGACAATCGCGGCTACAATAATGGCTACAACCGTGGCTATGGCAACGACGGCTACCAGAACCAGAACTGGGGCGGTGATCGGTATGGCTACAACAACCGCGGCTACGACACTGGGTCGTTCAAATGCAAATATGAGCGCGGTCAGATCACCGATCTCGATATCGACGGGGTCCGCGGCTTCTAATCCGCAACGCTGAAACAAACGGCAGGCGGTTCAGGCAGCAGCAAGCCTGGGCCGCCTAGCCTTGTTCTTACTTTATGGGCAATAGCGCTGGACCGTGGTGTGCGGCCGCGTTTGATCGGGGGGCTCGGGCATGATCATCAAGGCATCGCGTTTTACGGCTGCACTGGCTGCGGCAGCTGCGCTGGCAATGGCAGCTAGTCCGGCTGCAGCGCAAGGGTGGGGCTGGGGCGGCGGCTATAACGACGGTTGGGGGCGCCACCATCGCGATCGGGTTGACGCTGGCGATGTGATCGCCGGAATTCTGATCATCGGCGGGATCGCGGCGATAGCCAGCGCAGCCAGTGCGCATAAGCGCGACGCACGAAACAACCGCGGCAATGATCGGGGCCGATATCCGGGCGATAACCCCGAGGCGCGCGCAGGCCGGTACGGCAACGACAACGATCAGCAGTGGCAGCAGAACGGCGGGGTCGACAGCGCGGTTAGCCGCTGCACCAGCGAAGTAGCGCGCGGATCGGATCGCAACACGAGCGTGGAATCAATCAACCGCGATGGCGATGGCTGGCGGGTTCAGGGCCGCACCGGCGCGGGCAAGGTGTTTACCTGCTCGGTCGATGGCACCGGCCAGATCCGCAATGTGCAGGTCGATGGGCAAGCGTACTAAGCGATAAAAGTCGGTCGGACCGGCGCGTCGGTTTAGACGCGTACGGCCGCGACCATCAATGCAGGCGCGAGTTGGGGAACATCCAGCGGTGCGACAAGCGCGCTTTGAAGGGGTGCCACGCGCCTTCGGGCTGCTGCAGCCGGTCCGCCAGCGCCACCATTACGCTTGGATTGACTCCCAGCCCGATATGGCTGGCGCGAACCTCGATATTCTCAGTCTGCGCATTATTGTCCTGCGGATGTTGTACCGATCCGCGCCAGTGCACCACGCCGTCGGTGCGGGTCAGGATTGAAGTGGTCGGGACCGGCGGGGCTTGATCGAGCCCGGTGAAGTGGCCGTGCTTAAGCGGCTCGGGCTCTTTACCATTGAGATATTCGAACAGCTTGCCCACGCTGGTGTGGCGGCGATCGTCATGGATCGGGCTGCCTAGCGAGATCACCTGGCGGACCGCATGGGGATGTAGCTTGGCCAGCTCACGCGCGAACACCCCGCCCAGGCTCCACCCGACGATCGAGACCTTGCGCCCCGATTCTCTGAAGATTTTCAGCAGCAGTGCTTCCATTTCATGGACCCGCGCCAGATCGACCCGGACGTTGCGGCCCAGTTCCCAGCCAAAGCTGGCATAGCCCAGATCATCGAGCAACCGCCGCATCGGTTTGGTCGAACTGTCAGAAGCGAGGAACCCGGGCAGCACCAGCACCGGGTGACCATCGCCCTTGGGCAGCATTCCCAGGATCGGGCGGGTGGCAACAAACGCAGCCAGTTCTAACACCGCGCGGCCCTCAGCCAGAGCGAGCAATTTATGCGGCGGCCGTGCTTCGATGGCGCGGGCTTCGCGGGCGGCAGTCATTGCGGTCATTTCTTGGCGGCCTTTCGGATTTTTTCGGCGGATTTTTTCTTGTCCGGGCGTTTGGGTTTGCCTGCCGGTTCAACCGGCGCGGAGGCGATTGGTTCCGTTGCGGTAGCCGGCGCGGGCGGGGTTTCCGTCAGTGCAGCGCGCGCTGCATCGCGCAGTTCGGTGAAGCTTTGCTCGATACATTCGGCGTAAAATTCGGGATCGGGCATCAGCTTGCGGCACGCGGTAAACGCAATCGTCGCTTCATTGACATAGCTTTGCACCACATGGCCCAGTCCCATCCCGTCGGTCAGGCAGACCAGCCCCATCATGCTTTCCAACCGGGCGCCGGTCGAATAGATCGGCACCGGCGGGCCGGGTACGTTGGTCACCACGGTGGTAAATGGCGGCCCCATCCGATCTGCCAGGCCCAGCCGGGTGTAAAGCTGCGCGCCCAGCGCCATGAACAACGCGGGGCTGACCTTGCTCATCTCGGTCATGTTGCGCGCGCCGATCGCATCGGTCATCGCCTTTGAATTGACCGTCTGCGAATTGACGTAAGCCAGCCGTTCGAGCGGATCTGCCAGCTGGGTGCCGAGCGGCGCGACCATCGCGGCGACCTGATTGCCCATGTCGCCTTTTTCGTCTTTGCCGCGCACCGAAATTGGCGCCATCGCGGTCAGCGTCTTGACCGGCAGATCGTCCTTGCTCAGCAGGTATGCACGCATTGCGCCGCCAACGATCGCCAAGAATACATCGTTGACTTTGGCCCCGGCGACCGCTTGCCGGATCATCTTGATATCGGCCAGCGGCACGCTGCGCCCTTCGACCACCCGATTGGGTGAAATCACCGCGTTGAAGCGTGAGCGCGGGGCGATCATCCCACCGTGAATCTTGAAATCGCGCGACACCAGCCCTTTGATCGTCCGTGCCAGACCGGGCATGGCTTTGGCTGCAACATCAAGCTGGCGCACCGGATTTGTCACGCTATTCAGCCAGCTCTTGCCAAGCAGCTCGGCAAAATTGGGCGGATCTTCGCCGACCCACAGATCTGGTTCGTTCGGCGCCGCGGCGTGCGGATCAAGCGTGTGCAGCGCCTCCATCAGATCGATCCCACTCATGCCGTCAATCGCCGCATGGTGCACCTTTGTGACCATTGCAAAGCTGCCCGGGGCGACACCGGGGACATTGTCGAGCCCTTCGATAACGGTGAATTCCCACGGCGGACGGGTCAGATCGAGCGGGCGCGCGAATATCCGCGCAGCCTGGATACATAATTGCCGCCAGTCACCCGGCTTGGGCAAGGCCAAGTGGCGCACGTGGTATTCAAGGTCGAAGTCCTTATCCTCGATCCAATAGGGATAATCGAGGTCGAACGGCACTTTGACCAGCCGCTGACGCATCGTCTTGGAGAGCTGCATCCGGCTTTGAAAGAAGCTCAGAATGTCTTTGTAGCGCACAAACCCGCCGGGCGCGGTTTCCGGATTGTAAATCAGGATCGAGCCAATATGCATCGGCGAATTGCGCGTTTCAAGCGCGACGAACGACGCATCCATGCCCTGCAGCTGTCTCAAACCGGCGTTCTCCCGCTGGACCCTTGGCGGGGCCTTGTGTAGCGAAGCGTAACACACAGGGGATTGCGGTCAACAAGCGGCTTTTCGCCGGCGCTGCAGCCTTGTAACGCTGCGGCATGACCCGCGCCGGCCGCCCCGATTTGCCCAATGGTTCCGAACGGTTCCACGAAGAACAGGCCACATATACCATGCAAGGCAGCCAGCCCGATCTGGCCGCCGGGATTGCCGCGATCCGCGAAGTGCAAGAGACGCTAAAGCCCAAGCCGGGGGTGTACCGGATGCTCGATGCGCGCGGCGACGTGCTGTATGTCGGCAAGGCGCGCGCGCTGAAAAATCGTGTCGCGAACTACCTTCAAGTCGACCGGCTACCGCTGCGGCTGAAACGGATGGTCAGCCAGACCCGGGGCATGACCATCGTCACCACTAACAGCGAAGCCGACGCGTTGCTGCTCGAGGCGCAACTGATCAAGCGGTTTCGCCCGCCGTATAACGTGCTGCTGCGCGATGACAAAAGCTTTCCGTTTATCCTACTGCGCGCCGATCATGCCTTTCCGCGGATCAGCAAGCACCGCGGTGCGCGGCGGGCCAAAGGCAATTATTATGGCCCGTTCGCCAGCGCGGGCAGTGTCAACACCACGATCAACGCGCTGCAAAAGCTGTTCTTGCTGCGCAGCTGCACCGACAGCTTTTTCAGCCGCCGTGAACGTCCGTGCCTGCTTTATCAGATCAAGCGCTGCTCGGCCCCTTGTGTCGGCCGCATCGACGCGGCCGGCTATGCCGAGCTGGTCGGCGAAGCGAAGGATTTCCTCGGCGGAAAAAGCTCGGCAGTGCAGGGCAAACTGAATTCACAAATGGACCAGGCCGCCGCTGCGCTCGACTTCGAACGCGCGGCGATGCTGCGTGACCGGCTGCGCGCTGCGACCTTTATTCAAGGCAGTCAGGCGGTCAATGCCGAGGGGCTGGGCAGCGCCGATGTATTTGCGATCGCATGCCGCAACGGTCAGCATGGGGTGCAGGCGTTCTTCATTCGCGGCGGGCAGAACTGGGGCCACCGCGCGTTTTTTCCCGCGCATACCGATGGGCTGAACGAGGAAGAGGTGCTGACCAGCTTCCTTGCACAGTTCTATGAAGAAGTGCCGCCGCCGCGCACGATCCTGGTCGACCGGGCGCTGCCCGAAGCCGCTTTGCTGGCCGAGGCGCTGGCTGGCCCGGCGGGGGGCAAGGTCGAGCTGTCGGTGCCGCAGCGCGGTGATCGCAAGCGGCTGATCGAGCAGGCGGCGCGTAACGCGATTGAAGCACTTGAGCGGCGGCAGGCCGAAAGCGGCGCCAAGGCCAAAATCAATCGCGAGCTAGCCGAATTCCTCGAATTGACTGACCTGCCGCAGCGGATCGAGGTGTACGATAACAGCCATATCCAGGGCACTGCCGCGCTTGGCGCGATGATCGTCGCGGGGCCCGATGGATTTATCAAGGGCCAGTACCGCAAGTGGAACATCAAAACCGCGCAGACCAACGATGATTTCGGGATGATGCGCGAAGTGATGGGGCGGCGCTTCACCCGCGCGCAGGACGAGGATCCCGACCGCAATGGCGGGCTATGGCCCGATCTGGTGCTGATCGACGGCGGCAAGGGCCAGATGAGCTCGGTCAAAGACGCTCTGGAGGAATTGGGGATCGAAGACTTGCCGCTGATCGCCATCGCCAAAGGGCCGCACCATGGCCGCGAAGGGCGAGAGGTGTTCCACTTTCCTGACGGGCGCGAGAAGATGCTGCCTGAAAATTCCCCGCTGCTGTTTCATCTCCAGCGACTGCGCGACGAGGTCCACCGGTTTGCCATCGGCGCGCACCGCGACAAGCGCAGCCGCGCGATCACCGCGTCGCCGCTTGACGAAATTTCAGGGATCGGCCCGGCGCGCAAACGGGCACTGCTGCTGCATTTCGGCACCGCCAGCAAAGTCCGCGCGGCCGGGCTGGCAGATTTGCAACGCGCCCCCGGAGTCAGCGCGGCGGTGGCGCAAACGGTGTATGATTTCTATCATGCGCAGGGCTAAGCGGCAGCCGCAAGCAGCCGCGCGTGTGCCATTTGCAAATGCTTGGCGCGTTCGGTCTCGGGCCATTCAGCCAGCCCGCGATCAAGCGCGCTTGCCTGATCGCCCAGCGCGGCTTCACCGAACATGCCAGCGGTTCCGGCCAGTTGATGAACCTGGCGGCGCAGTTCTGCCAAGTCTGCTTGGGCCAGTTGTCCCGCGCGCATGGCTTTGCCGACCAACGCCAGCGTTTCAGCCTTGCGCGCGGCGTAGCGCGCCTGCAGCGCGGCGGTCGCGCCGCCCGGTCCAATCGCGCCGCGCGCAGACCGTGCCGGCGGCGCGGCGGGGATCATCGGACACCACTGTGCAAACGCTGCCTGCAAGTCGTTGCCTGATACCGGTTTAGCCAGATGCGCTTGCATCCCGGCGGCCAAGCAGGCTGCGATGTCGTCGGGATAGGCGTTTGCTGTCAACGCGATGATCGGCAGTTCGGCGGCGTTAATCCCAGCGCGGCGGATTGCCAGCGCAGCTTCAAGTCCGTCCATCAACGGCATTTGCATGTCCATCAGCACAACATGGTAGGGCGCGCCTGACCGATCAGCTTCCAACACCAGGCTCACCGCGTGCTGACCATCCTGCGCGATGTCGTAATCCGTACCGAGCTGGCGCAAAAGATCGGCCATCAGCAATTGATTGATCTCGTGGTCTTCGGCCACCAACACCCGCTTGACCCGGTCCGATCGCGGGAGGTTGCCCTGCTGGCTGGTGCGGCCACACGGCGCGGCACTGCCCGATGAGACTGCTGCCGCGGGAAACCGGAAGGTGAACCGGCTGCCTGCGCCAAGCGTGCTTGCCAAAACAATTTCGCCGCGCATCAAAATGGCTAACCGGCGGCTGATCGACAGGCCCAATCCGCTGCCGCCAAATTTGCGTACGGTCGAGCTGTCGGCCTGCGTGAAATCCTGAAATATCGCAGCTTGCCGATCTGGTGCGATGCCGGGGCCGGTGTCCTCAACCTCCAGCTCGTACCAGTCGGCGCGTCCGGCCATGCGCCGCCCGCGCACAATGATACGGCCATGATCGGTAAATTTGACCGCGTTGCCGATCACGTTAAGCATCACCTGCTGGACCCGCAGGCCATCGATCAGAACCTGGCTGGGCATATTTTCGGCCAAGTCACAGCGCAGCACGACGCCTTTTTGTTCCGCCACTGACGACAGCAACCGCACGCAGCGTTTCAGCGTGTGATCCAGATCGGTAGGCTCGGCATTAATGGTCAGCATCCCCGCCTCGATTTTCGACAGATCGAGGATATCCCCCAGCAATTTCATCATGGCAGTGCCGGACTCGGCAATCAGTTCGGCACGGCGGCGCTGCTGATCGTCGAGCTGACCATCGAGCATGAGCTTGGTAAACCCGATCACCCCGTTCATCGGAGTGCGGATTTCATGGCTCATATTGGCCAGAAACCGCGTCTTGGCGAGCAGTGCGTTTTCGGCCAGTTCGTTCGCTAGGCGTAAGCGCAGTTCGCTTGCCTCGAGCGCGTGTTGAGCCAGCTTTTGCGAAGTGATGTCGCGAATGTTGCCGACCGTGCCAAGAAATTCGCCGGTTTCGCTGCGCAGGGCATGATGGGTAATTTCGATCGTCAGCTCATCGCCGCGAATTGATCGAACGCTCCGCTCGCGCACTGAGGATTCGATCGTTCCGGCGGCAAATTGCGCAAACATCTGCGCTGAATCTTCGCGGTCGGCTGGTGCCAGCGATTCGCTGATCGGCCGGCCGATTGCGTCCGCGACGGGCGAGCCGTTCCAGGCTTCCCAGGCTGGACTAAGAAACACCCAGCGGGCATCGGCATCAATCCGAAAGATGATATCGCGCAGGTTTTCGAGCATCGAGTTAGTCAGGGCTTTATGCCGCTGCAGATCGGCGCGCAGCCGTTGCTTGCCCGCCAGACTGGCGGCGACCGGCAAACCGATCATAAAACAGGTGGCCAGAAACATCTGTAGCACGACCAGCTTGTTAGTCAGCGAACCAGCTACCAATGCAATCGGGCCGCTGCCTTGCGATGTTGCGATCGTCGCAACCACTGCGGTCAAAATGATAGTCAGTGCAGTGCCAGAGGTGCCCAGGCGGAACGCACTGAGCAGCACCACCGGGCAGATCAGGAACAGGAACGGATAGCTGTGCTGGACAAACACGATGCTGAACGTGGCGACTGCCAGCACTGTGATCCCGGTCCAGTCGGCTATCGCCGCTAAACTGGGCCGACGCCAGTTGTGCAGCAGATCGTGGAAAATCAAAATGCTGGGGGTTACGATCAATAGGCCCAGCCCGTCAGTCAGGCTCCACGATCGCCAATTGGTCAGCATGGCGGCCCAGTCATACGGTCCAAGCGCCATGGCCGCGAGAAGGCCTGAGCAAGCCGGAGCGAGCATGCCCGCGACCAAGCTGAAGCGGATCAATTGGGCCCGGTTCGCCATGTCTGGACGCGGCGTGCCAGCCAGCGTCAGGACAATCCACACCAGCGCGATCTCAATCGTGTTGATGCTGCTCAGCGCTGCCGCCCGCGCCATGCTGTCGCCCGCGGCCAAGTCAGCCAGCACGTTGCCTAGCCAGGCGTACGGCAGGAACCGCACATCGATCCAGCCGCGGCCGCGCAGCAGCACCGCGACCAACATCGCGTTTGGCACCCAGATCGCGGCAATTCGGCCTTCGCCGCGGGTCAGCTCGATGCTGATCCACGACAGCAGACCAAACAGGACCCCCACCAGCATCGGATCGAGCACGAACAAGCGAAAGCGTTTGGCAAATTGTTCCATCGGGTCCTCGGTATGAGGCCGGTGGATGGCACAACATGGTGGCTAAGGTGCGCGCAGCAGGCCGCGTGGTTTTACGCAGTCTTCGTTAGTCTTTGGGCCTGACTTTGCGGATCATGCCCTCTTGCGCCACGCTGGCGACCAAGCGTCCATCGCGGGTGAACACCCGTCCTCGATTAAACCCGCGGCCCGCGCCCGACCACGGACTGTCGGTGGCGTAAAGCAGCCACTCGTCAGCACTGAACGGCTCGTGAAACCAGATCACGTGATCGAGGCTTGCGCTCAGAACCTCGCCGCGCGCCCACGAAAGCCCGTGCGGCAAAATCGCAGTACCCAGCAGCGTCATATCGCTGGCAAATGCCAGCACTGCGCGGTGCACGCGCGGATCGGCGGGCAGCGGCGCGACTGCGCGAAACCATGAATGCGACCGCGGCGGAGCCGGGTCAGGGTTCATCCAGTGCCGCCCTTCGACCGCGCGCATTTCAATCGGGCGCGGGGCCATGAAATGGTGGCGGGCTTCAGGGCGGGCCTGCTCGGCAAAGCGCAGCCGCACCGCCATTTCTGGCTCCAGATCCTCTGGCGGTGGGACCTGGGGCATCACCGCGTCGAGGTATTCGAGGCCGTGCTCAAGCCTTTGAAAGCTTGCCGTCAAGCTCAGGATCGGGCGGCCTTGCTGACTGGCGACCACCCGCCGGTTGGAAAAACTGCCGCCATCGAAATCGCGCTCGACCCGGTATTGCGTCTCGTGATCCTCGCTGCCACCGCGCAGAAAATAGGCGTGGAGCGAATGCGCCGGGCGATCGGGATCGACGGTCAATTCGGCCGCCGCCAGCGCCTGGGCAATCACTTGCCCGCCAAACACCCGGCCCACCCCGCCGCGTTTTTTACGCCCGAGGAATTGATCGTCGCCTTGGGGTTGCACTTCGAGCAGTTTGAGCAAGCCGCTGATCAGCCGTTCGGGAGTTAGTTCGGGTTCCATGCAGCCGCCTGTTGCGCAGCAGCCCGGTCAGGTCAATGGGGCTGGGCAAGGGGCAACCATGCCGCCCGCATCGCTTTGCAGGCCCAGACCGGCGGGACTGCGGCGCAGCTCGGCTTTGACCAAGGCGGTGAAAGCAGCACGCCGCAATTTTCCGCCGATTGCAATCGAGAGCCGCCCGATCGCCCGGCGTTCGCGCCAGATGTGGTCGATCATCGGGTGATCGGCCGCCGCGCAGCTATCGCACCAGTCGATCCCGTCAGCGCCAAGAATGGCGAGATTTTCGCGCTGAACCAGCACACCGGGCGAATAGCGCGCATAGCGCTCGTCAAACGCAGTCTTATACGAGAATGCACCGGGCGCGGTGATGAAGTTGGCCAGCATGGCTATCGGCTGGTTGCCAAGTATCAGCGTCAGCCGCTCGAGCCGGCCGTGCGCGGCGGCTCCGGCCAGCGCCTCGCGGAACAATTGCGCGGTGGTCTGGTGCGAGGACAGCGCCGAGCCATTGGTGCCCTTCCAGCCGGAATGTTCGAGCGCAAGAAAATGCTCGATCCAATCAGCCAGATCGCCAGCGTCGCCGCTGCGGGTGAACCTGATCTCGCCCAGTTCGGACAACCGGGTAAATTGCCGGCGCAGTTCCTTGCGCTTCTTGCCCGATAGCGAGGCTTCGAAATAGGCTTCAGGCGATTGATCGGAGGCCAGCATTGCCCGCTCTTCGCGCTGAACCAGCGCGGCGGGGCGGCGTTCTTCGCGCAAAACCTGTTGCAACGCATCATACAACGGTCCGGTCAGCGGCAATTGGGCCAGATGCAGAAACAGTCCGCGTCCGGCGTGCGTATCGGCCCAGCGCAGCAGCGCGCGCCAGAATTCGCTCTCAAGCCCGCGCGCGACCAGCGGCACGCCCAGAAAACAGTTGGGGTGGACCCACGACGCCAGGTTCGGCACCGGCCAGCCGTAGTAGCGCGGCGGAGTGTGTACCGGCAGCAGTCCGGCCAATGCGCCCGCGACTTCGAATTGGAACAGCTTGACCGTGCCTCGCGGATCAAACGCGCGCAGCGCGGCGAGCAGATACCAGCTTTCGTGAAACGGATTGGGTTCGGCTGCGCGCTGCGCCAGCGCATCCCACGCAGCGCGGCCATCGGGCGCATCCAGCGCGGTCCAGCTGGTAACGCGGCTGGCCAAGGCTCGCGGCGGCGCTGGCACGCGCGGCGCGCAAAACTCGTCTGACGGTATTGCCACCGCGCTGCTTGCCACGCGTCATCGCCCCCTACCACAGCGGCACCATGCCGCCGCGGAAGGGTGATACCAGCGAATCGCCAATTATTGGCTAACGGCGAGGCCGGGGGCGATCAGCTCAGGCCGGGGTCTTGTCGGAATCGCCGGGCACGTACGCCGGGTTGAACCGGTTGAGCCAGCCCAGCGCTTCGTCGATCCACTGGATGTGAACGTCATCGTACGGCAGGTTGTGGGTGCCCTTGGGCTGGACGATGTAGCGGAAGTCGGTGCCTTCGACCTTGCCAGAGCGTTTGAGATTGCCAACCAGCGTCTTGGACTGCTCCATCGGGATCCGCGCGTCGCGCTCGGGAGCGACAATCAGCAGCGGTGCCCATTTGCCCGCGGTGTTGCGTGCAGGAGAAATGCCTTCAGGATTGTCCGAGGTGGCCTGAAAGCCGCTGCCGAACTTGCCCAGATGCAGCGCATCCCACTTGTTCATCAGCGGCATATCATAGACGCCCGCGCCCGCGATTGCGCATTTCCAGATGCCCGGATCGCGCTGTGCGCCGCGCGCTGCCGCAAACCCACCGTACGACCAGCCCATGACGCAGGCGCGTTTGGGATCGATCACACCTTTGGCAGCGTAGGCATTAAGCACGTCGGTAAGATCGTCCTGCATCCGCACGCCGTACCCGCCGGGCGCGCGGCCCATTTGTTCAAAGGCTTTGCCATACCCGCCCGAGCCGCGGTAATTGGGCTGGATCACCACGTAGCCGGCCTCGGCCAGCGGCTGGTTCCAAGGTTCAAGCTGGTTGGTCGCGGATAGCGCGCCGAACGGCCCGCCATGCGGCATGATCACCACGGGCAGCGCCTTGCCAGTACGGTGGCGCGGGGTGGTGACGATGACCTGGATTTTGGTACCGTCACTGGCGGTAATCCATTCGGCCTTGACCGGATTGAGCGGTGCATCCTTGATCGCGGTGCGGGTCCAGTTGAGCAAGTCGATCTTGGCGGTCTTGGTATCGTACAAATAGAATCCGCCGCCCTTGGCGCGTCCGCCCGCATAAACGATCAGGCGGTCGGCAGTGCGATCGGTATCGATGATTCTGGCTTCGCCCTTGCCGAACAGTTCATCAAGAAACCCCTGAATTTCGCGGTATTTGCCATTGGTGTAGATCGTTTTCATCTCACCATCGAAAGTCCGATAACCCAGCAGCTCCCGATCGTCGAAATCGGTCAAGACACCCTGCATATCGTAGCCCGGCGTGGCGTAAACCGGGGCCGAGAACGTCAATGTGTTCATGTCGACTTTATAGACCTTCGAGAAACCGTCCCGGCGCGAGATCACGTAAGCCGTGTCGGTCCCCGGGATCATCAATTCGGGGGTCGGTGGGCCGCTGGTAAAGGTCTTGTCGGCTTCGTGAAAGACCGTTCGGAACGCTTCTTTGGCGTTCGAGCGATAGAGCATCTGAAACTTGCCGTTGTCGCGATTGCTGTTGTATCCGCCGCGCACCACGCCATCGGCATCGGCGAACCAGCCTTGCACAATCGGGTTGGTACGCTGGACCATCGTGAACTCGCCGGTGGCAGCGGTTACCTTGACCACCTCGGGCGAGCCCCAACGTTCGGTCGAATTGTTCGTAGAGGTCCGCTCGAGTAAATATTCACCCTTGGCGTGATCGACATAAAGCACCCGGGTGGCATTGCCGCCCGCGCCGCGCCAGGCCTGCTGCACGAGCTTGCCGGTAGGGACATTGTACGAGACGAGGCGGCCGAAATCGCCGATCCCACCGCCCAGATCCTCGCGCGATTGGATCGTCATCACGATGTTGTCGCTGCCCACCCAGCGAAAGCCGTTCAGGGTCCGGTCACCGCTTTCACGCGCTTCTTCGGCCTGGAGGATCGGCTTGGCCGGCTTGCTCAGGTCATTGAGATCGAGCACCACCAGCATTTCCTTGCCCCCGGCGCCCGCCAGATAAGCCAGCCAGCGCCCATCGGGCGATAGCCGCGGGTTGCCCATATTGGCCTTTTTGATGAACGCGGACGGCGGAATCATCGCGCTCTGGCTTGCGCCCGAGGCAGCGGCGGGTTGCGCCCGCACTGCCGCGGCCGGCATTCCCAGCAGCGCGACCGCGCCCATGCCTAGCGCTATCGTTACCAGCGATATCGACCCCAAAAATTTCTGCTTCATTTCAGACACCTCTGCTGCGCTACCCGCCTGTCAGTCCAGCCGGGTCCCCGTTTTAATACAGACTAATGCAAGGCATTTCGGCGTCAACGAAAACCCCGCCCGGATCGCTCCGGGCGGGGTGCCGTGTTGCCAAGTTGTCGCAAGTATCAGTGTGCAGCGGCCAGTGCGGCCAGCAACAGCAACGCGACGATGTTAGTGATCTTGATCATCGGATTGACTGCGGGACCTGCCGTATCCTTGTACGGATCGCCGACCGTGTCACCAGTCACCGCGGCTTTGTGCGCTTCAGAGCCCTTGCCGCCGTGGTGGCCGTCTTCGATGTACTTCTTGGCATTATCCCACGCGCCGCCGCCCGAGGTCATCGAGACCGCGACGAACAGTCCGCCGACGATCACGCCCATCAGCAGCGCGCCGAGCGCGGCAAAGCCGTTGGCTTGCCCGCCGACATAGCTGATCACATAATACACCACGATCGGCGCGAACACCGGCAGCAGCGAAGGAATGATCATCTCGCGGATCGCCGCCTTGGTGACCAGATCGACCGTGCGAGCATAGTCCGGCTTGGTCTCGTAAGTCATGATACCGGGGTTATTCTTGAACTGGTCGCGGACATCCTTGACCACTTCGCCTGCGGCACGGCCCACTGCGGTCATGCCCATCGCGCCAAACAGGTATGGCAGCAACGCACCGAGCAATAGCCCGACAATCACGTAAGGATTTTCAAGGCTGAAATCGACCTTGATGTCGGGGAAGAATTCCCGAAGATCTGCGGTGTAGGCGGCAAACAGCACCAGCGCGGCAAGGCCAGCCGAACCGATTGCATAGCCCTTGGTGACGGCCTTGGTGGTGTTGCCGACCGCGTCGAGCGCATCGGTTTTCTCGCGCACGCTGTCATCAAGTCCGGCCATTTCGGCGATCCCGCCGGCATTGTCGGTGACCGGACCGTAAGCGTCGAGCGCGACCACCATCCCGGCCAAAGCCAGCATCGAGGTGGCTGCATAAGCAATCCCCATCAACCCGGCGAACTTGTAAGTGATGATGATCCCGGCGCAGATTACCAGCGTTGGCAGCGCAGTCGATTCCATCGAAATCGCCAGACCCTGAATCACGTTGGTGCCGTGGCCGGTTTCCGAAGCCTTGGCGATCGAGCGGACCGGGCGGTAATTGGTGCCGGTGTAGTATTCGGTGATCCAGATGATCAGTCCGGTGATCACCAGACCCAGGATACCGCAATGGAACAGCGTGTTCCCCGTGTAGGTTTGATCGCCGATCGCAGCGTTCATATCACCGCCCAGCGTATAGCTGATCGCCCACCAGATTGCCGGGACCGAAAGGATCGCGGTGACCAGGAAGCCTTTGTACATCGCGCCCATGATGTTTTTGCCGCCTCCGAGGCGGACGAAGTATGTGCCGATGATCGAAGTGACGATGCACACCCCGCCGATCAGCAACGGCAGCGCCATCAGCGCCGACAGGTTTGCCGCATTTTTGAGCAGCAGCGCGGTCAGCACCATGGTCGCGCCGACAGTGACAACGTAGGTTTCGAACAGATCGGCCGCCATCCCGGCGCAATCGCCGACGTTGTCGCCGACGTTATCGGCGATCACCGCCGGGTTGCGGGGATCGTCTTCGGGGATCCCGGCTTCGACCTTGCCGACCAGATCGGCGCCAACGTCAGCGGCCTTGGTGAAGATGCCGCCGCCAAGCCGAGCGAAGATCGAGATGAGCGATGCGCCGAACGCCAGCGCGGTCAATGCCTGGACTACGGTGCGATCGGTCCCGCCGACGGTGTAGCCGCCCGGTCCGACCAGATACCAATAGAACACTGCAATCGCGAGCAGTGCGAGCCCTGCCACCAGCATGCCGGTGATCGCCCCGGCGCGGAACGCCAGCGTCAAGCCTTCTTGCAGCCCGGTCTGGGCCGCCGCCGCGGTACGCACGTTCGAGCGGACCGAGATGTTCATCCCGACAAATCCGGCAACCCCTGACAGGATCGCGCCGATCAGAAAGCCCACCGCTGAAATCTTGCCGAGGAACACCGCGACGATCACCGCCATGACCACCCCGACAACACCGATGGCGGTATACTGGCGCTTCAGATAGGCTTGTGCCCCTTCCTGAATTGCTGCGGCGATTTCTTGCATTTTTGCATTACCGGCCGATGCACTGAGCACCTGGCGGCTGGTGACGAAGCCATAGACGATGGCCGTCAGTCCCAGAATAATTGCGATCGTGACAGGATTCACGTGCCGCTCCCCCTAGTTGTTGTTGTTCATAACCAAAGCCCCGCAATAAGCGGGGCGGCGAGGCAGCTATAAGGCGGATTTGCAGCAATGCAACGCCGCTGCGGCGGTTTGTGCCCGGCTGCTCAGCGGTGTTGGTAGCCAAGGCTGCCAGTGGGTGGGTGGCCATCCACCAGCAGCGGTTCAGCGCCCTGCGGCAGGACCGTGCCGATGCCATGCGCGGCGACCGGCAGGGTAATGCCGGCTGGCAGGGTGAACAACAGCTGATAGTCATCCCCCCAACGCAAGGCTTCGTCGCGGCGCGCCTCGGGCGCGGCAATCGGCACAGATAAATGGCCGATATCGAATGTAACCCGCGATGCGGCGGCCATCCGCTGCGCATCGAGCAGCAGCCCGTCCGACACGTCCATCATCGCGCTGACCAGCGGAGCCAGCGCCTGCCCCTCGGCGATAAGCGCAGCGGGCTGGCGGTAAGCCAGACTATCCCCGCGGCCCGCCTTCAGCGCCTCGAACCCCAGCATCGCCGCACCGACCGGGCCGGTCAGCCACACGCTGTCTCCGGCCCGCGCGCCGCTGCGCGATGGCACCGGGCGGCACGTGGCGCGGCCCAGCGCGGTCAGCCCCAGCACTTGATTGCCGGCGTTGGTTTGGGCGGCGGCAATCGTGTCTCCGCCCAGCAACGGAACCCGGTAATGGTCAAGCACCGCGCGCAGACCCGCAACGAACCGCGCATCGTCGCCGCCCAGCTGATAGCCCAGCAACACCCCGAGCGGTTCAGCTCCCTTGGCAGCCAGATCCGACAGATTGCTGGCAACGAGCTTCCACGCGACATCAGCGGGGTCTTGCCCAACCAGGAAATGCACCCCCTGCGCCATCGCATCATGGGTGAGGATGAGTGTTTCGCCGCCCAGTTCTAGCACCGCGCAATCGTCATCGAGCCCGCGCGCTGCAGGGTGCGTGGCAAGGTCGCGCAACGCGGCGATGAAAGTGGATTCGGCGCTCAGCTACGCACCACTTTTGCCACCGCGTCGAGCAATCCGTTAACAAACTTTGCCTCGCGCGCGTCGAAGAAAGCGTGCGCTACATCGACGTATTCGCTGATTATGCTGGCGGTGGGCACGTCGCCCCGGGCGAGCAGTTCGAACGCGCCAGCACGCAGCACCTGGAGCAAGGTTTTGTCGAGCCGTTCGAGTTTCCAACCGGTCGCCAATTTGTCTGAGAGCAGCGCGTCGATTTCATCCCGCCGCGCTGCGACGCCTTGCACCACATCGTCGAAGAACGCGGTTTCAGCTTCGGCGTACTGGTCGCCTTCGATCTCTGCGCCGAGCCGGTGACGGTGGAATTCGTCAAGCAACTTGGGCAGCGCGGTTGCTTCCATATCGAGTTGATACAGCGCCTGCACTGCGGCCAGCCGCGCCGCTGAGCGGGCTTTTGAACGCGCTTTCATATCCCAAGTCTCACTTCGATCGAGCGCGCGTGCGCGGGTAAGCCTTCGGCTTCGGCCAGGTGAATCGCGGCCGGGCCAATCGCTCGCAGCGCGGCTTCGTCAAGCTGGATAAAGCTGGTGCGCTTCATGAAATCGAGCACTGACAGCCCCGATGAAAACCGCGCGCGGCGCCCAGTGGGCAGCACGTGGTTAGGCCCGGCGACATAATCCCCCACGGCTTCGGGGGTCATCCGCCCGAGAAATACCGATCCGGCGTGGCGAATTTGCTTGAACAGAGGCTCGGGATTGTCGACCGACAGCTGAACGTGTTCCGCGGCGAGCGCATTGGCCAGCGCGGGGGCTTCGTCCAGGCTGGTAACTTCGATAATCACGCCGTGGGTGTTCCAGCTTTCGCTTGCCACCCGCGCGGTCGGCAGCATCGCCAGTTCAACGCCGATCCGATCGGCCACCATATCGGCGAGCAGCGGATCATCGGTGATCAGGATCGATTGCGCGGCTGGATCGTGCTCGGCCTGGCTGAGCAAATCTGCGGCGGCCCATTCAGGATCGGTCTGGCCATCAGCGATCAGCAGGATTTCGCTGGGTCCTGCAACCATATCGATCCCGACCACGCCATAAAGTTGGCGCTTGGCCTCGGCCACCCAGGCATTGCCTGGGCCGGTGATGACATCGACCGGCTTGATCCGCTCGGTCCCGTAGGCCAGCGCGGCCACTGCTTGCGCGCCGCCGATGCGCCATAATTCATCAACCCCGGCCAAATGCGCAGCGGCCAGCACCAGCGGATTGATCGCGCCTTTGGGGGTGGGCGTCACCACCACCAGCCGCTCCACTCCGGCCACCTTGGCGGGGATTGCGTTCATCAGCAGCGACGAGGGATAGGCCGCGCGGCCACCCGGAACATACAGCCCGGCCGCATCGACCGGACGCCAGCGCGCGCCCAGCCGCACGCCGGCTTCATCGGTGTGGTCGCGGTTCTTGGGCAGCTGTGCTTCGTGGAATGTGCGGATCCGCTGCGCCGCAAGTTCAAGTGCGGCGCGCAAATCAGGCTTGAGCCCGTCGTAAGCTTCGCGGCACTGAGCTGCGCCGATCGACCAGTCGCCGTCCTGCTC
>JANMCG010000160.1:0-3476 GCA_031361075.1 Novosphingobium sp. | reverse complement strand
AACAGTGCAAGCCAGGACGCCCCATCAATCCTCTCCCCTCGCGGGAGAGGATAGCGAAGCTTGTTCCGTCAGGAACTAGCGGAGCTTGGTGAGGGGGCGAGGCGAGGCGCACTATCGCACCCCCTCACCAACTCCGGCTAGCGAGCAAGCTCGCAACCCTCCGTATCCTCTCCCGCGAGGGGAGAGGAACGCTAGCCTCGCCAACGCTCGATTCCGCAAACCCCGTCGCGCCGGGGCGGGGGGGGGTGCAAACCAAGCCGCCGCCCCCAATAACTTCGCCTTTTTGCGCTTTCGGTTAGACCCCGGCGGGGGCGGGG
Source organism: Novosphingobium sp. (assembly GCA_031361075.1). GTDB lineage: Bacteria > Pseudomonadota > Alphaproteobacteria > Sphingomonadales > Sphingomonadaceae > Novosphingobium. The sequence goes on along the minus strand of JANMCG010000160.1, from coordinate 3,159 downwards.
GCGACGATGGCTAGTTGGTGTGGTAACCGGAACGGCTGAGATTGGCCCGCGTGGCGGCATCTACGATTGAAGGAGCGAACAATGGGCGAAATGGTCACCATCCCTGCTGCCGAATACCGGGCCTTGCTCGGCACCGCCGAGAATTTCGCCGACCTGCGCGCGCACGACAACGCGATGGCGGCGTTCGCGCGGGGCGGCGAGGAACTCGCCGCCGAAGCCTTCGCCAAGCGTCTGATCGCGGGCGAAAGCCCCGTGCGCGTGTGGCGCGAACTGCGCAGCCTGGCCCAGGCGGCGGTCTCAGCAGCGTCCGGCGTCAATCGCGTGCAGATCGCCAATATCGAAAGCGGCACGAAGTCGGGTTCCGTTGCGACGTTGCGCAAGCTGGCGGATGCGCTGGGGGTTGGGTTGGACGATTTGGCCTGATCCGGAGCGATGAAACGCGACGCTTTTCGCTGATGTGAGTGAGGCATGGCGTGCGCAATCACCCTTACCCATCGCCCCTTCGCAGGTAGATGGCAACGGTTGTCAGTTATGCATGCGTCTCTCGGGCTTTGGATCAGCGTCGTCCGACACAGTGATGGTCAAAGCTTGATCCCTTCTGCGCGGAGCAGGTCGCTAAAGTCCATGTGTTGAATCCCTTCGGCATCGCAAATATCAGGAATGCCGCGGCGCTTGATGGCGCTCGCTCCCTTTCTAGCCTCCATGCTGACCACCGGAAGCGAAAGCGTTTTACCGAGGGCAATGATCGAGAGATCGTTCAAGTTGACCGTGTGTTCCCTGTTGTTGTTCCGCTCGGATATAAAGGGTTCATAGACGGTCTGCATTCGGGTGGTGTGACCGAGATAGGCTCGCCAGTTCCAATGATCGCCGCCAACTTCAAAGACGAGCGCAGCATGGTTGGTCTTTACGCAGTCACCGAAAGGCGGCGGTATGTGTTTAAGTTCTTCGAAAACCTCCGCAGTTGTCCCGAAAATTCCATCAGCAATTCGTGCCTCGATCTGAGCCCAGAGCGAGGTGTGAATGTCCTGGGGCATCTGTTGAGCGGGGTTGCTCAACCCAGACATATCAAGGCAGTACTTCGGGTTCAGGCCCGAAACTCGCGCCGAATGTCGTCAAGATGGCTGAGGTTCTTGATACCCATGAACCGTGCGGCGCTGTCATTCGTAATTGTCCCGCGACCCCATGCTTCAAGAACAAGGCCAGTATACAATCCTCCCAGTATATTTACGTAACGAGTGCCGTAGTAGAGCGGGATTCCGCCGCGTGCCTGGTAGTCGGCTTCCTGTGCGAGATATTGTGGTCGCTTCACATTCCAGTAGAAGTCGGCCTCAACGTAGCCAATGTCCACAAGGCGAATTAGCATTGCGTGTTGGCTAACCCGAAATGCTTTAGCAAGGCTGACTATCGTGTCGTCGCCAAGCTGCGGCATTGGTACATTTGGTTTTGCCCAGCGGGTCGCCATCGCTTCGGCGGGGATGAGAAAGGCTCCCGCAAATTGGTCGCACCACCTCTCGACTGCCCTTTCGTGGGTGTCCGCGTCCTTCGCCGAGGGGGGGCCACTGATCGCGCTTTGACGAAGCAACATGTGACCAAACTCATGCGCCAGCGTAAAGGCTTGTGCGGTCGGCGCCTCGGCTCCGTATACAATCGTCGGGAGTGGGTATTCTGCTAGGCTGATTCCCCTGACGCCATAGTTTCCCAGATCAGTTCGACGCAGCACGAGCACACCAAGGCGCTCAAAAGTCTCGCGGATTAGCTTGGGCAGGCGCTGCCTATCGTTCCCGGTAAGCTCAAGCTGCTTTCTTATGTTGAACCCGCCCTCCCGCCGCACATCCATAGCGGCACGCTCAGGGTTAGATTCAAGTGAGGCGCGAAGACCGTCAGGGAGGCTCGGCGGCTGCTCACCAAGCAGGTCAAAAAGATCGAGAGCATTGAGGCGCTTTGTCTCGGCCCAACGCTGAATATGCCAAATTTCCTTGTCGTCTGCTGGCTTCGTTGCGTCACGATGCAGTCTGTAATCGGGAACCAGAGCCGACTCATTAAGTTCGGGCGGCTCGTCCAGGAAAAACTCAAGGAATCCGCGCTCGTAGAAATCGGCAAGCATGCGGGCCTGTCTGACCGTAGGCGCGCCCTCACCTTCCTCCCAAGCCGCTATGTTTTCCGGGCTTGTCTGAAGCTTGCGGGCCGCGTCATCCAGAGACTTCCCGCGCCAGTTGCGCGCCCAGCGAAAGAGCTTGCCATTGTAGGGCAGTTGAGGGGCAGTCTCCGCATTCACGTGCCTCTCCTAGCCTGTCGAATGATAAGGCCAAATCGCAATTCTGCGGGTTCAATCGATTTGCGCTAGTTTGTCGCTACCCAGACCCACCTTTGTCGAGTGTTAATCGGGATCCTAATTCTTGGATAGGGGCACCCAGCCCCCTCAAGCCGCCTCCGCGCTTGCCCTGTGCCCTCGCTCCAAGTTCAGCATATCCGCCAGCAGGAACGCCAGCTCCAAACTCTGCGCCGCGTTCAGCCTTGGATCGCAATGCGTGTGATAGCGATCGGCCAGTGCCTCGCTGGTGATCGCCACCGCGCCGCCGACGCACTCCGTCACGTCCTGCCCGGTCATCTCGATGTGGATGCCGCCCGCGTGGGTGCCTTCGGCGCGGTGGACGGCGAAGAAGCCCTTCGCCTCCGCCAGGATGCGCTCGAACGGCCTCGTCTTGTAGCCGCTGTCGGCCTTGATCACGTTGCCGTGCATCGGGTCGCAGCTCCACACCACCGGGTGGCCTTCGCGTTTTACCGCGCGGACCAGCGGGGGCAGCCCCGCTTCGACCTTGTCGTCGCCGAAGCGGCTGATCAATGTGATCCGCCCCGCCTCGCGCGCGGGGTTGAGCGTATCGAGCAGGCGCAGCAAGGCGTCGGGGGCGAGGCTGGGGCCGCACTTCATCCCGATCGGGTTGCCCACCCCGCGCAGGAACTCGACGTGGGCCGAGCCGTCGAAGCGGGTGCGGTCGCCGATCCACAGCATGTGCGCGCTGGTGTCGTACCAATCACCGGTCAGCGAATCCTGGCGGGTCATCGCCTGCTCGTAGGCGAGGTGGAGCGCTTCGTGGCTGGTGTAGAAGCTGGTGCCCTGGAGCTGGGGGACGGTCCGCGGGTCGATCCCGCAGGCCTCCA
>JANMCG010000140.1:0-12025 GCA_031361075.1 Novosphingobium sp. | reverse complement strand
GCTGCTGCCGGTGCTGGGCGGCATGACCAAGGGCGCGAAGATCGATGGCGTCAAGATGGGGGTCAATTACGGCGGCAACAAAACCCGCTTCATCTCGCCGGTCCGCTCGGGCAAGCGTGTGCGCAGCCACACCAAGCTGCTTGAGTTGGTCGAAAAGCGCCCCGGCCAATGGCAGCAGACCAACGAAGTCACCATCGAGATCGAAGGCGAAGACAAGCCTGCGTTGATCACCGAGTGGATCACCCAGTTTTTCGTGTGACGTGATTAGCCCCTCCCCGGCGGGGAAGGGTTGGGGTGGGGGTTCGGCTGCGAGGTCAGGGCCCACCCCGCTGCGACTGGGCAGCAAGCCAAGTCTCACCGCCGCTCCCGACGCGGGAGCGGAAACAACAAGAGGAATTTATCATGCGTGACGCAGTCATCGTCTCCACCGCCCGTACTCCGCTGACCAAAGCGGGGCGCGGCGCGTTCAACAATACTGCGGGCGCAACGCTCGGGGCCTATTCGATCCGCGCCGCGGTCGAGCGCGCCGGGCTCGCCGGCGGCGAAATCGACGACGTAATCATGGGCACCGCCGCGCAACAGGGTTCGACCGGCGGCAACGTCGCGCGGCTTGCCGCTTTGCGGGCGGGCCTGCCGGTTACCGTGCCGGCAATGACGATCGACCGCCAATGCTCGTCCGGCTTGATGACCATCGCCACCGCGGCCAAGCAGATCATCGTCGATAAAATGGATATCTGTGTCGCGGGCGGGGTGGAAAGCATTTCCAAAGTGGTCGGAAGCGGCAAGATGTTCGTCGAGCCCGACCGGGCGCTGCTTGAAATGCATCCCGCAATCTACATGCCGATGATCGGCACCGCAGAGGTCGTTGCCAAGCGTTACGGGATCAGCCGCGAGGCGCAGGACGCCTATTCGCTCCAGTCGCAGCAGCGCACCGCCGCTGCTCAGCAGGCCGGCAAATTCGACGCTGAAATCATCGCCTGCGATGCGACGATGGCCTTGGTCGACAAGGAGACCAAAGAAGTATCCTACAAGGACGTCACGGCAACCCATGACGATTGCAACCGGCCCGATACCACGCTCGAAGGGCTCGCCAGCCTGAAGCCGGTGATGGGTGAAGGCAACACTGTTACTGCGGGCAACGCCAGCCAGCTGTCGGACGGCTCGTCGGCTTGCGTGATAATGGAAGCCAAGGTTGCTGCGGCGCGCGGGCTGACGCCGCTTGGCCGCTATGTCGGCATGGCAGTCGCCGGGACCGAGCCCGACGAAATGGGCATCGGCCCAGTGTTTGCGATCCCCAAGCTGCTCGAACGCTTCAGCCTCAAGATGGACGACATCGGGCTGTGGGAGCTTAACGAGGCGTTCGCGGTGCAGGTGCTGTACTGCCGCGACAAGCTGGGGATTCCCGATGAGCTTCTTAACGTCAACGGCGGCTCGATCTCGATCGGGCATCCATTCGGCATGACTGGCGCGCGCTGCACCGGCCACGCGCTGATCGAGGGTAAGCGCCGCGGCGTCAAATATGTGGTTGTTACGATGTGCATCGGCGGCGGTCAGGGTGCAGCGGGTTTGTTCGAGGTTTTGTAAGATAAAGATCCTCCTCATCAACTTGTGATGGGCCGGTGGCAGTCGCGCAGCGACTGACGGAGGGGCCCCTCCACCACCCGCTTGGCGGGCGGTCCCCTCCCCATCGCAAGTCGATGGGGAGGATGTTCCAAGCCCTTGCCTTCCCCGCCATTCCCGCCCATCCTTACTTAAGGCGGATCGCAAAGGGGTTGGCAGGCGATGAGCGAGCAGCTTGGCATCGTTGAAATTCTGGGCGTCGCGGGCAGCGTCAGCTTACTCGCGGGGTGGCGGCTGTATCTGTGCGTGCTGGCCACTGGTCTGGCGATGAAGTTCGGCGTTTTGCCGCTGCCGCAGCACCTGGCTTCGCTGCAGGTGCTGGCCAGCCCGTGGGTGATGGGTGCTGCAGGAACCGCAGCGTTGATGGAATTCTTTGCCGACAAGGTCGCGTGGTTCGATAGTCTTTGGGACACCGTCCACACCTTGATCCGGCCGGTCGGCGGGGCGCTGCTGGCCTTGGCGGTGGTCGATCCATCCGATCCCGCGACGCAGGCGATTGCGTTCATTCTGGGCGGCGGCGCTTCGCTGCTGGCGCATGGCGGCAAAGCCGGCGCGCGCGCGGTGGTCAACGCCAGTCCCGAACCGTTCAGCAATGTAGTGGTATCAACCGCTGAGGATGTGGCGACGACCGGATTGTTGTACGTCGCTTATGCTCACCCGGCCCTGGCTGGGGGCGTGGCTGCTGGCTTGCTGGCTTTGGCGATTGCGCTGCTGATCATGGCGCAGCGGGCAATCAAGAAATTATGGAGCAAATCGCAGCCGTGGACAGTGCCGCGCGATGCGCCTGCGCAAGGCCGCGACATCATTCCGCCAAGCTGAAGCTCAGGCAACCACCTTCAATTGTGCGCCGTCGAATTGCGCGATCCACGCCTCTACAATCGGTGCGATCTGTTCGCGCCACTTGCTGCCGTTGAAAATGCCGTAATGGCCCACCTCGGGCGCGAGGAAATATTGTTTGCGCGACGCGGCTAGTCCGGTGGTCAGCTTCAGCGCTGCCTTGGTCTGGCCAATCCCCGAAATATCATCGCGTTCGCCTTCGATCGCCAGCAGCGCGGTGTCGCGAACCTTGGTCAGATCGACCAGCTTGCCGCGGTGCACGAAAGTGCCGTTGGGCAGCGAATGCTTTTGGAACACATGCTCCACCGTCTGCAGGTAATAGGCTGCGTTAAGATCGCTGACCGCGCGGTATTCGTCGTAGAACGCCTTGCCCGCATCGGCGCTGTCTCCGTCGCCCGCGACCAGATGTTTGAACATGTGGTAATGGCTCTGCATGTGATTACCCAGGTTCATGCTCATGAACCCGGCGAGCTGCAGAAACCCCGGATAGACCCGGCGGCCGGCGCCGGGATATTGCAGCGGAACGGTGGCGATCACGGTATGGCGGAACCATTCGATCGGGCGCTGCATCGCCAGATCGTTGACGCTGGTCGGGGCTTCGCGAGTATCGATCGGGCCGCCCATCATGGTCAGCGTGGCGGGGCGGCACGGATGCTTGTCGGCGGCCATGATGGCAGTCACTGCCAGCGCCGGAACCGAAGGCTGGCAGACCGCCAGCATGTGCGTTCCTGTGCCGATGTGTTCAAGAAACATCGTCAGGTAATCGATATAATCGTCCAGATCGAACTCGCCCGCGCTCAGCGGCACCGTCTTGGCATCGGCCCAGTCGGTCACATACACTTCACAGCGCTCAATCATCCGCGCGACCGTTCCACGAAGCAGGGTGGCAAAATGCCCGCTCATCGGCGCAACGATCAGCAACTTGGGCGCGTTTTTGGGCAACCCGTCATGCGTGAAGCGCAGCAGATTGCCGAACGGGCGGTGCATGACGATCGCTTCGGTTACCGGGAAGGTTGTGTCGCCCACCGTGACAGTTTCGATATCGAAGGCCGGCTTGCCGTACGGCGCGTTGGCATGCGCGAACACTTCCAGCGCCGATGCCATTACCGAACCCATGCTGTTATAACCGAACGGCATGGCCGGATTGTTAAGCATCTGCGCCCCGACCGAGGCCCAGGTGCTGGCCGCGTTCATCCACGAGCGTTGCATTTCATAAGCGGTATAAAGCACGGCGCAAAACTCCTGCGCTCCGGTGGCACCGCCGGAACATGGCCTGCAAGGTGGCGGTTGTTGGCCGATTGTGCAATGCACAAATTGACGCGCTGCAACATGAACGGTCTGCGCCACTTATCGCCTTACGCCGCCGTGCAGGTGTGCTAGGGGGCGGGCCATGACTTCCGTCCAGGCCGAAACCGCGCCAATCGTACCGCCTGAAAAACCTGCGCGCAGCCTCGGGCCGCTGCGGATGATCGCGCGCGAAACAATTAAATATCCGCGCCAGATGGCGTTTGCGCTGATCGCGCTGACCATCACTGCCGCCGCGACTTTGGCGATTCCGGCGGGGTTTCACCTGATCATCGACAAGGGATTTGCCAAAGGCGGCGATCCGGCCGAGATCGCCCGCTGGTTTCGCTATTTGCTGCTGATCGTGGCGGTATTGGGGCTGGGTACTGCGGTGCGGTTCTACTTCGTGTCGTGGCTCGGCGAACGGGTGGTCGCCGACCTCCGGCTTAAAGTGCAAAGCAATCTGATGCGGCTGTCACCCGCGTTTTTTGAGGAAAACAGCCCGAGCGAGATCAGCTCGCGGATGACCTCGGACACCACATTGATCGAGCAAGTGGTTGGCACCACGGTTTCGGTTGCCCTGCGCAATTTCATCATGGGAACCGGCGGGATCATCCGTTTGTTCATGCTTGCGCCCAAGCTCACCGGCGGGCTGTTGCTGGGCATTTCGCTGGTGGTCCTGCCGCTGACCTTCTTTGGCCGGCGGCTGCGCAATGTCTCGCGCACCAGCCAGGACCGGGTAGCTGACATCGGCACACTGGTGTCCGAAGTGCTGGGCGGAATGCGGGTGGTACAGGCGTTTAACCAAGAGACCCGCGAGCTTGACCGGTTCGGCACAGCGGTCGAGGCGACCTTTGTCACCGCGCGGCGCCGGATTTTGCTGCGCGCGGTGATGAGCGCGACTGCGATTGTCGCGATCTTCGGCTCGATCGTGCTGCTGGTCTGGGAAGGCGCGTTGCAAGTGGCGCAGGGTTCGATCTCGGGCGGAACAATCTTCGAGATGGTAGTGACCAGCGGGATTGTCGCAGGCTCGTTCGGCGCGCTGACCGAAGTGTACGGCGATCTGCTGCGCGGCGCGGGCGCAGCCGGGCGGCTTAACGAATTGCTCAATGAAAAGCCTGCGATTGCGGCCCCGGCGCGGCCCTTGGCGCTCCCCAGCCCGGCGCGGGGGAAAATTGCGTTTGAGGCGGTAACCTTCCGTTATCCGACCCGGCTTGAAGTGGCCGCACTGGCCGATTTTTCGCTGACCGTTGAGCCGGGCGAGACCGTTGCAATTGTCGGGCCCTCGGGGGCGGGCAAATCGACCTTGTTCCAGTTGGCCGAACGGTTTTACGATCCGCAAGCCGGGACGATCAAACTTGACGGGGTGCCGTTGACTTCGGTCGATCCAGCCGAAGTGCGCCGCCGGATGGCTTTGGTCCCGCAGGAGGGCCAGCTGTTCGCGGCAAGTGCCCGCGACAATTTGCGGTATGGTAATTGGGCGGCCAGCGACGCGCAAATTTGGGATGCAGCGCGCGCGGCGAATGCCGAAACATTTTTGCGCGCTTTGCCCGACGGACTCGATACGTATCTGGGTGAGGGCGGCGCGCGGCTATCGGGCGGGCAGCGTCAACGTGTGGCGATAGCCCGTGCGGTGCTGCGTGAGGCACCGATCCTGCTGCTTGACGAAGCAACCAGCGCGCTCGACGCCGAAAGCGAACGACTGGTGCAGGATGCTCTCGATAAATTGATGCAGGGCCGGACCACGCTGGTGATTGCGCACCGGCTGGCCACGGTGCGCGCCGCCGACCGGATCGTGGTGCTCGATCATGGCCGGATGGTGGAAACCGGCACGCACGATCAGCTAAGCAAAGCTGGCGGACTTTATGCGCGGCTGGCGGCACTGCAATTTGACGATGCGGCGTTTGCTGCTGCGGGAGCGAAATGATGGACCTGATGCTGACCGCGATCTTGCTCGGGATCGTCGAAGGACTGACCGAGTTCATCCCGGTATCATCGACCGGCCATCTGATCCTCGCTTCCGAGCTGTTCGGCTACGATGCCAAAACCTGGGCTGTATTTAACGTCGTAATCCAGCTGGGCGCAATTCTGGCGGTGGTCGTGCAATACTGGCGCACCTTCTGGGCGGTCGGGACGGGGTTGTTGCGGCTTGAGCCGGTATCACTGCGGTTCGTGCTCAACCTGCTGGTGGCGTTCATCCCGGCAGCGATACTGGGCCTGTTGTTCAAGCACCAGATCGACGCGATGCTCGGGAATCCGCAGATCGTGGCGTGGGCGCTGATCGCAGGTGGAATCGCGATTTTGGCGGTCGAAAAGATGTCCAGACAAGGCGATTACCTAGGGCTGGGGCAATTGCCAATGCGGCAAGCGCTCGGCGTCGGCATGCTGCAATGCCTGGCGATGATCCCGGGCGTCAGCCGCTCGGGCGCGACGATCATGGGCGCGCTGGCGATGGGGATTAACCGGCGCACTGCGGCTGAATTCAGCTTTTTCCTGGCGATCCCGACTATGCTTGGCGCTGCTACGCTTGAGTTGTGGCAAAACCGCGCCGAACTGGCCGCGGGCACCGGGGCGGTCGGCTGGAGCCAGATTGCGGTGGGCTTTGCGGTGGCTTTCGTGGTCGCTCTGGCAGTGATCAAAGTGTTCGTTGCTTATGTCAGCCGGGCCGGGTTCACTCCTTTTGCGCTGTACCGGATCGTTGCCGGGGTCGCTGCGCTGTACTTTTTGACCCGCTGATCCGATCTGCCGAGTGGTGCGGGAACCATCGTTTACTCAACGCGTTGATGAGCAGCCGAACCATTCAGGAACGGTGCGTGCCCCGCGCAAGCGGCGGCGGCGCCATTAACCGAGGGGATTTATTCTCATGAAATCGATTTTGAAAACTGCCATTCTTGCCTCGACGCTCGCGTTTGGTCTGGCTGCATGCGACAGCAAGAAGGAAAACGCTGACGAAGCGATGGCCAATGCCGTACGCGAATCGGGCGAAGCCACTGCCGCCGGTATGGATGCGCAAGCCGCAGCTTCTGACGCCATGGGTGCCCCTTCAGCCAACGTCGACGCCATGAAGAACAAAGCCGAAGGCGCACGCGATGCTGCCGATACCAAGGCTGACGCGATGGAAGACAAGGCGGACAAGAAGGACACCACCCCCGAATAATCTGGCTTGATAGCCGAACAGCGAGAGGCCGGCGGTCCCCACGGGGACACGCCGGTCTTTTGTCGTTCAAGTTTGGCGAATCGATCAGATCGGCGGTTAGACCGGTCGTGCGCAGCTGCCCCGGCCGCCTCGCAAGGCATATTCCTGGCTGCCGCGATGCAGGACATCGTCAATGTCGATCACCGCGCTGTTGGCGTATGTAAAGCCGGGACTAAGCGAGCGATACAACCGGTCGAAATCGCGATCGACAGTATCATGATAGAGTTGCTCGAAACTTTCGATCACAAAATAGGTCGGCTGCAGGTCGTCGATCACATAGTCGGTACGCATCACCCGGTCGACATTGAGCATGATCCGGTTGGGGCTCTGCGCTTCCAGGCTATAAACCGCCTCAGCCGGGGCCGACAGAATCCCCGCACCGTAAACCCGCAAACCGTCAGGTTGCTGAATTAGCCCGAACTCGACCGTATACCAATAGAGTGCCCCCAATGACTTGAGCCGGTTGTGGCGCATCGCTTTCCACCCGGCGCGTCCATATTCCTGCATGTAATCGGCATAGACTGGGTCGGCCAGCATCGGCACGTGGCCGAACACATCGTGGAACACGTCTGGCTCGCGGATGTAATCGAACTCGGCTCGGTTGCGGATGAAATTGCCTGCGGGGAAGCGCCGGTTGGCCAGATGCCAGAAAAACACATGATCGGGGATCAGCATCGGCACCGGAACCACGCTCCAGCCGGTCAGCGCGGTCAATTCCTCACTCAGCCGATCAAACCGCGGAACCCCGCCCCGCGCAAGATCGAGCCGGTCGAGCCCGGCCATAAACGCGCTCGCCGCACGGCCGGGCAACACTTCCATCTGCCGCGCGTAAAGTTCATCCCACACCGCGTGCTCGTCAGCGCTGTAGCTGCGCTGCTCCGGCTCGAGCCAATCTTCACCGAGCTGCGGCGGACGCTGCAACGGCGCGCTGAACACCGCGTGCCCGATGTCGGGCAGGCGGGTATAATCAAGTTCGGCAAGAAGAGTGGGGTCGGGCATGGTTTCAACTGCAACCATATCATCGCGGGACATGGGCGGCAATGGCGCAGCTTGCGCGCGGCTTGCAGCGCAGGCATTACAGCGCTTGAAGGATTTGGCACCCATGAAACAGCTCAAGAAAACCAAGTACGAAACGCTTTACGCTCCGCTTGAGCAAGAGCTGGTGGCGATGGCGCGCTGGGCCGCCAAAACCGGCGCGCGGATCGTGGTGCTGTTCGAAGGACGTGATACCGCCGGCAAGGGCGGCGCGATCGGGGCCGTGTCAGGCCCGATCAATCCGCGCCAATGCAAAATCGTCGCCCTGCCCAAGCCGACCGAGGCCGAGCGGAGCCAGTGGTATTTCCAGCGCTATATCGCGCAGCTGCCCGCTGCGGGCGAAATCGTGCTGTTCGACCGCAGCTGGTACAACCGCGCCGGGGTTGAGCAAGTCATGGGGTTCGCCACGCCCGCGCAAGTCAGCGCTTTTCTCAAACAGGTTCCGGCATTTGAAAAGCTGCTGGTCGATGATGGCATCCTGCTATTCAAATACTGGCTGTGCACCGATCAGGCGCAACAGGAAGACCGCTTCAAAGAGCGGCTCGACGATCCGCTCAAAGTCTGGAAACTTTCGCCGATCGACACCGCCGCGCGGCACAAATACGCTGAATACACGGCCGCGCGCGAAACGATGCTGGCGGCCACCCATACCAAGTCTGCGCCGTGGACGCTGGTCGATTTCGATGACCAACGACGCGGGCGATTGACGCTGCTGCGTGATCTGCTTGACCGGCTGCCCGATACCGCAGTGGCGCCCGAGCCATACGAGCTGTTGCCGCTGGGCCACGAGCCATTGGGCGAACACTACGGCGCACTCCGACCGATCGAGAACTACAAAGTGCACGGCAAGCGCGACGGGAACGGTAGTAACCAGCCAGCGGATCATGCGCGCGGCAAGCCAAAGACGCCGACCGACCCTTGACTTTGGCGCTGTGCTGACGCATTGGCGCGGCCATCCCGGGCAGCCTGCGCGCTGCCTTTTCCAATTTACACCGGTCTTCGGGCCGCGAATCGAAAGTTTAGGATAAGCCATGGCGAAGCCCGCAACCGTCAAGATCCGGCTGGTTTCCACCGCCGAAACCGGTTTCTTCTATGTCACCAAGAAGAACCCGCGCAACACGACCGAGAAGATGACCTTCCGCAAATACGACCCGGTGGTGCGCAAGCACGTCGAGTTTAAGGAAGCCAAGATCAAGTAGGGTTCATTGCGAGTTCAAGCCGCTGCAGCTAGCAGGACGCGCATGAACACGATAACCAATCTCAGATCGCTTGCAGGTGCTGCCATCTCGGCGGCACTTGTCGTTTCGGCTCCGGCAATGCTTGTCGCACCAAGCTCCGCGGCAGCCCAAAGCCAAAGCGCCGATCTATCGAGCGCGGTCACCGCGCTGCGCGCGATCGGCACGCTGCGCGCCGACTTCGTCCAAGCTGACCCGCGCGGAAATCGCGTCAAAGGGGTGCTCACTCTCAAGCGCCCGGGGCGGATCCGGTTTCAGTATGAAAAAGGCGTGCCGATGCTGATCGTCTCTGACGGCAGTGCGCTGACCTTCATCGATTACCAGGTGCGGCAGGTCCAGCGCTGGCCGATCAAGAACAGTCCGCTTGGCGCGCTGCTCGATCCCAATCGCGATGTGATGCAGTACGGCAAGCTTGTGCCATCGGGTAATGGCAATGTTGTCAGCATCGAAGTGCGTGACAAGAAGCATCCAGAATACGGGGTGATCACGCTGGTGTTCGTGCGCAGAGCCAGCGCGCCGGGCGGGCTTGAACTGTCGAGTTGGGCCAGCCTTGATGCGCAGAATACCCGCACCATTATCACGCTGACGAATCAACAGTACGGCTTGGCAGTGCCGGACAGCACCTTCCGCTTTAATGACCCGCGCGGGGCAAGTCGCCGTTAATCCGGTTCACCGATAGCATAAGGCGACTGGTCGCGGATCGTGCTGCAGATGCGACAATTTGCGACAAGGCTGACGCGATTGTTCATGGCCCCGCAAGGCAAATCGCCGTAAAACAGTCTTCGACAGCGCGGCTATGAGACGGGTTTCCCCCCTGTTGCCCTGGCCTCTACATTGGCTGCTCTGTCGAGCGTGACGAACGCACAAAGGAACCCTCGGTCCAATGCCCCCGGACCGAGGGTTTTTTGCGCATTGGGCTGGATGCCACGCAGCCGGGCTGCGAAGATCGCCGGGCAGCGCTTGCGGTGCTCAAAGGCTTGGCGGCCGCTGCGGCCGGGTCCTTGTTCCGCTCCGTCCGCGCTTCGACTGGAGGCTCCAGTCCTCACCATGCGCAGGGGACTTTCAGGCTCTGGGCCGCTGGCAAGCGGGATCGCTGCTTGCAGCTGAGCGCCGCCCCTTGCCGCCAGCGCCAGTGCCACCTAAAGCGCTGGCATGGTCTCGATCGCTACGTGGAATATCAATTCGGTGCGGCTGCGGATGCCGCAGGTGGCGCGGTTTCTGACCGAGCAGGCACCGGATGTGCTGTGCCTGCAAGAGATCAAGACCGTTGAAGAACTGTTCCCGCATCAGGCGTTTGAGGATCTGGGCTACACGTACCGTGCGGTTCACGGGCAGAAGGGCTATCACGGGGTCGCGACGGTCAGCCGGATCCCGTTGCGCGAGTTTTCGCGGCATGATTGGCAAGCTAATGCTGAGGCGCGGCACGTCGGGGTCGAACTGCTCGACAGCGGGCTGGTGTTGGAGAACGTTTATATTCCCGCAGGCGGCGACGTGGCCGACCGTGCGGTTAATCCCAAGTTTGGCCAGAAGCTTGACTTCCTTGAGCGAATGACCCGCTGGGCCGAGGCGTTAGATCGTCCGACCATGCTGGTGGGTGATTTCAATATCGCCCCGCTCGATTGCGATGTCTACGATCACAAGGCGCTGCTCAAAGTGGTCAGCCACACCCCGCACGAGGTCGAGACGCTGCAGCGCCTGACTGATGCGCACGGCTGGGTCGATCTGGGGCGCAAACATATCCCTGCGCCGCAACGCAATTATTCGTGGTGGTCGTACCGGACGTATTGGCAAGCCAAGGATCGCGGGCGGCGGCTCGATCATATGTGGGCCTCGCCCGATCTTGCGGCGCAGTCCGCCAGCCACCGCGTGATCGAGGAAACGCGGAGCTGGGACCAGTGCTCTGACCACGTGCCCTTGATCACGGAGTTTGCTTTGTGAACGGGTTTGGCGAGTGACTGGACCCGCCAGGCGGGTGGCGCTGGCGATCGATGCGCTGCGGCATGGCTGGGCGATCGAGCTTGGCAGCCATACTTTGCTGCCCGCCGAAACCGGGTTTGGCGATTGCGTTACCGCGCCGCGGATGCTGATTTCGGCAGCGCGCGCGGCCACGCTCAAGCTGGCTAACCAGCGCGAGGCGGCGGCGCCCGAAGCGCCCGTGCTGCTACGCGGGGCCGAACGCTTCGACCTAGCCACCGCGCGCGCTTTGGCCGATCCGGCGCTTGATCTGACCTATCCGCTTAAAGGCCCGTTTCTAGCCGAGCCGCTGTCCGATCCGGTAAGTGCGGCAGCGGCGATGGAACTGGCGCGGCTCGCCGGGATCCTACCCGCCTTCATGGTTGATCCCGACCCGGCGGGCGAGGTGCAGACGGTTAGCGCAGGCGACTTGACCGCATTTAAAGACCCGGCGCGGCTGACCATCGCTTCACGCGCGCGGCTGCCGGTGGCGGCGGCCGAGATCGCGCAGATTGTTGCGTTCCGCTCACCCGACGATCTGCGCGAACACGCCGCGCTGGTGATCGGCGCGCAAAGCGCGGATCGCACGCCGCTGGTGCGGCTCCATTCGGAGTGTTTGACTGGCGATGTGTTCTCCAGCCTCAAATGCGATTGCGGCCCGCAGCTCGATGCAGCCTTGGCGGCGATGGCCGATGAAGCTGCGAACGGCGGCTGGGGCGTACTACTGTATCTGCGCCAGGAAGGCCGCGGGATCGGCCTGATCAACAAGCTGCGGGCCTATCAGTTACAGGATCAGGGGTTTGACACGGTTGATGCCAACCAGCGCCTCGGCCTGCCCAATGAAGCGCGTGATTTCGAAGTTGCG
>JANMCG010000131.1:0-5443 GCA_031361075.1 Novosphingobium sp. | reverse complement strand
TCGTGCCGGCGGCCATGCCGAGTTCTGAGCCTGCTTCCCCAGCTATCGCCAACCCAGGTTTGCCGGTGGCCAAGGAAAAGCCCGCCAAGCCTTTCGCCAAACCGAAATCCATGCCAGCGCCAAAGAGCGATCCGGCGCTGAAAGCGGCTCCCAGAACTTCAGCGAAGCCAGCACCGAAGGCTCCGGCCGTCGCGCTGCGCGGCAAATATTTGGTTCAGGTGGGTGCTTTTGCCAGTGAGGCCAACGCCCGCTCTGGCGCGAGCAAGATCGGCGGATCGGTCAGCCCGGCGGGCAAGTTGTGGCGGCTCAAGCTCGGGCCTTTTGCCACCGAAGCCGAGGCTAAGGCCGCGCTGGCGAAAGCCAAGGTGGCGGGTTATAGCGACGCCCGAATCCAGCGCGCGGACTAGGCTTGTCGCTTCCGCCGCGCTGGTCATCAAGCCGGGCGCAAGGGGTTGGATTTGTCGATACGCTGGCTGTTGCTGCTGACCGTTGCTGCGCTGCCGATCAGCGCGCTGGCGTCAGATCAGCCCGCACCGCAGACGGTCACCCCTGCACTCGAGCCACCCGGTCAAATCTCCGCCCCGATAGCGCTGCTGGTTGACCTCAGTTCGGGGCAAGTGCTGTTCGCCCGCGCCGCCGATCGGCGGTTTCTGCCTGCATCGATGACCAAGGCGATGACTGCGCTTGTCGCGTTCGATCTGATCGCTGCCGGCCGGCTGCGCGAGACTGCCATAGTCACGGTCAAACCCGCCACAGCGGCGCGCTGGGCAGGGAAGGGCACGACGCTCGATCTGCGCGGCGGCGAGCAAGTTAGTGTCCACGATCTGCTGCTCGCCACCACCACCGTCTCGGCAAACGATGCCGCCGTCGTTCTGGGAGAGGCCGCGCTCGGCTCGGTCGAGGCGTGGACCGCTGCGATGAACGCCCGCGCGGCGGCGCTCGGCATGAATGGCAGCCATTTTGCCACCCCGAACGGCTTTCCCGATCATGGCCAGACGTACGTTACCGCGAATGATCTGGTGCGACTGGCAGCAGCGCTGATCGATCGCCACCCCGTGCTCTATCGGCGATATTTCGGTCAACCCGCGATGGTCTGGCGCGGCGTTGGCCTGCGCAGCCACGATCCGTTCACCGGGGCGATGCCCGGCGCTGACGGGATCAAGACCGGGCATACGTTTGAAGCCGGGTTCAACTTTCTCGGTTCGGTCATGCGCGGCGGACGGCGACTGGTGCTGGTGATTGGCGGCGCGCAGACCGAGCCGCAGCGTGCATCTGCGGCAAAAGCACTGGCCGAATGGGGCTATGGCGCGTGGGATAGCCAGCGCTGGCTAAGGCCAGGCCTGATCGTTGGCGCCGCCACAGTCCAAAATGGCACGGCGCGCACCGTTTGGCTCAGCGTGCCGCGCGATTTTGCGCTAAGCTGGCCCACAGGCACGCCGCCGGTGGTTAGCGGACGGATCGTTTACACCGGCCCGCTGGTTGCTCCGCTCGCGGCGGGGCAGCAAGTTGCGCAGCTTGAGCTTAGTATGCCGGGGCAGCCAAATCATACGCTCCCGCTCGTCACTACCCACGCAGTCGGGCGTGCCGGGCCAATCGACAGGATCGCCAATGGCCTGCTAGGGCTGACCCGATGAACCGTGGCAAATTTATTGCTTTCGAAGGCGGCGAGGGGGCGGGCAAAAGCACGCAGGCGCGGATGCTGGCCGGTGCGCTTGACGCGCGCGGAATCGATTGCGTGGTCACTCGGGAACCCGGCGGAACCTTCGGCGCCGAGGCAATTCGCGCGCTGCTGCTGGGAACAAGCGGCGAAGGCTGGCACCCGCGCGCCGAAGCGCTGCTGTTTGCCGCTGCACGTTCGGACCATGTCGAGCGGCTGATTGTGCCGGCTTTGGACGCGGGCAAATGGGTGATCTGCGACCGGTTTGTCGATTCAAGTCGGGCGTATCAAGGCGGCGCCGGGGGACTTTCCGACGCCGAGATAATGGCGCTGCACGGCGTCGGTAGTGGCGGGTTATTGCCCGATCTGACGCTGCTGATCGAACTCTCGGCGCAAACTGCTGCCGCCCGCGCCGCAGCGCGCGACGGCGCTGGCGCAGACCGGATCGGCGGGCGCGACGCTGCTTATCACGCCCGGGTCGCTCGCGCCTTTGCGGCGTTGGCTAAAGCCGAACCGGGCCGGTTTGCGCACGTGACAGGCGATGGCTCGCCGGCCCGGGTACATGCCGCCGTGCTCACCGCACTCGCACCGCTGGCTGGTCCGGCATGAACACGCTCATCGGGCATGACGAAGCCTGGCGCGAATGGAACAGCGCAGCAGGCTCGGCGCGAATGCACCATGCGTGGATTCTGACCGGGCTCAAGGGCCTTGGCAAAGCGCAGTTTGCCCGCGCCGCTGCAGCGCAATTGGTGGCCGAACCGGGCGCGCCGCAACCGCCGGTGGCGATGCACCCCGATATCCTGATTCCCGAGCATCCGCCCGAGAACAAGGAAGAAGTCAAAAAGCGTGACGACGGACAACCGTACCGGCGCAAACGCTCGATCCCGATTGATGAAGTGCGCGCGCTGCAGCGCCGACTGATCACCCGCCCGACGCTCGGCAGCCGCCGGGTGGTGATTATCGATCCGGCAGACGATCTTGAAAAGAACGCTGCAAACGCGCTGCTCAAAAGCCTTGAGGAGCCGCCGGTCGGGACGTATTTCCTGCTCGTAACCCACCGGCTCGGGCGGCTGTTGCCAACCTTGCGGTCGCGCTGCCGGGTGCTGCGGTTCGCGCCGCTGGGCGGCGAGCAGATCGACGCGATTTTGCGCGAGCAAGCCCCCGCTGCCGACACCGCGACCCGCGCCGCCGCGGCTGCTGCGGCTGAAGGCTCGCCCGGGGCGGCGCTGGACTTTGTGACGCAAGATCTCGGCAAATTGCACCAGTTAATGCAGCAGTTGATTAACGACGGCGACGAGCATTTTGCTTTGCGGGGTGCCTTGGCCGAGGAAATCGGTGCGCGTCCCACGCGTGAGCGTCAGCAGGCGGCGATCGATCTGGCGCGCGCGGTGGTTGCGGCCGAACTGGGCCAGGCCGCGGCACGCGACAGCGCGGTGATCGCGGCGCATGGACAACTGGTGCGGCTCGGCGGGCAATTTCCGACCTACAACTTCGATCCCGGGCTGATCGCGATGGAACTCGGGGCCTTGCTGGCGGCGCTGGCGATGCCTAGAGAGGCTGCGTGAACCAGCCAGAAAGTGCGACACCGGCGATGGCCGAACCCTATTATATCACCACGGCTATCGCTTACCCCAATGGCCGCCCGCACATCGGCCATGCTTATGAAGCCGTGGCCGCCGATGCGATTGCCCGGTTCCAGCGGATGCAGGGCCGCGATGTGCGGTTTGTGACCGGAACTGACGAGCACGGGCTAAAGATGGTCAAGACCGCGCGCGAACAAGGTGTAGCGGTCCAGGCGCTGTGCGATGAGATGTCGTCTTATTTCAAGGCTATGTGCGATAAACTGAACGTTTCGTATGATCGTTTTATCCGCACCACCGAACCTGATCATCATGCCGCCAGCGTCGCTTTATGGGAAGCGATGCAAGCGCGAGGGGATCTTTATCTCGATCGCTACGAGGGCTGGTATTCGGTTCGTGACGAAGCGTTTTACGAGGAGAAAGAGCTGAGCCTTGGGGAGGGGGGCGTTAAACTTTCCCCGCAAGGCACTCCGGTAGAGTGGACTGTCGAGGAAAGCTGGTTTTTCAAACTCTCCGAATACGCGCAACCGCTGCTCGATCATTACGCCGCCAATCCCGATTTTATCCGCCCGGAAAGCCGCCGCAACGAGGTGGTGAAGTTCGTCGAGGGCGGGCTGCGCGATCTCAGCGTGTCGCGCACCAGCTTCGATTGGGGGGTCAAGGTTCCCGGATCGCCCGATCACGTCATGTACGTCTGGGTGGACGCGCTGACCGCCTATATGAGCGCGCTTGGCTTTCCCGATCAGAACGGTGACTGGGGCAAATACTGGCCGGCTGACCTGCATTTGATCGGCAAGGACATCGTCCGGTTCCACACGGTTTATTGGCCGGCGTTCCTCCTGTCAGCCGGGCTGCCATTGCCCAAGCAGGTGTTTGGCCACGGCTTCCTGCTCGCTCGCGGCGGCGAAAAAATGTCGAAGTCGCTCGGCAATGTGGTCGATCCGATTGCGCTGGCCGACCGCTACGGGGTCGATGCGCTCCGCTATTTCTTCCTGCGCGAGGTCAGCTTCGGACAGGATGGCACATGGAGCGAAGAGGCGATCGTCACGCGTTGCAACGCTGAACTGGCCAACAGCTTCGGCAATCTGGCGCAGCGTTCTTTATCGATGATATTCAAGAACCTGAACGGCGAACTTACACTGTTTGAAACAGCCGAAGCCGATTTAGCATTGCTCAGCCTGGTGAAACACGCCTGTTCGACCGATTTGCCTCAGGCCTTTCGCGAACTTGATTTTTCCGGCGGAATCGAAGTCTGGATGCGCGCTGTATTCGCGTGCAATCAATACGTCGATGAGCAAGCCCCGTGGGCGTTGCGTAAAACCGACCCCGAACGGATGCGGGTAGTGCTGTTGACCCTGTTTGTGGCGGTCCGCGATTTGTCGCTGGCGATCAGCCCGGTGGTTCCGATGGCTGCTGCGGCGTTGCTCGATCAACTGGGGGTTGCTGACAATGCACGCGGCCACGGCGCCCTGGACGATACCGACTGGTATCAGCAGCTGGTCGTCGCCGGGTTCAAAGTTGAACAACCGACTGGCGTATTTCCGCGGCTCGAATTGCTCGCAGAGGCCGACGCCTGATGCTGATCGACTCGCATTGTCACCTTGAATACAAAGGCTTGGTCGAGGATCAGGCAGCGGTGCTGGAACGGGCGCGCGCTGCTGGGGTAGGGGGCTTCCTGTCGATCTCGACCCGCCTGAGCGAGTGGGATCAAGTGATCGCAACCGCGGAGCGCGAGCCCGATGTCTGGGCTTCGGTCGGGATTCACCCGCATGAAGCCGACGGCCACGCCGATCTGGGTGAGGCGGCACTGCTAAGCGCGACCGATCATCCCAGAGTGATCGCGATTGGTGAAACCGGGCTCGATTACTATTATGACAAGTCAGACCGGCAAGTGCAGCAGGCATTGCTACGGCGGCACATTGCGGTGGCGCGGGGGAACCCAGGGCGGCGGCGCGAGAAAACACGCTGATGTTTATGGATACGCTTTACCGCCACTCACAAAACACGATAATTACGTTACAACAGGATTAGCAACAAAAATTCATCATTTGGATGGCGATGTGCGTGACAAAGAAAAACTGCAAGCATATTTTGATAAAGTAAAACCCGACTTTGCATTTCATTTGGCAGCACAGCCTTTAGTAATCGATTCCTACAAAAATCCACATTATAATTTTGAAACAAATTTAATGGGAGCAGTTAATTT
>JANMCG010000119.1:0-13037 GCA_031361075.1 Novosphingobium sp. | reverse complement strand
AGCCTGAACCGGCGCTGTAAGCAAGGAAGGCATCAAGATCGGAATGGCGCAGCCGTCCGCCTTCGGCAGCTTTGACCAAAGCGAGGTCAACCCCCAGGTCCTTGGCGCGGGCGCGTACCGCGGGAGACGCCAGGACTTTACCCCCTGCTCCGTTCGTGTCGACCAAAGTGACGGCTCTTGGCGCGTCTGGTTCGGGCTTGGTGTCAAACGCCGTGCGCGGTGGCACGACTTGGCTTGGCACAACCAGTGGTTGCTGGTGTTCTGCCGCAATCACCCGGTCGGCATCGCCAGCATCGGGATTTTCTGCCGCAATCCGCTCCACCACTGCCGAACCGGCGTGCTGGTCGGGCTCAACCTCGCCCTCGATCTCGATCACCACCAAGGCCGAACCGATCGCGACCATATCGCCCTCGGCCCCGGCGACTTCGAGTACCACACCGCTGACCGGACTCTCCATCTCGACCGTGGCCTTGTCGGTCATGACATCGGCGATGCGGCCGTCTTCCTCGATCCGGTCGCCCACTTTGACGTGCCACGCGACGATCTCGGCCTCGGCGATGCCTTCTCCGATATCTGGCAGGCGGAAAGTGAATTTGCCCATGCGGTTTATGCCTTCAATAGCCGGTCGACCGCTTCACCGATGCGAACGGGGCCAGGAAAATACGCCCATTCAAGGCTGTGCGGATAGGGGGTGTCGAAGCCGGTGACCCGCTCGATCGGCGCTTCGAGGTGGTAGAAGCAGCGTTCCTGCACCAGGGCCGAAAGTTCGCCGCCAAACCCCCCGGTGCGGGTGGCTTCGTGGATGATCAGGCATCTGCCGGTTTTTTGCACCGACTTTTCCACAGTCGCGATGTCGAGCGGAACCAGCGTGCGCAGGTCGATAATTTCGGCATCGACCCCCATGTCGGCCAGCACCGCCTCAGCCACATGGATCATCGTCCCGTAAGCCAGCACGGTCAGCGCTTCGCCTTCGCGCACCACTCGCGCCTTGCCCAGCGCCACCTTGTAATATCCTTCGGGCACCACGCTGTCGGCGTGCCGCGCCCAGGGTTCGACCGGCTTGTCGTAATTGCCGCTGAACGGGCCGTTGTAGATCCGCTTGGGTTCGAAAAAGATCACCGGATCATTGTCTTCGATCGCCGCGATCAGCAGCCCTTTGGCGTCGTAGGGCGTGGCCGGAATGACGGTCTTGATCCCGGCAACGTGCGTAAACAAGGCCTCGGGGCTCTGGCTGTGAGTCTGCCCGCCAAAGATGCCGCCACCAAACGGCGAGCGCACCGTGATCGGCGAGATGAATTCACCCGCCGAGCGATAGCGCAGCCGCGCCGCCTCGGAAATCAGCTGATCGAGCCCGGGGTAGATGTAATCGGCAAACTGGATTTCGGGCACCGGGCGCAAGCCATAGGCCCCCATCCCGACCGCTGCGCCAATGATCCCGCATTCGTTGATCGGGGTATCGAACACGCGGTTTTTGCCGAACTTCTTTTGCAGCCCCGCAGTCGCGCGGAATACCCCGCCAAAAAAGCCCACGTCTTCGCCGAACACGACCACATCGGGATCGCGGTCCATCATCACCGCCAGCGCGTCGTTGATCGCCTCGATCATGTTGAGCCGGCGGACGGGGGCGTCAACGGTGGCCACGCAATCGGTCGCCGCGCTCATGATTCTTTCCATTCGGGCCATTTTGTGCGCCGTTCGCGGATCGCCTGATCAGCTTGTTCCTCAAGGTGCCACGGCAGCTCTTCGAACACATCTTCGAACATGGTGTGGAAGGGGTGATGCAGCCCGTGTCCCAGCACGCCGTTCTTCTCGGCCTCTTTGGTTGCAGCCTTGACCTGTTCGATCAACTCAAGGTCCATCGCCGCGTGCCGATCTTCGCTCCATTCGCCCAGCGCAATCAAATGGCGTTTGAGCCGCATGATCGGATCGCCCAGCGGCCACTCCTCGCGCTCTTGCGCCGAGCGGTACTGGCTGGGATCGTCCGAGGTGGAATGGCCTTCAGCGCGATACGTGAAATGCTCGATCAGCGTCGGGCCTTGGTTGGCGCGCGCGCGGTTGGCGGCCCAGCGCATCGCCGCATAGACCGCCAGCGCATCGTTACCGTCCACCCGCAGGCCCGCGATGCCATAACCCACCGCCTTTGCCGCGAAGGTTGCGCGCTCTGCCCCGGCGAAGCCCGAAAAGCTCGAGATCGCCCACTGGTTGTTGACGATGTTGAACACCACCGGCGCGTTGAACACAGTGGCGAACGTAAACGCGGCGTGGACATCGCCCTCGGCGCTCGACCCTTCGCCGATCCAGCTGGCGGCGATCCGGGTATCGCCCTTGATCGCGCTGGCCATCGCCCATCCGGCCGCTTGCGGATATTGCGTAGCAAGGTTGCCGCTGATCGTGAAGAAACTGTGTTCGCGGCTCGAATACATGATCGGCAGCTGGCGGCCCTTGAGTTTGTCCGCGCGGTTCGAATAGATCTGGTTGATCATTTCGGTCAGCGGATAGCCGCGCGCGATCAGGATGCCTTGCTGGCGATAGCTGGGGAAAACCATGTCATCGTCGGCCAGCGCAAAGGCCGAGGCGACCGAGGTCGCCTCCTCTCCGGTGCATTTCATGTAAAAGCTGGTCTTGCCTTGCCGCTGACCGCGATACATCCGGTCATCGAAGGCGCGGGTCAGCGCCATCACCCGCAGCATCCGCCGCAGCGTTTCAGGATCGAGCCTGGGATCCCATGCGCCAACCGCGTGGTGATCGTCACCCAGCACGCGGATCATCCCCTCGCACAGCGGATGCGTGTCCTTTGCGGCGCAGGCTTCATCGGGGCGCGGCAACAGGCCTGCGGCCGGAATATCGAGATAGCTGTAATCGACCGGATCGCCGGGGCGGAATGGCGGTTCGGGCACATGCAGTTCAAGCGGCGGCAAGTTGCCGTGCACCGCTGTGCCTGCATCGGTCGTCTTGGCCATCCCACGCTCTCCCGCTTCGACTCATCCACCGAAGCATTGTTGCAAGTAAACGACAGATTATTTCAAACAGTCGATGAGGTCAACCGGGCCGATCGCCCTGTGCTGATCGCACTATGCTGGTCGCCATGTGCTGATCACGCAATATCAGCACTCCAGCGCCATTTGCACAAGCCCGCCCGGCGCATTGAGCCGGGTCAAATTTTGGTTGGCCGCAGGTTCCACCAGACGCTAAGATATCGCGGGTCGCGCCGGAGGCCGGTGCCATGTTGAAAGCTCGAATTGCCCTGATCCTTGCCACCGCCTGGGCAGGCGCCGGCACCGCAGCGGCGCAGGAGGTTGCCCCCACGGCGCAGGGTCTGGAGGATTCCGCGGCGCCGGACCGCGGACCGGACAATCCCGATCTCAGCCTACCGTCCGTGCCCCGCGCTTGCCGCGATGAATGGCGCTGTCCCGACGCGGCGTCGCTCGACAGCGAACCGACCGAGCTGGCACAAAACATCTTGCCGCCAGCGGGAGATCCACCGCCAGCAGAGGCTACGCCTCCGCCCACTGCTGCGACAGTTGCGGACACTGCGACACCTGCGAACGCCGCGATAGATCCGACAGCTGCGACTGCCGTTGATCCCGCGACCGACCCTGTTCTTGTGGTGCCGGGGGTGCGCCGGGCCGGGCGCGGTTTTCGTGCGCCGCCGGGCAGCGCACCGTGGATGGCTCAGTTGCAGCGCCCGGCACGAATGCCCCAGCTGACGCGGCGTATGCTCGATTGGGAAGACCGCCAGTGGTGCGGCGGAGCTTATATTGCGCCGGGCTGGATCGTCACCGCGGCGCATTGCCTGAACGACAACGGGGCCGACATCAAGGCAGCCGGATACCGGGTCCGGTTGGGAGTTTCCGATATCAGTCGCGGCGAAACTGGCGTGACTTACCGTATCGTCGCAACTTACCGGCACACGGATTATGATCCCAAGCGCTACCTCAACGACATCGCGCTGATCCGCTTTGCCGCCGATGATGCGACCGAACGCGGCCGCCGGATCTGGGCGCAGTCGATTTCGGTCGATAGCGCGCCGCCAACCGCGCGGCAGTTCGGTGGCAGTGAAGCTTGGTTTTATGGCTGGGGCCGGACCGAGCACGACAAACCTTCTGCCCCGCTGTTATATGGCCGGGTGCGGTTACAGCCCGACACCGGTTGCCAGCGCAGTGGCATCGCGCTGTGCGGGCAAGGCTACGGTGCCACGGGTTCGACCCAGTGCCACGGTGACAGCGGCGGCCCGCTGGTCTGGTGGGACAATACCACACCGGTGCTGGTCGGGGTGGTCAGTCACAATACCGATGTGGCGGTCTGCGGTCAGCAGCGCAAACCGGGAGTGTTTACCCGGATCAGCAGCTACAAGAGCTGGATCGAGGGTTTGACCGGCCCGTTACGGGCCGTGACGCGGCCGTGATTGACTGGAGGCAAGCCGATGCAGAATTACCGGACTATGGCGATCCACGCCGCAGCGCTTGCGCTGGGTGTGGGCTTGGGCGCGCCGGGTATGCCCGCCGCGGCGCAACCCGGTACGATAATCGGCGAACCGCCCGTGCCGCGCGCTTGCCGGGATGCCTGGCGTTGTCCGGACCCGCTGTTGCTTGACAGCGCCCCGCTGACCGCGGTCGATGATATGCAACCGCCCAGCAACGGCTATGTCGGGAATGGTTTTGAAAAACCTGAAGGCCAACCGTGGATGGCGCAGATCCAGCGCCCCGACCGGATGCCGCAATTGACGCAGCGGGTGCTTGACTGGGAAGATCGCCAGTGGTGCGGCGGTACCGTGATCGCCGCGGGCTGGATCCTGACCGCCGCGCACTGTCTCAAGGACAATGGCAACGATATCCAGGCGGCCGGTTACCGGGTTAGGCTGGGGGTTTCCAACCTGATGCTTGGCGAGACCGGGCTGAGCTACAAGATTGTCGCAACCTATGCGCCGAGCCAGTACAATTCGCGCACCGGTTATTACAACGACATCGCGTTGATCCGCTTCGCCCCCGATGCCCAGACCGCACGCGGGCGGCGGATCTGGGTGCAGAAGGTGGCGATCGATGCGGAACCTCCGGCGATGCGAAAATTCGCTGGAACCGAGGCGCATTTCTATGGCTGGGGGCGCACCGTGCGCGATCGTCCTTCCGCCCCGCTGCTCTATGGCAAAGTGCTGATGCTGGCCGATGGAAAATGCGCGCGCAACGCAATCGCGCTGTGCGGCCAAGGCTATGGCGCGGCTGGATCGACGCAGTGCAAGGGTGACAGCGGCGGGCCGCTGGTGTGGTGGATCGGCACCAAGCCCGTGCTGATCGGGGTAGTCAGCCACAATCCCGAAATTGTGGGCTGCGGCAGGCAGACCAAGCCCGGCGTGTTCACCCGGGTCAGCTACTTCAAGAAGTGGATCGAAGGCTACACCGGCCCGCTTTGACCATTTTGGCGCCGGGCCTGTCCGACCCGGGCAAGCGTGTTCCACTTGCCCGGACGAACAGCTCGGGAAATTACGGTTTGATCGGATTGCCGTTGGGATCGGTGGTTTCGGTTGCGGCTGGAGCAGCGTCGGTGGCGGCGCCGGCGTCGGTCGATGCAGTGGCTGGGGCCATCGCGGCATCAACCGCTTCAGTGGTGGCAGCTTCGGTAGCCTCGGCTACGGGGGCTGCTTCTTGCTTGCATCCGGCCAGCGCCAGTGCAGTGGCGGCGATCAGCAGTCCGGTTGAAATTTTACGCATCTCATGCTCCTCCTGTTTGGTGCGACCGGGCCAGGTTATGCCAGCCCGATGCGTGAAAGCAAATCGGCAAACCGCGGGGTGCTGCGAACCGGGTCTAGCATGGGGTCGGTCCGCGCCAGCAACAGCCCCGAATCGCGCGAGGCCCACGCCTGCTCAAGCCGGTCCAGCGCGCCGTCGCTATCGCCCCATTGCGCCAAAATCTGCGCCTGCTGATAGTTTGCGTTGCTGCCATATTCGCGCGCCAGCTGGTCGAAGGCTTGCTGCGCTCCGGCCGCGTCGCCCGATTTTCGAAGGACGATTGCTTCGCCCTGCAACCGAAACAGCGCCAGGGGCTCGGCAGCAAAAGCTGTGCGCGCCGCCGCGCCCTGACCGGACAAGTAAAGCGCTGAACCGATCGCGGCACTGGCCGTGCTGAGTTGCGGATTAAGCGCCAAAGCCGCGCGCATCCTGGCGATGGTCTCGGCATAATCGCGGTGCGCGTATGCCACATACCCCGCGGCGCGAAACGCCCCGGGGTTAAGCGGATCGAGCGCCAGCGACGTCTTGATCGCCTGTGCCGCATCGTTGGCGCGGCCCGTATACGCACAATACAGTGCGAACGTGCGCAGGACATCGGCATCGCCTTCGCCCAATTCGCGCGCACGATCATAGGGTTGGCGCGCTGCTGAGGGATCGAGGCGGCCATTGTACAGTGCGTAGCCCAGCGCCAGCTGTGCATCGGCCAGCTTGGGTGCGGCCTTGATCGCGGCCTGCGCCGAGGCGACTGCGCGGCTGTAAAGCGCGGGTATTTCGGCACTGCGGCCGGTTTCGTTAGCGATCACGGCAAGGATCTTTGAGCGCGCTGCCAGGGCTGAGGCATAGCCAGGATCAAGCGCCAGCGCCGCATCGAATTTTGCCAGCGCAGCCCGATCGCTGTCCTCGCTGGTGCTGACTTCTGCCAGCGCCTTGCCGCGCAAATAGGCATCGAACGCCTGCGCATTGCTGGTGCCGCCGACCTGCTCAAGATCGCCCGAGCGGCCGGCGGCAATCGCCTGCTGACTCATCTCGGTCGACAGCGCCCGGCCCACCACCGCCGCGATTTCGGTCTGCAAGGCCAGCACATCGCTCGGCGCGCGATCAAGGCTTTGCGTCCACACCAGCCGGGCATCGGCACCGCTCAACAATTCGACACTGACGCGCAGCAGATCGGCACCGCGGCGCACGCTGCCGCGCAGGATATAAGCCACACCCAGTTTCTTGGCGATCGCCAACACATCGTCGCTGGCATCGCGAAAGCCCGCCGAAGAGGTCGGCGCGGCAATCCGCAGCAGCGGGTCACGCACGAGCGTGGCGCGCAGCTCTTCTGACAAGCCCGCCGAGAAATAGGCTTCGTCCGGCTGGCCCAGATTGCTGAACGGGATCACCGCGATCGTGTTGGCAATCGCCCGAACAGCCCCCGGACCAAGAGTGCGCCAAGCGACCATCCCGCCAGCCACAGCAACCACCGCAGCGCCGCCGCCCAGCAGCACTCCGCGCCGCGATGCAGTTGCCGGTGCGACCGGCACATGGGCATGAGTTTGGCCGCTAAAGCCGCGGATGGCGCGCACGGCAGCAGCGATTGGCGCGGCATCGGCCTTGCCCCGCCAGGTGCTCAGGTCGATGACCTGAAACTGGCGAAACCCCAGCGGCGGCGGACTGTGATCAAGCCGCAGCGGCACCAGGCATTGCCGCTCACGCCCGCGGGTCGCTTCATCGCGGACCCAATGCGAATCCACCGACGTCTGCGACCACAGGACCACCACCGCATCGGCTGCTTCGAGCGCGGCTTCGGTGGTCGGCAAAAAGCTGTCGCCGCCTTCGAGCAGCCCGTCCCACCAGACGCTGATCCCGGCCTGCTCCAGCGCCGCGATCAAGGGCAGTGCGCGTTTGCGATCAGCCCGGGCATAGCTCAGGAAGACGCGCGGAGCGGCATGGTCCGGATCGGGTGCACTATCGGCCGAAGTCATCGCACTATCGCTATCCCCACTCAGCTGCGACCTCGTGTCTTCAATCGATAGGCCGATCCGCGCCAATCGCCAAGTTACACCGCCACCGGCGCAGCAATAGCTGCTTGCGGCGTGTAATCGCTCACCACAAAATCATCGATCCTGTAATCGAATATGCTGCCCGGCCGCCGCACGATCGTCATGGTCGGCGTTCCCGCGGGCTGACGCCCAAGCTGGGTTTCGACCAGATCGCGGTGGTTGAGGTAAAGGTGCGTATCGCCGCCAAGCCACACCAGCTCGCCCGGTTCCAGATCGCATTGCTGGGCCAGCATCCGGGTAAACAGCGCCGCACCCCACAGGTTGAACGGCAGACCCAGCGCGACATCGCAGCTGCGTTGATACAGCGCGCAGTTCAAGCGGCCATTGGCGACGTGGAACTGATAGCTTTTATGGCACGGCGGCAGCGCCATCCGGTCAAGCTCGGCGACGTTCCAGCCCTCGACAATGTGGCGGCGGCTGCCCGGATTGGTGCGCAGGCTGTGCACCACCTGCGCAACCTGGTTGATGCCCTCGCCCGGTTTGAACAGTCCGTTGCCCACGGGCTGATACGTTGGCCAATCGACCCATTGCTTGCCGTAAACCGGTCCCAAGTCGCCCCATTTGTTAGCAAAATCAGCGTCTTCGACGATCCGCGCAGAAAAATCCGCACGCGAAATCGCCTCGCCGCTGGTGGAGCGAAAATGCTCGAGCGGCCAGTCGGTCCAGATCTGCACACCTTGTGCGCACAGTGCCCGAATGTTGGTGTCGCCGGTCAGAAACCACAGGAATTCGCGGGTTGCGGTCTTCCAATAGACCCGCTTGGTGGTGATCAACGGCATCGCGCCGCCCGCCAGATCGAACCGAAGCTGCGTTCCGAACACCGACCGGGTACCCACTCCGGTGCGCTCAGTCCGTGCATCGCCGGTCTCCCAGATCCGGCGCATCAGGTCGAGATATTGCCATTCCCAATGGGCTTGCCGGGGAGAATCGAGGGGGATTGCAGCGCTGGCCATAAACCCGTGTTAGCGCGCTATTGCCCGCTTGCCACCCCGCAGATCGCCCATTATAGGCGCGCTCCTGCCTCGCCCCTCTCTGGATGGGTGAACGATCGGTCGGGGAATAGCTCAGCCTGGTAGAGCACTGTCTTCGGGAGGCAGGGGCCGGAGGTTCGAATCCTCTTTCCCCGACCAATCAGCGTTTTGCGATGCGCGGCAAGACAAAGCGTGTGATCGCATCGGCGACCCCGGCCTGCTCGAAATCGGCTGCCACGCAGTGCGCTTCGGCTTGCACCGCCGGGCTCGATTGCCCCATCGCAATGGCCAGGCCAGCCCGGCGGAACATGGCGACGTCGTTGCCCTGATCGCCGATCACCGCCACCTGGCTAAGCGGCACCCCGTAAAGTTGCGCCAAATGCGTCACGCCGTCCCCCTTGTTCGCCGCCAGTGCAGTGCAATCCAGATAGTAGTCTTGCGAGCGCACCAGCGTCGCTGCGTTGCCGACGACCGTGCGGGCTTGCTGCTCAAGCGCGTTCATCGCCGCCGGGTCGTCGCACACTGCCACAATCTTGTCGGCGTGATCCACGAATTTGCTGAAATCGGCCCCGGTTTGGGGTAGCATGCCCGACGACAGCACCTCGCGCGGGGTGTGCGGATCAGCCACATTGCTGGTCAGCCAATGCCCGCGTGCAAACAGCCACACCGTCACCCCGCCCGCCGCGTAAAGCTCAAGCAGCTGGCTGGCCAGCGCGGACGGTAACTGCGCCGACGACAATTCCGTGCCATCTTCAGTGAAGATCGTCCCGCCGTTGAACGCGCCAAACGGTCCGGGCAAACCCAGCCGGGCGGCGATCGGCAAAATCCCTTCAGCCGGGCGCGCCGAGATCAGCGAAACCGCAACCCCGCAGGCCGCCAAATCGCGGATTGCGGCGATATTTTCAACCGGCAGGGTTTTATCCTGCCGTACCAGCGTCCCATCGATATCGCACAATAACAAGCGGATCGGCGCGTCGTTCATCAATGTTCTTTCCTGTCATCCGCCCACTCTCCGCGCAGGTGCCATGCGCCGCCCGGAGCTGCAAGCCTAACCCCAGTGGCCGCAGGACAAATTTGTGCCGAGCAGCGGGAACGAAGCCGCCAGCTCCCCGTTTTATTGAGCAACCGGTTAAGCATGATACGATTTGCAAAGCTCTGCCGCGAGTGGAGCAAGGGCCGCCACAGTTTCTCCGCTTGGATTGAGCCTAACGGGGGCTGTGGCGGCTAAGGCTTACCCGCCGCGCAACAATTGCACGCCCCAATCGCGCTCGAACAGATACAGCAACAACCGGGCCGCCTCGCCGCGCTCACCCTTGAGCCCGCCGTCGCGGTCGATCAGAATGCGTGCATCATCGTGCGCAACTGGCAGCAACCGCTGGATCTGCTCAAGGCTGGCGACCCGAAACGGGGTATCGCCTGATTGCCGCGTGCCAAGTAGTTCGCCCCCGCCGCGCAGCCGTAAATCTTCTTCGGCCAGCCGGAATCCGTCCTGCGTCTCGCGCATCAACGCAAGTCGTTCGCGCGCGGTTTCGCTCATCGCATTGCCGCGCAGCAGCAGGCAGGTGCTTTGCTCGGCCCCGCGGCCAACCCGCCCGCGCAGCTGGTGGAGCTGCGCCAGCCCGAACCGCTCAGCCTGTTCTATTACCATCAGCGTCGCTGCTGGCACATCGACCCCGACTTCGATCACTGTGGTTGCTACCAGCAGCTTCGCTTCGCCGCGCACGAACCTTTCCATCGCGGCGTCCTTGGCCTCAGGGCGCAACTGACCGTGGACCAGTGCGACCACGTCGCCAAATCGCGCTTTCAAATCGGCGTAGCGCGCTTCGGCAGCGGCGATGTCTTCGCATTCGAGTTCGCGGACCATCGGGCAGACCCAATAGGCTTGCTGGCCACCTGCCAGATGCCGCTCAAGCGCGCCGATCACATCGCCGATGCGTTCTAGCGCGACCACCCGGGTGTCGATTGGCTGGCGGCCGGGCGGCATTTCATCGATCCGGCTGACATCCATCTCGCCGTATTGGGCCAGCGTCAGCGTGCGTGGAATCGGGGTTGCGGTCATCGCCAGACAATGCGGGGTGCGCTTGCCCTTTTGCGCAAGCATCAGCCGCTGGCTGACCCCGAAGCGGTGCTGCTCGTCAATCACCACCAAGGCCAGGTTGTTGTACGCCACTGCGTCCTGAAAAATCGCGTGAGTGCCGATTGCGATCTGGATCGAGCCATCGATCAGTCCCATCAGGATCGCCTCACGCGCCCGGCCTTTGTCGCGCCCGGTCAACAACGCCACGGTGACCCCGGTCGGCGCCAGCATCCGGCGAATCGTTTCGTAATGCTGCCGCGCAAGGATTTCGGTCGGGGCAAGCAGTGCCGCCTGCGCCCCAGCTTCCACCGCTATCAGCATCGCTTCCACCGCCACCGCGGTTTTGCCCGAGCCAACGTCGCCTTGCAGCAGCCGCAGCATCGGCGCGGCCTGCGCCAGATCACCCTCGATCTCGGCAATCGAGCGGCGCTGCGCTCCGGTCAGTTCGAACGGCAGCTGCAATTTGGCCCGCAACCGACCATCACCCTTCAACTGCGTGCCGACGTGCGCGCGATTTGCGTTCTTGACCAGCAGCAGCGCCAGGCTGTTGGCGAGCAATTCGTCGTAGGCCAACCGGTCGCGTGCGGCCGGGTGATCACCCTTGTGCACCAGCAGCAACGCGTCGCGCCAGTGCGGCCAGCGCTGTTGATCAGCCAGACCCGGTTCAATCCATTCGGGCAGTTCGGGCACCGCCTCAAGCGCTTGCTGGATCAAGGCCGCAGTGCGCCCTTGGGTCAGCCCTTCGGACAGCGGATAGACCGGCTCGGTAAGTTGGCCCAGCATCGCCGCGCTGGCTTCGGCGACATGGTCGGGATGGACGATCTGCAGCATCTGGCCATATTGGTCGAGCCGCCCGGCGACCCAGCGCTGCTCACCCAGTGGCAGCTGTTTTTTGCCCCAACCTGAATTGCGCCCAAAGTAAGTGACCGCGCAGATATTGCCGGCGGCATCGCTCGCCAGCACCCGCAGCGGGCCTCTGCCGGGCGATGCGCGATATTCGACCGGGGTCAGCGCGATGACGATGTTATCGCCGACGCTGGCCTGATCCAGATCGGCTACGGCGCGGCGTTCAACAAAGCGGTCGGGGAGATGATAGACGAAATCCTTGACCCGGGTCAGCCCAAGCCGCTCCAGCGGCCGCGCCAGCGTAGCGCCGACGCCCTTGAGATGGTCGGCGGGGACAAACAGGGGGTTAAGCTGATCGGGGCGCATTGCGTTGGCGTGATAGGGCCTAGCGGCCGGCTTGCACAGCCTCCCAAGCTGAACGAACGGCATCAATCGTAATCGCCGCGTCTTCTTCGGTTGTGGCAATCGAGCACACTGAAACACGCATCACCCAGCGCCCGCGCCATTGTGCCGAACCCATGTACGCCTGCGCGTCACGCTGGATCTGATCGACGGTCGCGAGGGTATCGCGGTCGCTGCCCAATTCGTCACCCTGTTCACCGAAACGGACCATGAACTGGTTGAGTTCGGGCTGGTTGAGCACCGTGACCCCGGGTATTGACGCCATGCCCGCAGCAAGGATTCCGGCGATCCGCACGTCCTTATCGACCATTTCGGCGATCCCGCTGCGGCCCAGCCGCCGCATCATCGCCCAGGCTGCAAAGCCCCGCGCGCGGCGCGATAGTTCAGGCACATAAGCGCCGGGATGGCGATGGCTGGCATTTTCGCGGGTCAGATAGCTTGCCTGCATATCCATTGCCCGGCGATGCGCTTGCTCGTTCCGGACAATGACGAAACCGCAATCGTAAGGTGTCTGAAGCCACTTGTGTCCGTCGGTGGCCACCGAATCGGCCTGTTCGATGCCGCCGAGCAAGTGGCGATGCTTGTCGCTGGCACGGGCCCACAGGCCAAAGGCACCATCGACATGAATCCAACCCTGGGCAGCATGAACCAGCGGTACAATCTCGGCGAAGGGATCGCTGACGCCGGTATTGATCTGCCCGGCTTGCCCGATCACGATCGCCGGTTCGCTGCTGGCCCTGAGCGCGCGCTCAAGATCGCCCGGCTGCATCCGCCCGAGGCTGTCGGTCGCGATGGTGGTGACCCGCTTTTCACCGAGGCCAAGGTAGCGCAGTCCTGAAAACACCGTGTTGTGCGCATCGGCGCCGACCAGAACGCGAAGTGGCGGCGCGCCATAGAGTCCGTCGGCCTCGACATCCCAGCCCTGGCGGCGCAGCAGCTCTCCGCGTGCGGCGGCAAGGCCGACAAAGTTGGC
>JANMCG010000098.1:0-3088 GCA_031361075.1 Novosphingobium sp. | reverse complement strand
AAGCCGATCTCGATGCTGGTCGACATCACCAATTTCATCTCGGTCGATCTGGGCCGGCCATTGCACGTTTATGACCGCGCCAAATTGTCCGGGGGACTGGTTGCGCGGCTGGCAAAAGACAGCGAGCAGGTCGAAACGCTTAACGGCAAGACCTACACGCTCGACGCGACCATGACGGTGATCGCCGACGACGCAATGGTCCACGATATCGGCGGGATCATGGGCGGCGCGCATTCAGGGGTTTCGCCCGAGACCACCGACGTGCTGATCGAATGTGCCTATTTCGATCCCGAGCATATTGCCCGCACCGGCCAGAAGCTCGGCCTGACCAGCGATGCGCGCCAGCGGTTCGAACGCGGGGTCGATCCGGCGTTCCTCGATGACGGGCTGGCCATCGCGACTTGGCTGGTGCTTGAACACTGCGGCGGGACCGCATCGGCGATCACCCGCGCGGGCCAGCCGCCGCTCGGGCCCCGCGTGATCAATTACGATACCGGCCTGTGCGAGCGCCTCGGCGGGATCGCGGTCGCCAGTGCAGAGCAGCGCGCCATTCTGGAACGGCTCGGCTTTACGGTCGGCACCGATTGGTCCGTCACCGTGCCGACATGGCGGCGCGACATCGACGGAGCCGCCGATCTGGTCGAGGAAGTGGTGCGCATTTACGGGCTGGACAATGTCGCCAGCGTCGCGCTGCCGCGCGCCGACGGGGTGGCCCGGCCGACCGCCACAGCAGCGCAAAAGCTGGAGCGCAAGCTGCGCCGCGCCGCGGCTGGGCTGGGCCTCAACGAAGCGATTACCTGGTCGTTCATTTCGGAAGCCGAAGCGGCTGGTATCGGTGCCCTGACCCCGGGCCAGAATGAGCGGCTGTGGGTGCTCGAGAACCCGATCAGCGAAGAGCTGAAAGTCATGCGCCCCTCGCTGCTGCCGGGCCTGCTGTCAGCAGTGCGGCGCAACCTTGATCGCGGCGCCAGCTCGGTCCGGCTGTTCGAGATCGGGCGGCGCTATCTGGCCGATGGCGAACATCCCACATTGCTGCTGGTGCTGGCAGGCGACAAGGCCGCGCGCAGCTGGCACAGCGGCAAGGCGCAGTCCTTCAATGCCTTCGATGCCAAGGCGCTGTGCCTCGAACTGCTGCGTGATGCCGGGGCTCCGGTCGATAGCCTGCAAGTCTCGGGCGATGCCGGCGCGATGTATCATCCCGGCCAGTCGGCCACGCTGCGGCTCGGGCCCAAGACCCAGCTGGCCAGCTTCGGCATGGTCCATCCTGCCGTGCTCAAGGCGTTCGACATCGGCGTGGCGGTGGCGGTGGCAGGCATCCACCTCGATGCGATCCCCGCGCGCAAGGCCGCGAGCTTTGCCCGCGCCGCTTATGCCCCGCCAGCGCTGCAGGCGGTGACCCGCGACTTCGCTTTCCTGGTCGATGCCGCCCTGCCTGCGGGCGATCTGGTTCGCGCGGTCAAAAATGCCGACAAGGCCAACATTGTCGCGGCGCGGCTGTTCGACGATTTCCGCGGGGCTGGCGTGCCCGAGGGGCAGAAGTCGCTGGCCATCGAGGTGACGCTCCAGCCGGGCGACAAGAGCTTCAACGAGGCCGAGCTCAAGGCCATCGCCGAGCGGGTGACTGCGGCGGCGGCGAAGCTGGGCGCGGTGTTGCGGGGTTAAATCCTGCCCCTGCTCGTGCCGCGGTAGATTTACAGTCTGCGCGAGAGCTCCAGCACTTTCGCATAAAGTTCCGCGCCCGCGCTGCCCCGCACCAGCATCACCGCGTGAGTCAAGCGCACCCGGCGGTCAGCGCTGCCTGTGGCGATTTGATCGAGCTGTTCGGTGGCAAGCCGCTGGCTTGCGCCGGGCTGGCCGCTGGCCGCGCCGATCAGCAATGAAGCGAGGTGATGCTGCCCTTGGTCGGCATCGAGGCGCTTCTGGCGGCGGTGATTGAACAGCCACAGCATGCCCGCAAAGGCGAGGATTGCGGCGAAATAGAGGCTCATCGATCCTGCCCCAGGCTCACCCACATTGCCCGCGATGCAGCAGTTTGTGATCGGCCAGCACCAGGGCCATCATCGCCTCGACCACCGGCACCCCGCGGATCCCGACGCAGGGATCGTGGCGGCCTGTGGTGCGGATTTCGGTGGCATTGCCGTCGCGGTCGATGGTTTCGACCGGGGTCAGGATCGAGCTGGTCGGCTTGAACGCAACCCGCACTTTGACCGGCTGGCCGGTGCTGATCCCGCCCGCAATTCCGCCGGCGTGGTTGGCGGTGAACACCGGCCCAGCATTACCCCCTTTACCGTCACCGGGCCGCATCGGATCGGCGTTGGCTTCGCCGTTCAGCCGCGCGGCGGCAAAGCCATCGCCGATTTCCACGCCTTTGACCGCGTTGATTCCCATCATCGCGCTGGCCAGATCGGCGTCGAGCTTGGCATAAATCGGCGCGCCCCATCCGGCCGGAACCCCCGTGGCGACGCATTCGACCACTGCACCGAGCGACGAGCCCGCCAGCCGCGCTTCGTCGACCAGCTTTTCCCAGCGCACCGCGGCCACCGGATCGGGGCAGAAAAACGGGTTGCGGCCAATCTGGTTGGCATCGAAATTGGCGGGATCGATGCAGTCGCCGCCGATTTCCGCGACCCAGGCGATCACTACCACCTCGGGGATGACCAGCCGCGCCACCGCGCCAGCAGCAACCCGCGCCGCCGTCTCGCGCGCCGAACTGCGCCCGCCGCCGCGATAATCGCGCAGGCCGTATTTGGCGTCATAGGCATAGTCGGCATGGCCGGGGCGATAGGCCTTGGCCACTTCGGAATAGTCTTTCGAGCGTTGATCGACATTGTCGATCATCAGCGAAATCGGGGTGCCGGTGGTCTGGCCCTCGAACGTCCCCGAAAGGATCCGCACCTGATCGGGTTCCTGCCGCTGAGTGGTGAATTTGGATTGCCCCGGCCGCCGCGCATCGAGGAACGGCTGGATCTTGTCTTCGCTGATGCTGAGCCCCGGCGGACAGCCGTCGACCACCGCGCCCAGCGCAGCCCCGTGGCTTTCACCCCAGGTGGTGAACCGCAACAGGCGGCCAAAGGTGTTGACGGACATG